>DHFQ01000031.1 GCA_002402325.1 Candidatus Aminicenantes bacterium UBA4820
TGCGTAGCATTTACCTGCGTCAAATAAAGATGCAAATTAATATCGGATTTTGGGCCTAGCGGTTTTGATGACTTGACAAACCTGTTGTTTTAAAATATATTATAGTTGAGGATAAGGAGGTCGCTATGAGACACATTTATATAATTTTCATTTTGATTTCATTTTTAGTAGTTGCTTCCATTAGTTGTCTTTGCAATGAGACTAAAGGAGAAGAAAACTATCTCTCTTTATTCTATCCTGAATCAGAAATAGTAACTGGGGCAACAAAAACAATAGAAAACATAAGAACCGCCCCAGCAACAGTGCGAGTTTTTACAAAAGAAGAAATAGAGGACCTTGGCGCAAATACTCTCTCAGACCTGTTAAACCTTTTAAGTTCTGCGATTATTGCTCCTCAGACAAATTCAAAAGACTCACTCTGGTTCAGGGGAATAAGAAATAGGTATAACGATAAAGTCCTTTTGCTTGTTGATTCGGTCCCTATAAGCAACCCTGTTTATTCCCATTCCCCGGTTGATGAATATCTTACTCTCGACAATGTTGAAAGAGTTGAGGTGATATTTGGTCCTGCTTCTGCTCTATATGGAAGCAACGCTTTTGCAGGGACTATAAACATTATTACAAAAAAACCGGAAAAAGGTTCATATTTTCACACATCTTTACGGGGTGGCAATTACGATACAAAAGGTGCCTTTATTGAATATAATTATAAAAAGGGTGAATTTGGTATTTATTCATACTTTTCTTACTATGAAACTGATGGAGACGGGCTTGACAGAGATTGTCGCTATAAACCCAATATTTTGAAATGGAATCCTAAGGAGAGAATTGCAGGTGGTGTTACGCTTGAATATAAGGATTGGTTTTTAAGATTAAATAGAATACACTATTATCACACTTATTACGGCGATTGGGATATTCCTATCTGGCGATGGAAAGATGAGGGTTATTTTTACAACGACACTTTTTCATCAATTGAAAAGAAATTTAAACTGTCCGATAAAACATCTCTCTCTTTTATGGCTTACTACGCTGATTATGATTTAAAAAACTTCTGGAGAGACTTTAAATACAGTTGGAATGGCCCTGTGCCTGATCCATATCAGGTCATATCAACATTCACCGAATCAATTGATGCACTACAAGATGGTATCAAAAGTGGGAGTGAAATAAGACTTCAATATACTCCTTCTGAAAAATTACAAACCATTGCGGGTGTTACTTATGAAAGAATTAAAACCGGAAGGGTTGAGGATTTATGGACAAATATTTTTACAGGTGTTACCAGAAGGCCTTTTTATATCAATCCACATTCTCTTTACAACTACGCAGGCTATCTTCAGCAAAGTTTGAAAGTGGGAGATAAATTATTGATTCTTGGAGGAGTAAGGGTTGATCACTTAGACCTCTACGGCAATAAAACCACACCAAGGATAAGTTTTGTCTATACACCAACACACAAGACAGTCTTTAAACTTCTTTATGGAGAAGCCTTCAGACAACCAAGTATGAGAGAATATTACACTGTTGATTTGACAGGATCATTCATTAAAGGAAACACCTCTCTCAACCCAGAAAAAATTAGAACACTTGAATTATCTGCATCACATTTTACTGAAAAATTAGGCGATTTTTCACTCACCCTTTTTGGAGAATGGACCTATGACGAAATTGGAGCACAAAATACCAAATTATATTCAAATTACCCGGGTAATAGGATAAGGGGATTAGAAGCAAATTATCATTATTCTGTTCCAAAGGTAATAGACATTCGTTTTGGGTATTCAAGAAACTGGTGCAACCTTTACAATGTTCCGCCCTACATTTTAAAAGGAGAATCTATTTTTTCATTCACTGATAAAATCAAATTCTCAATAAATGGAGGGTATGTTGCGAAAAGGCCGAGAGATCCCAAAGATAATTTCTATTATGACCCATTAAAAACGCCCTATAAGAGAGGTCCCGTGGGAGGATATTTGTTACTTAATTCCACTTTACGAATATATCCAATTTTCAAAAATTTTGAACTTTCTGCCTCAATTTACAATCTTTTAAACAGAGACTATTTCTTCCCAACCTACGACCCTACAAAGTATTATGATTTGAAAGCGCCCAATAGAACCTTTTTGATAAGGTTAGGTGTTAAATTTTAAATGAAAAAAGAGGTTTTCAAAAAAGTTAAAAATGCTTTGCTTTTTATTCTTTTATTTACTTTGATAATACCCTCCTTTAGTTTAAATAAAGTTAGAGTTTCTCTTATTTTCAATAAAAATATCGCTCCATTTGAAATTATAAAGGATGAAATTTCAAAAGAACTTGCAGGATGTGAGGTTATTCCTTATGATATAAAATCCCTTCCTCCAAAGATTCAAAGTGATTACATAGTAACGATTGGCATGGAGGCTTATAAAGTTGCTCTTCCAATTAAAGGAGAAACTAAACTTATTTACACGATGGTTCTTAATCCTGAAGAAAAATATGAAACTGCCTCAGACATTCTTGGTGTAGCAATGATTCCCTCTCCTAAGAGTCAATTCAATTTGCTCAATAAAGGTGCAAATATTGATACAGTAACAATTTTTTACAATCCCTTAAAAAGTAAAAAGATTGTTGAAGACTTTAAGAAATTAAACTCCGGCGTTATAACCTGTAACTTTATTGAAGTAAATTCAGAAAAAGAGTTACTCAACACACTGGAAACATCATTTCCCAAATTGGGTGCAGTGTTACTAATTCCAGATTCAACGGTTTTAACAGAACAAGGCATCAAAAAAATGGTCATAAAAAGTTATGAAAACAAAGTCCCAATAATAGGATTTTCTCCTATGTACATTGAACTTGGTGCGGCGATGTCAATTTATATTTCAGAAAAAGATACCGCAAAAACAGTTAAAAATCTCATCTATGGAGACAAACCTGAAATCTGGGATAGAACAAATGGGTTATGCTATTCAAGGTTGTGTGAAGTGAAGTTTTCAAAAAAAGCCGCTCAACAATTTTCCTTGAGGTTTGATCCATCACAGTTTGAAAGTGATGGAATCAGGATTGAAGGTGTAGAATGAACAAAAAGGGAAGTTCATATCTAAGGGGCGTTTTCTTAAGAATCCTGATTGTAACTGCAATTCCCTCGATTCTGTTCCCTACTTTTATGATTTTTTCAGACTTAAGAAATGGAAGGCAGGCTCTTTTTGAAAGGTCAGAACAGATGCTTGAAGCGATTTCCAAAAGTTCAGTTGAAGGGCTTATAACGGGTCAATCAAAAACTTATCTCGAACCTCTTGCTGAGTGGGCTTTATACCAGAAAGAAAGTACAGGAGTTATCTTTCAAGATGCAAATGGGGAAGTTTTACTTGTAAAGATGAAAAATCAGGCTGATGAGAATTTTTTCTTATCTAAGATTGACTCATTAAATATTGACAGGGGGGAAATCAAATCACCATCTGGTAAGGTCTATTATTTCAGAAAAAATGTTACGATGTGGAAAATGGCAAGTGAAGAGGAAATCTTTGGGTTGAGCAAAGAAAAAAGCCTTGTAAATGCTGGGTTTGTTACCTATTTTTCAACCCCCTATTTTGTATATCAGCAAATTTACAGAAATCTTATCTTCTTTGGAGTTTTGATAGTTCTCTTTTTTGCATTTGCCCTTGTGGTAGCGAGGAGACTGAGTTTGAAGGTTACAAGACCAGTTTTTGATTTAATTAAAGCATTTAAAGAGTTTGAGGGTGGAAACTTCAATCCCCAGCTTTCCTATCCAAAAGAGAGGGAACTTTATGAACTTGTTGTTCAATTTAAGACTACAACCTCAAGATTTGAGGAACTACTTAAAGAAAAAGATACAACTGCCCAGCAGCTTATAGAAACCGCAAAAGAACTTGAAGAGTTGAATGAAACACTTGAAGAAAGAATTTCAGAAAGGACAAGAGAACTTGAAAACACAAAAGAAATGCTTGAAATTTCTTCTCATGAAGCGATGGAGGCAAACAGATTAAAGTCTGAATTTCTTGCAAATATGAGTCATGAATTGAGAACCCCCTTAAATGCGGTTATAGGTTTTTCAGAACTTCTTTTGGAAGAAATCCCCGGAAAATTAAATGATGAACAAAAAGAGTGTATAGAGGATATTTTATCAGCAGGAAAACATTTGCTTCAACTCATTAACGAAATACTTGACCTTTCAAAGGTTGAGGCTGGAAAAATGGTTTTAAATTATACGACATCGACTACAGAAGAGTTAATAAATAACATCAAGACAATAATGAAACCAATTCTTGAAAGAAAATCTCAGACTCTAATTATTAAAGCTGACAAAGCAGCCGATTCGCTTTATACGGATCAGGGGAAATTGAAGCAGATCATAATTAATCTTTTATCAAATGCAAGCAAATTTTCCCAAAATAAAAAAAATATATGGCTTGAAATAAAATCCGATTCAAAAGTGCACTTTTTTTCAATTAAAGATGAAGGAATTGGAATTGCTGAAAAGGATATTCCACTTATTTTTGAAGCGTTCAGGCAGGTCGATGGAAGTGCATCAAGAACGCAGGAAGGAACTGGGCTTGGGTTGACTCTGTGCAAGAAATTTGTAGAACTCCTCGGTGGAAAAATGTTTGTTAAAAGCAAATTGGGACATGGATCCACATTTTATTTCATTTTACCCTCTGACCCAACTTCAAAGGTTGAAGATGAAGATGTTGAGGAAGAATATGGCGAAATTGCTGGTAGTTGAAGACAATCTTGTAAATCAGAAACTTATGAGAAAAATTCTTGAATCGTTGAACAATGAGGTCGTTTGCGTCTCAACCGGCGAAGAGGCGTGGGCTTTAATTTCTTCTCAAATGCAATTTGATCTGATATTTCTTGATATGCACCTACCTAAGATGGATGGCTTTGAATTAGCGGGAAAAATCAAACTGCTTTTTGGAAACCAGACAAAAATAATAGCGGTAACCGCAATGGCAATGAGTGGGGATAAAGAAAAAGTTCTTGAGGCGGGTTGCGACGATTACATTTCAAAACCCATTTTCATAAATGAAATTAAAGAGGTTCTTTCAAAATATTTAGGAGGAAACTAAAATGGATCCAGAATGCAGACTTCTTATTGTTGATGATGATTTAAGTTTTAGAAGACTTGTTGAAAAGGAATTCAAGGCATTAGATTATACGGTAAAATGCGTTTCTGATGCAGAAAAGGCGCTTGAGGTACTTGATGTTTTTAGGCCCCACATTATAATCCTTGATTTACTTTTGCCAAAAATGGACGGCTTTGAACTCGCCAAAAGAATCAAACAAAAACCAGGTTTTCAGTCTATTCATATTTTGATGGTTACCGCAGTTTATCTCGATGAGGAAGACATAAAAAGGGCAATAAAGGGAGGAGCAAATGGCTATTTTTTCAAGCCCGACTTAATTCTCACAAAGCCCGTTCATATCAAAGAGTTAAGAGATGCGGTTGAATCAATGAGAAAAGAGTCCTTTGATTATACACCAGAACAAAAGAAAGCAAGAGATAGGATTTTAATTATTGACGATGATGAGAAAAACAGAAAACTTCTTAAAATGAGGTTACTGAGTGAAAATTTTGATGTTGTCGAGGCTGAAGATGGAACAAAAGGGCTTGAATTAGCAGAATCGGAAAATGTTGACCTTATTCTTCTTGACATTAAAATGCCAGGAATGAGTGGCCTTGATGTCCTTACTGAATTTGAAAAAAAAGAAGTTGAAGTGCCCGTTGTGATGATGACGGCGTACGGAAGTGAAAGCATAGCGGTTGAGGCTTTTAAGAAGGGGGCAACAGATTACTTGATAAAGCCTTTTGATACTCAGATGGCAGCAAAAAGGGTTGCTGATATTATTGAAAAGAATTCCTTAAGAAAAAGCAACGAAAAATTGGTAGAAAGATTAAAATCAATTTCAATTGACCTCATTTCAAGGCTTAATGTGATGGAAGTCCAGAATTCAAGGCTTGAGGAGGCATACTTAAGGCACAAGGAACTTTCCGATTTTAATCAGGAATTTGTAAGGGCAGAAGCATCAAGAATAGAGAACAGCCTTTCTACTATTTTAAATTTATTACAATCTTCCGATGTGGGAAAGGTAAGTTCTATTGTTGTAAAGGAAGTTTTCTTTAATATAATTTCCCTTATGAACCTTGCACGACTAACTACAATACAGGCAAGATTGTGTCATCCCAATTTAAAGAAGGTTGATATTTCTAAAGAGTTACAACAACTAATTTCCTCTATAAGTAATCCAACTTTTTCTGATGAAATAAAAATAACTTTTTTAAATAAATTAGATGAAAGTATTGAAACAACTTTAGACACTCTTTTTTTAAAAGAAATAATTTTCAATATTTTATCTAACTGCATAGTCAGGCTTGAAAAAGAGGGGGAAATTATCGTTTCAGTTAGAAAAAGGAGTCTCGACGGTAAGGGAATCATTGTTGATTTTTTTGATGCCGGAAGAAAACTTGAAGAAAAGGAATTTTCAAAACTTGATCTTGATACGCTTGGAGCAAAATCTTATAAGACAACGGGTGAGGCTATGAAGATATCACTATGCTCATATCTTTGCGAAATATTGGGGTGGAATCTGGGAATTCCAAACGGTGCTCAAGATAATCCCAAAATCACCTTAGAGATTCCAGTAAGTTGATTATTTAGTACCCATTTTTTACAACTTCCTTTAAGAGGTCATCGTCAGCAATATATGCTTCTGTAATGTGTCCATTTTTATTATCTCTATTGAATTCCTTCACAACTTCAATTGCGTGTTCATTTCTTGCCCACGCCCTTCTTGCGACTCCACCCATAACATCCCACTCAAGACCAGACTTTACAACATTATCTATCCTTCTTGAACCATCAAGCAGTATGCCATTTCCTCCGTTGATACATTTTGAAACTCCGACTCCTCCACCGTTTGATAGAACTGTGTATGTCATTCCTCTTGCTATATTTCCTCCAAAACAGTGGTGAGCCATATCTGATGTTATGTTTGAGCCATCGTAAATGTTTGCCGTTTCTCTAAATGGCGAATCTGTTCCCGAGACATCGTGATGATCTCTTCCCAGCATCACCGGACCAATAATCTTTTCTCTAACCATTTTGTTGAATGTAAGCCCGATTTTTACCCTCATCTTAAAGTCAGCATAAAGAATTCTTGCCATAGTTCCTACAACCAACTTGTTTTTCTTTGCATTTTTTATCCAATTGTAGTTATCTAAATCCTGTTCTCTTCTTTCCCTGTTGATGCACTCCATCGCTGCTTTATCTGTTTTATCCAGATCAGACTGCTTGTGTGAAAGGCATATCCATCTGAATGGTCCATAGCCGTAATCGAAATACAAAGGTCCCATAATGTCTTCAACATAACTCGGGAAGATAAATCCATCGCTTGTATCAATCCCGTTTTTGGCTATTTCCTTAACTCCAGCATCGAAGACTGCTTTCATAAAGGAGTTTCCATAATCCCAGAATTTTGCTCCCCTATCAACAAGATTTCTTAAAACGGCATAGTGTCTTTTTAAGCTTTCATCAACTTTTTTTGTAAACGCTTCGGGGTCTTTTTTAAGAAGTTCTTTTGCCTCTTCATAAGTCAACCCCTGTGGCGTGTATCCACCTTCGTAAACAGCGTGACAGGAGGTTTGATCGGATAGAAGTTCAGAAGGCCACTTATTTTTGTAAGCATATTCAAGAAGATCAACTACGTTTCCGTAGTAGGCAATTGAATAGGCTTCTTTTTTACTTAACTTCTCATACATCGTCTTTTCAACTTCTTTGAGGTCCGATGAAATCATCTTTACCCAACCTTGATTATACCTTGTCTCTATCCTGCTTTTATCAACTTCCGCAATTACACCAACAGCGCCAGCAATTTCACTTGCCTTCGGTTGAGCTCCCGACATTCCACCAAGCCCCGAACTTAAGAAAAGATGTCCTTCGAGTCCTTCATTGTGCGGGATTCCAAGATAAAGCCTTCCTGCATTTAAAAGTGTGATGTAGGTTCCGTGAACAATTCCCTGAGGACCTATGTACATCCACCCGCCCGCGGTCATCTGACCATAATTTGTGCACCCCAGTTCCTGAAGCCTCTTGAATTCCTGAGGATTATCAAACATCCCAACCATCAAGCCATTTGTTATAATCGCCCTTGGTGCCTCTTTTCTTGATGGGAAAAGTCCCATAGGATGACCTGAAGAAACAACAAGTGTTTGATTCTCATCCATCTCCTCAAGATATTTTTTTACAAGAAGGTACTGCATCCAATTTTGAAAAATCTGCCCTGTTTCACCATAGGTTACAAGTTCATAAGGGTATAAAGCAACCTCAAAATCAAGGTTGTTTTCAATCATAACTTGCATTCCCTTTGCATCAAGAATTTTTCCTTTATATTTATCAATGGGCTTCCCATAGATTCTTCCTTCAGGTCTAAACCTGTACCCATAAATTCTTCCCCTTGTTTTTAACTCTTCAAGAAACTCCTTAGCCATCTCTTCGTGAAATTTTTCTGGAATGTACCTCAAAGCATTTTTCAAGGCTAAAATGGTGTCCTTTTTTGAAAGATTAAATCCTCTTGATGGAGCCCTTCTTATTCCCTTTACAAACTCTTTCTTCTCTGGCAATCTGTCAAAATTTAATTCAAACTTAACCATCGTTTTCTCCTTTCTAAAAATTATTATAATCCAAAAAATGTTTTTTAGAAAAATCCTTTTTGCTTTGTGATAAACTTAACTATGGAGGAATGATGAACCAGAGACAACTCTCCTTTGGGGCAGTTACCACGAAAACTGTTTGGGGAATAATAATTTTCAATACGCTCTGTTTTATTTTGCAATTAAGTTTTAAGGAAATTACACCTCTTTTTGCACTTTATACAAAAGATGTTTTCCCTTTTAGAATTTATACGATTTTTACCTATTCATTGCTTCACGGAAGTTTCAGCCATCTCTTTTTTAATATGCTTTCGTTGTATTTTTTTGGTGGAGCGGTTCAACTCTATCTTGGTACAAAAAGATTTTTTATAATTTACATTTTCTCTGCAATATTTGGTGGGCTTTTCTCTCTTTTATTTACGAGTGGTTATTGGGTTGTTGGGGCAAGTGCTTCTATTATGGGAGTTTTGACCGCTTATGCGATTTACTTTCCTCACACAAAAGTTTTGCTTTTCTTTGTGATTCCTCTTCCTGTAAGACATCTCATTTACCTATTTATGGCTTTGAGCATCTATTTTTCAATTTTTGGAGGAGGAGGAAACATAGCACACCTTGCCCATCTTGGTGGAATTCTTTTCCCCATCTTTTACTGCAATAAACTCTGGAGGATAAGATATTGGTTTGATGAGATAAAGTACAAAATTAAAAGAAGGAAATTTAAGGTAATGAAATAAAATGTGTGAGCATCTTAATGGTTTCTTAATTGATGCAAAGAGCAATCTCCTCTCTAAAAGAATTATTGAAGTTCAAAAATTGGATGAGTATGTTTTAAATTTTATTTTTGAAAACAAAATGAGTATTTTATCTTCGGTTCATCCAGAGGCAATCTGCTTTACAATTCATAAAAAGGTTGATTTTCCCTGTGAGCAAATTCCATTTTTAAAAGAAAATTTATGTGGTTTGTTTCTAAAAGAGATTGAAAAGGTTGAGAGGGAACCAATTCTAAAATTCCAATTCAATGGTTTTTTTGAAAGGATTTTAATTTTTGAAGGAGTTAAAAGAAGCGGCAATATTTTATTGCTTGATAAAGATGGGGTTGTTCTGTGGGCTTTAAAAACCTTTAAAGGTGAATTCAGGAAGGGTATCCCTCTTGAAAAATGGAGACTGCCACCTGAGGGGCAAAAGAAAAATTATGACTACATTTCGACAAACCCTGAAAAGATTTACGATTTCCTCCTTGAAAGAAATAAAGGCAAATTACGGAAAGAGATTGGGGGAAAAATAAAATTTTTAAAAAGAAAAATAGAAATTCTTAAAAATGAACTCAAAGAGGGAGAAAATTTTCTTGACTTTGAAAATATTGGAAAAAATCTCCTCAGTTGCGGGGATCTGCATAGAAGAGGATTATCTGAAATACAGGTTTTTGACTATTCTGAATCAAATGGCAAACAAGTAAATGTTCAACTTGAGCCAAAACTTACAATCCTTGAAAACGCTAAAGCATTTTTTAAACTTGCAAAGAAGGGAAAAGAGAGGATTTCAAGAATCCCGGGACGAATCAAAGAGTGTGAAAATGAAATTGCGAAGTTAGAAGAAAGAATTGAAGAAGTTGAAAATATGAGTAGCCTTGAAACGCTAATAAAAGAAAAAAGAGTAATTCCCAAAAAAGAAAGAGAAACAAGGAAAAATAATAAAATACCAAAAGAGGTTATAAAAATTGAATTTCCAAAACATTTTGTGGGATATGCAGGAAAAAATGCAAGAGGTAATGAGATCGTCTCCTTTAAACTTTCAAATGGGGAGGACTTCTGGTTTCACTGCGCTGATTACAAAGGGGCGCACCTCATCGTGAAAAATCCTGATAAACTTGATGCTCTTCCCTTCGATGTTGAGAAAGAGGCATTAAAGTTTTCTGCTGAACATTCATCCGCGCCAAAAGGCAATGTCGTTGAGGTTATAGTTTCAAAGGCTAAATATTTAAGTAAAGTAAAGGGAGTTTTAGGAGCAGTATATGTTTCAAAGTCTAAGAAAAAAAGAATTGACCTTAATTGAGTTAAATGGTATTCTTAATTATAGGAGGATGAGATGAAAGTTCGCCTCTTTTTTAAGGTTTTTATTTTTTTCTTTTTCGGGATGTTAACCCTTGACTTTTATTCTCAAGGAGTGTACATCGTTCAAAAGACAGGGGTTAGTGCTTATGAGGAGGTAAAAAACACCTTCATTCAAATGTCCTTTGTTGAGGAGATTCCCAATTTGCAGACCACTCCTATTCTACTTGATGGTAGTGAGAAAGACTCTAAAACAATTGCACAACTTCAAGAAAAAAAACCATCCTGCATTTTTGCAATAGGTTCTTATAGCGTAAAGAAAGTGAGAGAGGTTTTAAAAGATGTTCCAATAGTCTGTTCTATGATTTATTATCCGGAAATAGATAAAATTTATGATGATGAAAAATGCGTTGTTATAAATTCGCTTGGTTCTGAAAAACAACTTCTTAATGATTTGAAATATTTTAGAAAAATTAAAAGAATAGGTATACTTCATCTTGATACAACATCAAGGACCGCTTCTGAAATAGCCTCAAGATTTAATGAAGAAAATGTCGAGGTTGAAGATCTTCCTTTTTCAAAGAAGGAGGACCTCTCAACCATTTTTGGGAACTTAAAAGGGAAAATGCAAGCATTGCTCTTTCTTGATAATCATGATAGATACGATAGCGATACAATCAATTTTATTGTTACTAATTGCAATTCCCTTGATATACTTCCTGTTGTTTTTAATGATCAATTGGTCTCAAACGGTTTTTTATATGGCTGTTATTTCTCAGGTGAAAGCATAGCGCAAACCTCTGCAAAAGTTGTAAAATCTATCCTAACGACAAATCAGATTCCACAAAATAGATTCATTATTCCAAAAGATGCAACAAATTCTATTAACAAAAAAACATTGAATGATTTTAAGTTAAAAATTCCTTCAAATATGAAAATCGGGGTAATGTATGAATAAATTTATTGAGAGAATAAAGAGTCTTTTTTTTGGTAGCATAAGAAAGCAGATAATGACGATAATTATAGTCAATTCCTTTTTACTCGCCCTCATCCTTGCCATTGTTTTTTATACGAGGGCAAGTGGAATAGCCTTATCTCAACTGGAGGAATCTTATATAAGTCTTGCGACTATGGTTGGGAGTTCCTCAGCCTATGATATTCAATTCAACAAAAAGGCGATACCCGACCTTGCCGATAAAATGGTTGAATCTGACAAGAATATACTCTGGGTTGAATTTGTTGATTCCTCTTCAAATGTTGTAGGTGGCAAAGGCACACTCGGAAAAAGCATTGTTGACCAGGGTCTTGGAGACATAAATTCCTGCATGGCATCCTGTCATAACAAGGCTTCAGAGGAGGGTACAGGCAAACTCGCTTCAACTCAAATAGTCTCAACATCTCAAGGTAAGGCTCTTCTTGTCGTTGGAGTCATTCAGGGTAAAGAGGAGGTCATTGTAGATAATACAGAATTTGGTTTTTCTGAATCGAAGCAAACTCTCACAAATCCAAAACATCTTGGCGAAGTAAGAATATTAATTGGATTGAAGGCTCTTTCTCAACTTCAAAGAAGTTATCTTTTTCTTGGTTTTATTCTTCTTATAATAGCGACAATTATTGGAGCGATATTTGCCTTCACATTCTCAAACTATTTGATGAAATCTTTTAAAGCCCCAATTGAACTTGCAAAAAGAATCTCCGGTGGAGATTTGAGTGAGTTTAAAACTTCATTTGAGGCAAAGGGTGAACTTGGTGAGTTGTTCTCTGCTTTTAAATCAATGTCTTTGCAACTTGCATTGACAATCAGGCGAATAAAGGATGCTTTTACGAAAGTTGAGATGGACACTAAATCAGTAAGACAGCAACTTCTAAAGACTATGCAAAATACACAAGAACAGGCTGCAACTACCGAAGAGGTTACAAACAACATTACTTCAATTGAAAAATCTGTCAAAGAGGTTGCAAATCACATGGAAGGTCTTTCTTCTCTTGCTGAGGAAGTCTCATCATCGGTTCTTGAAATGATAGCAAGCATTGAGGAGATAGCAAACAATGCAGACCTTTTAACAGAATCTGTTAATACACAAGCATCGACGCTCGCTCAGAACACATCCGCAATAAAGGAAATTGATGCATCAGTTGAACAAATCAATTCTTTTGTAGAAGACACATCCTCAGCGATGACAGAAATGGAAACTTCAATCAGGCAGATAGAACAAAATTCTTCATCAATGAGGCAGTCTGTTGAAAGTGCATCACAGGAAGCATCAAGTGGGGTTGAAGTTGTTGAACACACAGCAAGTACAATAAGCCAGTTGCAGGGTTCATTTATGAGTGTAACTGAGGCTATGAAAAATTTAGGGAAAAGAAGCGAAGAAATAGGAGAAATCTTATCAGTAATTGATGATGTAATGGAGCAAACCCACCTTCTTGCTTTGAATGCTGCTATCATCGCTGCACAGGCAGGTGAACAGGGGAAGGCGTTTTCAGTCGTTGCAGGAGAAATCAGAGGACTTGCAGAGAAGACCTCTGTCTCCACAAGAGAGATAGCAACCTTAATTGATACTGTCCAGCAAGAGGTTTCAAAGGCTGTTGACCTCGTAAATTCCCAGAATGTTTTTGTCCAGCAAACCGTAAAGGCATCTGAGGAGACTGCGACATCTTTTAGAAGAATTCAAAAAAGCGTGCAACCGGCGGTTATGATGACACAGGAAATAAATAGAGCAATTCAAGAGCAGACAAAGGGAACCACTTCCGTAATAAAATCAGTGGAGAGACTCAAGAATCTTGCCCATCAACTTGGTAAAGCGACAAAAGAGCAAAGTATGGGGAGTGATCAGATTTTGAAGTCTGTGAACAAGATGAGACTTTTAGCGGAAGAGGTGAAAAAGGCAACACAGGAGCAAAGCGTCGGTTCCTCCTTGATAAGGAAGGCGATGGATAGACTCACCTCCTCCGTTGCAAGTGTCCTGAAACTTACGAGTGACCAGAAAAAAGCAGCGGAAGGTGTTGAAATCTCCGTAATAAAGTTCAGGGATAAGTCAAAAGAAAATGGTGCACTCATCAAAGAAGCGAGCGATAAGGTTGAGGTCTTGACTCAGAGGGCAGAAGAGGCTGGAAAAGAAGTGGGACATTTCAAGATTGAGAGATAACTATGGCTGAATTCAGGTTTGCATCAGATAAAATGCAATCTCAAAAAAAAGAGGAAGAGATTCTTTTTCTTGGTTTTATGGCTTCAGATCAAGCCTATGCCCTGCACATAAACTATGTCAGGGAAATTTTAAAAATACCAAAGATATTCACCCTCCCTCAAACACCATCTTTCTTAAAAGGGGTTATTGAATTAAGAGGCAACATTTTACCTGTTCTTGATTTAAAGGAAAGACTTTCTCTCGGTTCAGTTCACCATAAGAAGGGGAGAATTATTGTCGTTACCATTTCAGGACAATCTCTCGGGATTCTGGTTGACAGGGTTACAGAGGTCTTTCCATCTAATAAAAATGATATCAAGCCTACCCCTTCAGTAATTCAAAAATCTATTCTCCCTTTTATAGAAGGAATAGTCATCGTAAAGGACCAACTTTACTACATTTTAAGCCCGATGAATCTCCTGACGCAAAGAGAATACGAGATGCTTGAAACACACTTCAGTACAGAAACATCTTCAACGGATTAAAGGTATTCTTTTGAAAACAGGATTAAAAAACACTCTTTTCTGGACCTTAAGCATATTGCTTGCCATCGCTCTTCTATATTACTTTGCCTACAAGGCAAACTGGAATCTCGTTTTAAAAGAGTTAAAATCAGCGAATCTTTACTATGTTTTTCTTGCAGTATCAGGAGAGATTCTATTCTTGCTTGCAAGGGTCGTAAGATGGAAAATAATTTTAAAGCCACTTCAAAAGCCTCTTTCCAATTCAAACCTTTTGAAAGCAACGGTCGTCTCGTTTGCAGTTTCTGGTGTAACTCCCGCAAAATTGGGTGAAGTGGTAAGGCCCGCTCTACTTTCAAGGATGGAGGGAGTTCCGTTTACAACTTCTGTTGCTTCAATAATTCTTGAAAGGGGGCTTGACCTTATTGCGATTGTTACTCTCTGGTTCATTTTTATTTTTTTCGGAGGAAAAGATGTTTCTAAGGAAGCCTCTTCATACATAGTAGTTTTAAACAAACTTTCTTTACTCATTTTTATCCTTTTTATCCTTATACTTCCACTTTTATTTTTGTATGTTAGAAGAAAGAGCGTCTTTGAAGAATACGCAAAGAAGAACAAATTTATCAACAGATTTTCCCTGATAAAAAAAATCTTTGAGCATTTCTTTATCTTTACTGAGGGGCTTATGAGTTTCAGGAAAAAAAGAACTATTTTTCTTCTCTATATCGTCTCTTTGATTGTATGGGGATTTAATGCATTAACCTGCTTTTTTGCACCAAAGGCTGTTCATCTATCTCTCCCCTGGGGATCGGGTCCTCTTATTTTAACTCTCTCTGCAATAGGTGCTTCAATTCCAACTCCAGGGGGAGTTGGCGGGGTTCACAAGGCGATTTATATAGCCCTTGCAATATTCTATTCAATTGATGAAGAAAAAGCGGTTTCTGCCGCTTTACTTGGCCATGCAATGATGTTTCTTCCATCAATTGTATGGGGATGCCTCTACTTTCTAACAGGCAAAGTTAAATTGAAAGAGGTTAAATATTTAAGAGAATCACCGTAGATATGAGATAACTACTCTTGTTTATTGCTGGGGTTTTGGGTAAAATAGACTATTATTTTTTTTAAGGAGCGATATGGGAAAATTTTATATTTCAACGCCAATCTATTATGTTAACGATAACCCACACTTAGGGCACGCTTACTGCACAATAGTTGCTGATTTTTTTGCGAGATACCATAGACTACTTGGTGATGAAACCTTCTTTTTGACGGGAACAGATGAGCATGGTCAAAAGGTTCAAAAAAGTGCAGAAAAGGAGGAAATTACACCTAAGGAACTTGCAGACAGAGTTTTTGTAAGGTATAGGGACCTCTGGAATAAACTTGACATTTCAAACAACGATTTTATAAGAACAACTGAAGAAAGGCATAAAAAGGGAGTTATTGCAATTTTGAAGAAGATGGTTGAAAAGGGGGATATTTTCAAGGATGCTTACGAAGGTCCATACTGCGTCTCCTGCGAATCATTCTTTCCTGAAAAAGATATAGTTGATGGGAAATGCCCCGACTTTGGTCACCCTGTAACAATTTTGAGGGAAGAGTCCTACTTTTTCAAACTTTCAAAATACACCGAACCTTTACTTAAATTTTATAATGAGTATCACGATTTTGTCCTTCCCGAAAGCAGGATGAATGAGGTTAAAACATTTGTTGAAATGGGGCTTAAAGATTTATCAATAACGAGGAGTTCAATAAACTGGGGGATACCTTTTCCTGAAGATGAAAAGCATGTCCTCTATGTTTGGCTTGATGCACTTTCAAACTACATCACCGCACTTGGATATGGCTCAAGTGACGATACACTTTTTAAGAAATTCTGGCCCTGTGATGTCCATTTGATTGGAAAGGACATTTTGAGGTTTCATGCGATTTACTGGCCTGCATTTTTGATGAGCGCGGAAATTCCCCTTCCGAAACACATTTTAGGACACGGATGGTGGATGAAGGATCAAAACAAAATGAGTAAATCACTTGGAAACATCGTTGACCCGAATCCCCTTGTTGATGAGTTTTCATCAGATGTTTTTAGATATTTTCTTTTGAGGGAAAAACCGATAGGAAGTGATGGTTCTTTTTCAGACGAGGCTTTTATTGACAGATTGAATGCCGATCTGGCAAACGACCTTGGAAACCTTACATCAAGACTCCTTGCCCTTCTTGAACAGCAGTTTGAGGGGAAAGTTTTTGAAGGCGATGGAAGTTTGATGGAGAGTGCCTTCAAGCAATACGAAGAGTACCATAAGGCGATGGAAAATTTCTCTCCGAAAGAATCTCTGGAAACGGTGTGGGCTTTTATTTCTTCGTTAAACAAATTTTTAGTTTTGAGAGAACCATGGGCTAACCCAAACAGTGAAAGTTCAAAAAATACGCTTTCAGAGGTGGCAAGGGCTTTGAGGATGGTTGCCCTTCAAATCGCTCCAGCGATGCCCCGTTCAGCAGGGACGATTATAAATTCACTGGGGTTCAAGCCGTCAACTTTTAAGGATTTTTTGTGGGAAGAGAAGCAAACAACAAGGGCATATAGAATATCAAATCTTTTCCCGAGAGTTGATAAAAAGGAATATTTTCAAAATTTGAAGAAGGGTGAGAAAATGGAAGAAAAAGAAGATAGCAAAGTAATAGAATCAAAGGAGGAAGTGAGAGGTGAAGAAAGGGTTTCAATAGACTACTTTAGAAAAATTCAATTGAAGGCGGGAAAGATAATTGAGGCTGAAAGAGT
Organism: Candidatus Aminicenantes bacterium UBA4820; assembly: GCA_002402325.1. Lineage (GTDB taxonomy): Bacteria > Acidobacteriota > UBA4820 > UBA4820 > UBA4820 > UBA4820. The sequence goes on from DHFQ01000031.1 coordinate 17,130, forward strand.
TCCAAAAAGTAATAAACTAATCAAAATGATAGTTGATTTTGGAAGTGAAAACAGGCAAATAGTTGCAGGGATCGGGAAAAAATATTCTCCTGAAGATTTGATTGGTAAAATATGCCCCTTTGTTTTCAACCTTGAACCTGCGAAGTTGATGGGAGTTGAAAGTAATGGAATGATACTTGCTGGAAATCTTGACGGTGAGCCTATATTGCTTCAATTTTTAGAAGAGGTTCCTCCCGGGGCAAAAATATCATAACAAAATGACCTCCTCCATTTTTTCAGATTTAAACGATAAACAAAGGGAAGCTGTTTTCTCTAAAGATGGTCCAGTGCTTGTCCTTGCGGGAGCAGGGTCAGGGAAGACGCGGGTTATTGCCTACAGGATAGGCTATCTCTTAAAAGAAAGGAGTGTTTCCCCCTATTCAATTCTTGCCGTAACCTTTACCAACAAAGCATCTACAGAAATGAAAGAGAGAGTTTTAAAACTTCTTGGGAAAGATAGAATGCCTTTTTTGTGGATAGGCACATTTCATTCAATCTGTGCAAGAATTTTGAGGGAGGACATTGAAAAGTTAAACTTAAAAATCAACAGACATTTCACAATTTTTGATAAGGAAGATTCAAAGTCTGTAATAAAAAGGATACTAAAAGATGAAAAGTTGGGAGATACTTCTTTTGGAGTTTCTGAAATTTCAGACTATTTTAGTCTCATTAAAAGAGGAGCAGGAAGAACTTTTACTTCAAACATCTCATCGCTTTACTCTCTTTACGAAAAAAACCTTGTTGAGCAAAATGCACTCGATTTTGACGACCTTCTTTTGTACACCGTAAAACTTCTAAAAGAGGTTGAAAGCGTAAGGATCAAATACCAGCAAAGATTTCAGCATATTCTTGTCGATGAATATCAGGATACAAATGATGTTCAGGAGGAACTTTTAACAATCCTTGCCGGAAAATGGAAAAATCTATTTCTTGTGGGCGACGAAGACCAATCGATTTATGGATTCAGAGGTTCAAAAGTGAGGCATATAGTCGAATTTCCCCAAAGGTATTCGAATGCAAAAATAATAAGGCTTGAAAAAAATTACCGTTCATTCGATACAATTCTCTCATCCGCATCAGCACTCGTTTCACACAATAAAGAGAGGCTTGGAAAAACTCTATGGACAGACAAAAAGGGAGGAGAAAAGATAAAGTTTTTCAGTGGTGAAAGCGACAGGGATGAGGCAAACTTTGTCGCAGATGAGATTTTCAAACTTTCATCAAGTTATCCTCATAACAAAATTGCAATTTTGATGAGGACAAATTCCCAGTCAAGAGGATTTGAAGAGACATTTTTAAACAAAGGAATTCCCTATCAAATTGTAGGCGGAATAAAGTTTTATGAAAGAAAAGAAGTCAAAGATATAATCTCCTATTTAAGGCTTGCAATAAATCCTTACGACAGGATTTCGCTCTTGAGGGTAATAAATACACCTCCGAGGGGCATTGGAAAAACGACGATTGAAGCAATTGAAAAAGTCTCTCTTGAAAAAAATATAACTTTGTATGAAGCGATAGTTGCTGGAGTGAATGAAAATCTTTTTCCTCAAAAAGCTTCTCAATCTTTGAGAGAGTTTATTGAACTCATAAAGGATTTGCAGGTTGAAGTTTCAAATAGCAAGCCCTCTGAAGCCTCGGCAAATCTCATTGAAAAGATTGACTACATAAACTATCTTGAATCTCTAAGCGATTTGAAAAAAGAGTCGAGGGTTGAAAACATTAAGGAACTTGTCTCTGCACTCAAAGAGTTTGAGGTGAGGGAAGGGGGAAATCTTGAAATGTTTCTTGAAAGGCAGTCCCTTTCGAGCGATCAGGATGAACTTAATGAGGAGGCAGGCGATTCTGTAAAGGTTATGACCATTCATTCCGCGAAGGGTCTTGAGTTTCCTGTTGTTTTTATAGTTGGGCTTGAAGATGGATTTTTCCCCCACGAAAAATCAAAAATGAAAGAGGATGAGGTTGAAGAGGAAAGAAGACTTTTATATGTCGGAATGACGAGGGCTATGGAAAAACTCTATTTTACAAACTCAAAAACGAGGTATATTTACGGCAATGTAATTGTAAGGGACCCTTCGCCATTTCTATTTGAAATTCCTTTAAAAAATATTGAAGAAATCAAAATCACAAATGAAAAAGCAATTGTTTCGAAATTAAATTATCCCTTAGAAAAGCATGAATTAAATTATAACATTTTAAGCCCTGGAATCAGGGTCTATCACAAAAATTATGGAGTTGGAATTGTCCTCTCTTCTGAGGGCAGTGGGGAATCTTTGAAGGTTACAGTCTCTTTTAGTAAATTTGGGAGAAAAAAGCTTCTTGCAAAACTGGCAAATTTAGAGGTGATGTAATCTAAAATTGCAAACTGAGTCGTAAAATTTATCCAGATATTTTTAAAAGATTTTTGACTTCTTTTATTTCATCGGCATTTGGATCAATCCTTGATGCATGGTCTAATAAACCTTTTGCCCTTGCAGGCATACCCTCTTCTATATAAAATTTTGCAAGATCGGTCAAATAGGTTATATTCCACGGGTCATATTCAATCGCCAGTTTTAACTCCTTCTCTGCCGAATATTTTGTCCGTGCTCCTCCAAGTTTTAAGTATACAAGACCAAGAAGATTTCGACAAGGCGCTGAAAAAGGATTATAAATCAGCGCAGTCTTTAAATATTGGCAGGCATCGTAATACTGTTCACCCTCAATAAGTTGGTTTGCAAAATTGAAGAGTCTTTCAGCCTCTTTCTTTCTATCCTCTTCTACCTTCTTTGCCTCTCCCACATTTAGCGTTTCTGCCTGTTGCGCCTCATTTTTTCTATCTCCTCCCTTTTGCACTTCCTTAAGATGGAGGTTTTCTATAAGAAGGATCGCTTCTGTCAATTTACTTTTAATCAAACATAGATGTTTTGCAAATTTCTTTTTAACAGAGGGTTCCAACTTTTCTTCACAAAACATTAATTGAAGATATTGAAAAGCTTCAAGAGCATCCGAAACCGTTGCTTTTGAAGATATTCCCAATACTTGATAGGGACTTATTCCGGGAATTTGTAACGCCCTTGAAAATTGTTCTATTGCAATAGACTGGGATTTGACCAATCTCTCTTTTAACTTTACCTGCTCTGAAAGATGTTGAATTGTGTTTGGTGTTCCTCCATCAGGAATTGTTGCAATGAAGCCCAACATAAAAAGAAAATATATTTTTCTTAATAAAGCAGATTCACTAAGTGATATTGTTGCCTTCAACTCTTCGTAACTTATCTCTTTTCCTATAAAGTGTAAAAGGTAACCTTCATCAGGAAGAATCATAATATCGCTCTTCCTTTCCAGATGATTACTTTTAAAGGAACATTTTTTGAACAATTCAATATGAGTTAACGGAATTCTTTCAATCAAGTTTCTTAAAACAAAGATGGAATCGCTTTCTATAAAGTCAAACTTGGGAATATCATCTCCGCTTTTCTTAAATTTAACATTTCTGTCAAGTGGAAGGAGAGAAAAGAAATTGTAAATGGCGAGGTTTTTTATTCCCTGAAATTTGTCTCTATCCATCACGGGAAGAGATTCTATTTCTATCAATTCCTCCAATAGGTCTTTTCCATTCGATAAAATTTGTAATCCGCCCTCAACAAGGAGATTACGATAAATGTTCAAGAAATTCTTTTCAAGAATTGCAATAATTTTTCCTTTTTTAAAAATTATATTAAATGGATTGAAAAAATCTGCCTCATAAATACCACTTTTCTCTTCATTAACAATGGTGGAAAGAAACTCTGTCAAAGTCATTGGAGGCAAAGGCGGTTCTTTTAAAAATGGTTCAATTTGTTGTAAAACCTCTTCTAACTGCGGCTCTCCTTTAAATATTGAGATAATCCCAAGAGTTGCTTTTTCCTCCTCGCTGATATTCTGACTGTCACTCAAACCCCACACGATTGAAGGGGGAATTGTCCCATACTTTTTTCCAACCTCCTTTAAGAAGTTTTTGGCGCTTCCTTCGTTACTTTCGTTTGGAATGAGAAGAAAAGAGGGGGGACATTGTTCAAATGCACTTATTCCTTCTGAAAATTTATTAACTTTTAACACTTCCCATTTTGAGGGAAGAGAAAGAGAGGGAAGGTCTTTGTTATAAATGGTAAGGATGTACTTTTTCATTCTTAATGCCTCACTATCCATAATAATCTAACTCTCCACTTTAATTTTAACCAAGAAATAAGTTTTTGTCAAATAAATGCAAGATACCCCAAAATCCGACATTGCTATAAAGTCTTGTTATCAAAAGATAATAGCAATAAGAATTTAACATCAAAACGAGAACCACTGATCAGATGAAAGACAAAACTTCGCTTCCTATATTTCTTTTTTTCTGGTAGAATTCTGTTTTAATTTTAAGGGGGATTTATGAGTGAAGAGATTAAAGAGATAAAAAACCCATTTAAAGAGATGATTCAACCATTCATTGACCTGATTCACTCTCCAAGGGCGCTATGGGGAATAAACCTTCCCTATTTGATTGAAGGTATGTGCTACTTTGGGATTCTTGGTTATCTTGCGATCTATTTTTCAGATTATGTTTTCAAAGGAGTTCCTCACGCCGATATTTGGTCGCACAATATGGTTGCAGTTCTTACGGCGGGAATAACAATTGCGATGCTCTTTTTGGGGTTTGTTCCCGATAAGTTTGGAGTAAGAAAGGCTTTGATTTTATCCTTTTTGATTATGGTCATAGGAAGGGTTTTTATCGCAATAGGTCCCTTCATTGGACTTCAGCCTGGATTGTGGGGCTCTCTTCATCTTATGACTTTGCTCGGGATTCTATTTGTTGTCATTGGGTACGGAATGTATCAACCTGCTGCTTATGCAGGTGTAAAATCGTTCACAAATGAGCAAACCTCCGCGATGGGTTATGCTATGCTTTACGCTTTAATGAATCTCGGCGGATATATTCCAACTTACGCATTTTTTCTAAGAGACAAGGAGTATCTTGGTTGGGATATTCCCGGCGTTTTCCTTGTCTATTCAGTTTTCACGGGGATTTCTTTCATCTTAACGATTATTATCCTTACTCCAAAGGTCGAAAAAGAGGCAATTGAAAGAGCAAAATCTGAGAGGGGAGAGGAGGTTTCAAAGGAGGAGAATGCAGTAAAAGAAGAGGGCAGGCACATAAGCCTTCTTGATGAAAATAAAAAAATTCCGCCCCATTTGTGGGTATTTTTGGTAGTTATTGAGGGATTATTTGCTTTAATTCCTTTTAATTGGTTAAAGTATAGTTTATGGGGGATATCCATTTTATTACTTTTAATTTTTGCTATTCTTCCCTCAAACACAAAGAGAAAAGTTCTCGTCTGGTTTGCAAACCACCCTCTATCAGAGCCGAGATTTTTCTTTTTTATTTTTGCTTTAATTCCTGTTCAGACACTTTTTACCTACAACTGGTTCTTAATTCCCCAATATGTTGAGAGGTGTTACAGAGACCTGAAGCCTCTAAACTTTCTTGGAATATCAATCTCTCAGGATTGGGTTGGAAAATATTTTGAAATAGCCTCAAATTTCAACCCTTTGCTCGTTTTTATAATAGTTCCGATTGTTACTGCCCTTACATACAGAAGGAAAATCTACAATATGATGATTCTTGGAACTCTGGTTATGGCTTTACCCTCTTTTCTTTTGTCGCTTGGAACAAATGTGATTCTACTATTTACTTTTCTTTTGATTATGACAATAGGCGAATCGATGTGGCAACCGAGATTTTTGCAGTATGCAGCAGAAATTGCTCCTCCCGGAAGAACGGGTGAGTATATGGGCGTTGCTCAACTTCCATGGTTTTTGACAAAAGTTCTCGTCCCACTTATTTATTCAGGAAGGATGATGGAGAAGTTTTGTCCTGCGGAAGGTCCAAGAGACCCGCAAACGATGTGGTTAATCTGCGGCTCGATTGCTATTGTTTCACCAATTCTTCTTTTCATCGCAAAGCCGTGGGTTGGAAAGAACTTTAAAACAAAATCTTAGTTTTGATTTTTTTTTAATTTGAAATATAATAGTTTTTAGACCTCTGCGGAGAGGTGCTGGAGTGGCCGAACAGGACTGCCTGCTAAGCAGTTGTCCTGCCAAAAGCGGGACCGGGGGTTCGAATCCCCC
>DHFQ01000018.1 GCA_002402325.1 Candidatus Aminicenantes bacterium UBA4820
TATATGCGAACCAAGTTCGGATATATTTCCTTCTGGTTGAACCCGAAATTCCATTCCTTTCCGCCGATTTTTGTCATCTGTCTCCTCGTTTTGTTAAGTTTAGACCATCTAACGGGCTTTTAATCTAACCGATGCTTTTGGTGCTAACATGAGTATAAATCTCTGTCGTCTTACTGTCTTTGTGTCCTAAAATTTCCTGAATATACCGCAGGTCCGTGCCGCTTTCCAACAAATGAGTGGCAAAACTATGGCACAGGGTATGAGCTGTTGCATCATTATAACCTTTTTGAGGCGATTGCATTCTTTCCAATATTTTCTCAAAACTTCTAACGCCCTTTCTGAAAGCATTGTCTATCTATCCTTTCTTCCCTTTGACCCCTTTAGATGAATCAGCATTATCTTGCCGTTAATATCTTCTATTTTTAATCTTATCACTTCCATTAAGCCTTCAAATGGAAAAGAAACCATCAACCTCTCATTTTTTTCTTTTTGGATACTCTCTTTTATCACCATATTTTATTCTAATACTTTTTTTATATGTCAATATCAAAGTATTTTTCAAGACGGCTTTAGTTAAAAAGAGATTTTTTACTCTGTCAATTTTTTTAAATTTTTATACCTTTCTTCATATTCCTGGGCGTTTATTTTGGGGTAGATGATTCTTAATGTTCTTGTTCTGTAAAAGTTGATGTCAACACATTTCATTGCTTGAACTTCGTTTCCGCAGGCGCAAACTGAGTGAGGACAAATTCTGTAATTTTGGTTGAGTTCAGGAAATCCTTTCATAAGATTCCCAATATTTGCTTTTCTAATTCTATTTTTTACCGCTTCTTCTCCCCACTTTTTATGTATCTTGTAAAGAACCCTTTCAACCAAATTCCATTCAGGATTTTTGTCAACTCCGCAGGGATAGATGTCCCCCTTATGGTCTATGTAGATGTAATCTTCTCCCGCCCCGCACGCTTTGCCTTTCGGTGAATCCCTTTCTACAAGCATTCTGTAATAGTGGTATGAGAAAAAATGATTTTTTAAAAATTCTTTTTCACTTTCTGTATATGAATAGGGATAGATTTTTCCATTGTATTCCCCATTTAATTCATTCAAAATAAAGGGAACTCCAATCTCATCAAGGCGTTTTTTATACTCTTCTATTTGCTTAAATCTATCGGGGATTGCAACATAACCAACATAGATCAAAACTCCAAGGTCATTTATTTTTTTTACTTTTTCAAAGAAATCATCAACATTTTTGATCACTGTGTCGTGAAGTGTGCATCCCATCCCGAGTTTGCTTTTGTTGACTTTTTCAAGAAAGGAATTTATTACGCTTTTATCCGCCTGTAGGTTTGATGAAAATGAAACGCCTAAAATGTTTTCAGAATGGCTTAAATCTATAACTCCCTCTTGAAGTTCTTTTGACAGAAAAAATTCCCCTTCAACGCCAATTCTTAAAACAACTTTGATATTGAGCGATTTTATCGCTTCAACGCCTTTTTTGAAAAGTTTAGGATTGAACTCAACCTTTCTTTTTGTCCATTCCGCTATGCAGTAGGGACATTTCAAGTTGCACTTTGAGAATCTTACCTGCCACCTTATTTTTAAAATCTTGTTTTTACTATCCATTTATTTTTTTTAAAATTAAATTTGCTAAATTTTCAATGTGCGGTTTTTTGTTGTCAAAATTTTGATCGGTAATTAGAAAAGCATCATCCTGTGTATGCATACCTTTAAAGTGAGTTTTATCAAACCATTTTTCACTTTTGATATTTCCCTTTAAATCAAAGTGATAATTTGAAAGTAAAACGAGGTCAGGGGCAAAATCAAGCAATTCTCCATTATAAATTTCCTCTTTTGAAAAGATGCTTTTGATGACGCTTTTACCATCTATTTTAAGTCCAAGAAAAAGATCCTTTAATTCATTTTTGATTTTATCGACCTCTTTTTCTTCAACCGCTCCTTTTGGATACTTTCCCTTTTTGTGGATATAAATTCTTGATGGGTCAAGAACAAACGCTTTTGAAGATGAATCAATTTTTGCAAAATTCGTTGGAGGACTCTCTTCCCATTTTAAAAACCCATTGTCTTTAAGAATTTTGTTTAAATAGACCTCTTCTTCGATTCCAGTAAAGCCGTGGTCGCTCATCATCATTATTTCATCGTTACTTTCAAGCCTCGAAATGATTTTTGCTACGAATTCATCAACCTTTGAATAAAACTCCATAGCAAGTTGATGATTTTTTTCATTTTTATCCTCAATTGAATTCCATTCAAAGTGTTGAAGCCTGTCTGTATCGGTAATTACGGCGATGAAAAGATCGCACTCCTTTTCCCACAAATCAAGAAACACTTTTTCCCTTCTTTCAAGCGTTTCAAAAAGATCTTTATAAAAAAGATTTTTATCCCGAGATTTTGATGTGTCAACATCTATCCTGTAATCCATCTCTTTTAATTTTTCAAGAAGAGATTGTGGATAAATGGATTTACTAAGTTCAATTGCAACAAAGCCAGAAATCAAAATTCCATTATGAGGTCTTGCGGGATAGGTGCCTGGAAGATTTAATACCGTTGTCCTTTTTCCCTTTTCCTCAAGTTTATCCCAGATAGTTTTCTCTTTTAAACTAAGGTAGTTTGGAAAATAAATGGTGTAGGAGTTTGGCTTTAAATCTGTAAAACCGTAAATTCCGTGTTTTGCAGGATTTGTTCCCGTCATAAAAGATGCCCACGAAACAGATGAAATTTCTGGTATTGAAGCGTCCATTTTATAAAGTCTGTGGCTTTTTAAAAGGCTTTTTATATTGGGACAAACTCCTTCATCAATTAAATTTTTCAAAAGAGTTTCTGGAACTCCATCAAGCCCGATGATGACAACTCTTTTATTTCTTTTTTTAAAAATATTTTTTATCAAACTCATCTAAACTTCCCTTCAATTTTTTCAAAAAATTTTTCAGCAACCCACAAGGGAACATTCATCCTTCCTTCACCAATGCCTATGAAAATGTTAGGCCTATTGCTTCCGTGAAAATCAGAGCCTCCCGTTACTACTAAATTAAGGTCTTTTGCAATTTTCAAAAGATTCTCTTCATCCTCTTTTGTGTGATTTCTGTAAAAACATTCAATACCTTCAAGCCCACAATCCTTTAGAGATTTTGCGACATTTCTCGCCTCCTCATAGTCAAGTTTCAAAGAGAGAGGATGTGCAAGAACCGCTAAACCTCCACTTTCTTTTATCATCCTGATTCCATCTTCAGGCTCAAGCCTGTATTTATCAACATAGCAAGATGCACCTTTTGATAGATATTTTTCAAATGCTTCCTCTGTGGAAGAGACATAATTTTTTTTGAGCATAACCTTTGCAAAATGGGGTCTTCCAACCACTCCACCTTCTGCTTCATTTTTGACTTCATCATAACTCATTTCAAAACCTAAATGATTTAGTTTCTCAAGGATTTTTGGATTTCTATCTTCTCTTGCTTTTTTAAGGATTTTCAATTTTTCGTTTAAAGAAGCATCTTTGTGGTTCACTGCATAGCCAATGATATGCATTGTTCTTTCTTTAAACTCAACTGAAATTTCAACACCCGCAATAAACTTAATCCTTTTATTTTTCGCATAGTTTATCGCTTCTTCAATTCCATCGATTGTGTCGTGATCTGTCATCCCAAGATGAGTTATCCCTTTTGAGATAGCAAAATCGATCAACTGAGATGGAGTAAAAGTTCCATCCGACGCTGTGGAATGTGTGTGAAGGTCAATCATTACCCGAGATACCCTAAATCCCTCAATCTTTTAGCAACCTCTTCCTCCTCATCTTTCGAATAATCTTGCGATGGATCGGCAGGGATAAGTTTCATCATCTCAAGTGTCCTTATTATTTTATTTACTGATGTCTCAATGCTTTCTTCCCCTGTTTTGCAAACAATTTCAGGATTTAAAGGTGGCTCGTAAGGGTCTGAAATGCCGGTAAAGTTTTTAATTTCGCCACTAAGTGCCTTTTTATAAAGCCCTTTTATATCTCTTTCGGTAAGTTTCTCTATTGAACATTCACAGTAGACTTCAACAAAAGATGCCTTCTCTTCAACTGAATGTCTTACCTCATCTCTTATTTCACGGTAAGGCGAGATTGCAGCAGTAATTGCGCAAACTCCATTTCTTGAAAGAAGTTTTGCAACATAGCCAATCCTTCTGATATTGGTATCCCTGTCCTCTTTTGAAAAGCCAAGCCCCTTCGAAAGATTTGTTCTTACTTCATCTCCATCGAGAAGTTCAACTTTGACCCCTCTTTCAAGAAGTTTTTCCTCTACAAGTTTTGAAAGAGTTGATTTACCAGAACCAGATAATCCCGTGAACCACAAAACAAATCCTTTGCTCATATTATCTCCTTTACTCTACTATTTTTCCTATCATTCCATCTTCTTTTTTTAATCCAAATTGGTTCAAAATTGTCGGCGTAACATCGTAAATTGAAATATCATCAAGTTTTTTTGGCTTTATTCCCTTTCCACTCATTATAAAGAGTCCATACTGAGCGTGGTTCGCATCGTCTGGACCGGTGTCATTTTCAAAGATGTGAATTTCTCCTCCACCTACACTTCCAGCACTCCTCCAACTTAAATTTCCAAAATAGACGATCAAATCGGGAGCAACATTTTTAACTTCCCTGTAAATCTCCTCTGGCTTGAAAACCTTTGTGCCTATTGAATTTCCATTCTCATCTCCAAGATTTTCAAGTTTATTCTTTATTTCGTCTCTTACTTTTTCATAATCTTTTTGTGGAATAATCCCTTCTGGTTCCCTTCCCTCAACATTCATAAAAATTCTTGCGTAATAACCACCTTCACCCCAGCAGATAGTCTTCTTCCAATCAATGTCCTTTGTCTTCAATTTCTTTTGAGTTTCAGGGTCTTCTTTTAAAGTTAGCATTCCCTCTTTTCTAAAAAATTCATTGACGCATATTGCACCTTTCATTGTTTGAGCGCCATGGTCTGAAACCACCATTATAGTCGTATCATCATCAAGAAGAGGGAGGACTGAACCAATCTCTTTGTCAAGGTAGATATAGTAATCCCTGATTGCAAATTCAAACTTGTTTCCTTTTTCGTAAAGTCTGTGGTTCTTATCGTGATACCTAAAAAAAGAGTGATGAATCCTATCAACTCCCATCTCAACGAAGATAAAGAAATCCCATTCTTTATCATTGACCCACTTTCTTACAACCTTAAATCTTTTTTTTGTCATCTCATAAATTTGATTCAATAATTTCTCTTTATCATCAGTTCTAAAATCTTTTACATCTATGATGTAATCACCATCAGCCAATGAATCAATCTCAGGTGCTATCTCTTCAGGATAGGTCCACACTCCATTCTTATCAGGAGTAAGAAAACACCCAACCATAATTCCATTCAAAGGTCTCGGCGGATAGGATTGAGGAACGCTCAAAATTATTGAAGAAAGCCTATTTCTTGAAAGTATTTGATAGAGAGTTTTTTCCTTGATGTAGGCACCATTTGCAAAATATAACTCCTCATAGTCATAAGATTTTCTATTTCTGAACCCATAAAATCCAAGTTGACCAGGGTCTTTGCTTGTCATCATTGATGTCCACGCAGGAACTGTTATCGGTGGAATTGTTGATCGCATCCTTCCCGAAATTCCTGAATCAACAAGGGCAGAAAGGTTAGGAAGTTCATTCCTCCATTCATCAAAAACAAGCGATGGTTCAAAGCAATCAATACCAAAGACAAACACTTTTTTCTTTCCCATTTTTTCTCCGATTTTTAAGGGTCTATTTTGAATTACTAAAAATACCCCAGACTTTTAAGTCGCTTCTTTATTGCCTCAATTTCTTTGGAAGAGAGTTCCCTATTTTTCCCCTTAATCTCTTTGTGTGAAACGAGGTCTCTCAAGATATAGACTACAAACTCGGTAACGGAATTAAATCCACTATCTTTAATGACAACTTTCAACTTGTCGTAAAGAGGTTTGGGAATTTTAAGCGTAACTTTATTTTCCAATAAAAGCCTTCTTCACTTAACCTGCGGGCGTTGGATTGACTGGCTGTGCAGAAGAGGAAGCCTGAGTGCTCTTGTGATCTTTTATTTGAAAACCCGCAATTTTCCCCGTGTTATCGACCGCAATGTGCAAATCAACAAGCCCTTTTTCAAATTTACAAATTGTAATTACAAGAGTGAAATCATTTTTTGGTTCAGCCTTTGCCTCTTTAACTTCAACAAATTTGCCCGCCTTTGAAGTCAGTTGAGTCCATACAGATTGAAGATTCTCTGGCTTCACCTTAAAGCCAAGGTCAGAACTCAATGAAAGATAAGCCTTCTGAAAATCACCCCTGCCCATCGCAGAAACAAAATCTTGAGCCTTTAGAGACATTGGATCCTGTGCAAAGATTGAAAACCCACCAAGAATCAAACCCACAACAACCACAACTTTCAAAAACAACTTCATCTTACAACTCCTTACCTAATTCCTTTTTGACCTCACTCGGTCAAGAAAATATTACAAAAAATTTTTCTTAAAGTCAAATTGAAAAAGAAGAGAGGATACTCTCACTTTTTAACAAAATGAGACTGCAAATCAGACAGTCCTCTCAATTTTATAATATACCTCATCTATTTTTTTCTGAACCTCTATAGTTTTTCCAATAGAGGTTACGATGCGACAATAGCATCTTATATCCTCAAGTGATAAGTTTCTACCTTTCCTATCTTTCAACCATTTCTCGCATACCTGATAACCGCCTATTTGATATTCCCAGATATTAGCAGGAATCGGTTCAAAATATTTTTCCTTGTTTATGTATATCCTTTCACCTTCATATCTTACTTTCTCAACTTTATCTTCACCTTTCCCTTCAAATTTTGCAGTTGTTTTTTTAAACTCGTTCGGCTTTAGTAAATGAAGATTAGCCAATTTTTCTCCATAGTCAGCCATCTTTTTGAACACATTATAATCCCTAGTAAATGGAATTCTTGGGAAATCTATCTTCAAAAATTCGGCATATTTTGTGCGGTAGGTGTTTGAGTAAAGGACAGCGTAAATGTAATAGAAGATTTGTTCTGGCGAGGGTGCTTTCTTAAAATTGCTGGTTAGTTGTTCTATGAGGGATGGAGAAATGTTTGGTTTTTTAGCCTCATATTTCACCGCTGGATCAAAAAGCATCATAAGACTACTGCCTGTGGATCGTTTTCCCGGGTTGTTTTTTTCTAAGTAAAGGTAGAGGGGAAAAAGATTAGAAATTGAAACAGCAGAAGTTATTGAATGGGCATCTATTATTGAATCAGTTACAAAAACAGGTTGTATTCCTGATTTATCCATTTGTCTTGAAGTAATCAGCCCCAGATTTTCCTGCATCATATGGCGCATAACTTCTTTTCGGGAGCGTTCTATAACCTCATCATGGTAGAAAATCCACCGCACATCAAATGGCCTGTATAAAATCTGAGTGATAGACTTTTCCCAATTTTCATCCCTCCTTATTTTTTCCCGTGCATCTTTCAGTTTCCAGTTTGATTTGTCCTTTAAATTAAAGGCTTGGCAGACAAGTTCATCAGGCATTTTTTCATCCCGAAACATCCTGATGCGTCTTTTCAGTGTCTCTTTATCAAAATCAATGACAAAGTCATCCCGTGATGTTACAACACCAACGCTATTCAAAGGGAATATATCCGTTATCTTCGTGAATTTTTCATAAGCCTTTAACAGCCTTTCTTCCCTCGGCACAAAAAGATAAAACTCAGACTTTGGAGATAATTTCTTCCATCTGGTTGTTTTTCTATAATTTTCTGAAAGCCATTTATATTTGCTGTTTCTCAATCCCCATTTTTCTGAATGATAGACATTGCATTTTTTTATATTACTTCCTTTTGTAAGATTTGTATGGTGTTTTATGAAAAGTGCAATTGCTACTCCCTGCTGAATATCAAAAACATTTTCATCTT
>DHFQ01000119.1 GCA_002402325.1 Candidatus Aminicenantes bacterium UBA4820
ATACATCGTAGACGGTGCGGTGAATGGAATAAGACATTTGACGGTCGGATTATCACACCTTTCATTTGCATTTGATAAATATGTTGTAGATGGAGTTGGTGTCAACGGCACAGCATACACTCTTCAGTGGTTTTCAAAGAAAAACATCAAGATTCAAACAGGTGAAGTTGAGCATTACGCTCTGGGATTTTTTGTCGGATTTGTTGTAATATTGGTCTGGTATCTCTTTTTATAGGCGGAAGGAGAAGTAGAGGATGCCCAACATACTATCTATTCTTACTTATATTCCACTTTTGGCGGCGCTTATCATTGTCTTTTTTGTTCCAAAGGAGAAGACAAAATTTATCAAGTATTTTACAACAGGGGTCTTTTTCCTTGATTTTCTTCTTTCTCTACCTTTGTGGTTTTCCTGGGGTAGCGCACAATCTCAGGCTAAAGGAATGTGGGTCTTTGAAGAGGGACCTTACGACTGGATAAAATCCTTTGGAGTTACATACCACTTTGGCGTTGATGGGATGTCTGTTTTGCTTGTGCTTTTGACAACCTTGTTAGGGGTTCTTGCATCGTGGTCTTCTTTCAGTTACATCAAAGATAGGGAGAAGGAGTATTATGCATGGCTTCTTGTTTTGCAAACTGGAATGATAGGGGTCTTTTGTTCACTTGATTTCTTCTTATTCTATATTTTCTGGGAAGTTATGCTCGTTCCTATGTATTTCTTGATTGGAATTTGGGGAGGTCCGAATAAACTTTATGCTGCAATAAAGTTCTTCCTCTATACTCTCTTTGGTTCAGTTTTAATGCTAATTGGTATTCTTGCCCTTTACTTTAAAACAGGTGCGATAAACAACGGGCAGAATACCTTTAATCTTGATGTAATCTACAATCTTAACCTTGACCCCGCATTTCAGTGGTGGGTTTTTGCAGCGTTCTTCCTCGGCTTTGCAATTAAAGTTCCGATGTTCCCATTCCACACATGGCTTCCTGATGCCCATGTTGAAGCACCGACGGCAGGGTCTGTTATTCTTGCAGGTGTCCTTTTGAAGATGGGAACTTACGGCTTTTTCAGATTTTCCCTTCCAATATTGCCCGATGCAACAATTCAATGGATGCCATTTTTGATGGTTTTATGCATCATAGGCGTAATTTATGGGGCAATGGTCTCCCTCGTCCAAAAGGATATTAAAAAATTGGTTGCGTATTCCTCTGTAAGCCACCTTGGTTTTTGTATGGCGGGAATGTTTGCCCTGACTGAAGCTGGAATAAAAGGCTCAATTATGCAGATGATAAATCACGGAATTTCAACAGGCGGGCTCTTCTTGCTTGTTGGAATAGTTTATGAAAGGACCCATACAAGACTCATAAAAGAGTATGGTGGGCTTGCTAAAATTATGCCCGTCTATGCAACGATATTTATGGTTATTACACTTTCTTCAATTGGGCTTCCGGGATTAAATGGCTTCGTTGGTGAAATCTTGATTTTACTTGGCGCTTACCATATGTCAGGAGCGATATTCTCAAAATCTCTACTTTTCTTCCTTGCAACGGGAATGATTTTGAGTGCTGCATATATGTTATGGATGTATCAAAGGGTTTTCTTTGGCGAGGTAACAAACCCCCATCTTGAAGAGCACACAAAGGGGAAGGATATGAATCTAAGAGAGATTGGCTATATGGCTCCCTTAGTTATTCTTGCAGTATGGATTGGGCTTTATCCCGTTCCGCTACTTAAAAGGATGGAGCCGAGTGTGGCATTTGTCCTTGAAAAGGTTAAACCTGCGATTGTAAGGGCTGAAACAGCAAAGGGAATAACCCCTCCAACCATAAACAATAACATAATTGAGAAAAAAGAATGGAAGGGAGAGGAGCCTCAACAACCCGCACCAGAAGAGAAGAAAGGGCAGTAAATGTTTTCAATACTAAATCCCTCCTGGACACACCTTTTAACTCCTGAAATATCGCTTTTGTGTTTTGCTATAATTTTTCTTATAGTTTCAGCAATAAAGGGCGATGTCGCTTTGAGAAAAGGAAGTTTGTATCTCACAATTTTGAGTTTGCTTTTTACACTCTTTTTTGTCTTTCAAATTTTTAAAGGCATTCCAAAAGAGGGTTATGTGAATGTTATACAAACTTCACTTGGTAATCTCTCTCTGATTACTGACCCAATAGGGCTTATTTTTAAATCTCTGTTTTTGATTGGTGGAGTTTTTGCTCTTTTGATTTCAGTTAAAGAACTTGATGAGGAAAACGCCTGGACGGGTGAGTATTTTTCACTTATACTTTTTTCAATTTTAGGAATGTTCGTTATGGCTTCTGGCGCTGACCTTCTTACGCTGTGGGTTGGGCTTGAAACGATGGCTTTATCAATCTATGTCCTTGCTGCATATTTAAGAAGAAAGGAATCATCCGTTGAAGGAGCATTAAAATATTTTATTCTTGGTGCTCTCTCTTCTGGAATGTATCTTTACGGAGTCTCCTTTATTTATGGTTCTACATCGTCAATTCATCTTGATGTAATCAAGGCTCAACTTGGGGCAATGATGATGAAGGGGGAATCAATTCCTTTTCCACTCGGGTTTGGAATAACACTTCTTCTTGTATCGCTTCTTTTTAAAATAGCGATAGTTCCCTTCCATTTCTGGACTCCAGATGCTTACGAAGGTGCAACAACGCCAATCACAGCATTTATGAGCGTTGCACCAAAGGCTGCTGGATTTATAATGCTTATAAGGATTCTTGTTTGGGGAATGATTCCTCTTCATAAAATTCTCATCCCACTTTTGTCTTTAACTGCGCTTCTTACGATGGTTTGGGGAAATATTGCGGCGATGCTTCAAAAAAACACAAAAAGAATGCTTGGATATTCATCAATTGCTCATGCGGGCTACATCCTTGGCGGAGTGGTTTCAGCCATAGAAGCAAAGACCAATGAAGGCATAGTTGCAGCGACATTCTACCTTTTAGCCTATATTTTTATGAATATAGGTGCTTTTGCAATTGTAATAGCACTTAAGGGAAGAGGTGAAGAGGGGGATAAAATTGAGGACTTTGCGGGACTTTACAAAAGGAAGCCCTATCTTGCCCTTCTTATGACATTCTTCCTTCTTTCACTTGGCGGAATTCCTCCATTTGCAGGATTTTTAGGAAAGTTTTTGCTCTTTATGGCGATGGTTCATTCAGGGCTTTATCTTCTTGCTGCAATCCTTGCCATAACGAGTGTAATTTCAATCTACTACTATTATAGAATTGTTTGCAGTATGTATTTGAGTGAAGGGAGTGAAAAGCCTCCAATTGATGAGGGAATCCCGCTCAAAACTGCAATTTACATAACATCATTTTTCAATCTATTTTTGATTTTCTTCTTTCCAATGTTGATGAAAATATTTAATCTTGCAAAAGTTTTTTAAAAATGGTAGAATAAAATTTACTTATTTTTTAGGAGGTGTTGATTATGAAATTTACAAAGGTGTTCTCATTATTTGTTGCAATTATGTTGGTTTCAGTTTTTGTTTTCTCAGCAACCTGCGGTGAAAACTGCTGCCTTAAAGCAAAGGATGTCAAAATAACCGCTACAAACATTGAAAAAGGCGTTGAAATAAAGTATGTTGGCCAGACTCCTGAAGCAACAAAGGCTATACAGGAAAAACTTGCCAGATGCTCAGATACAAAAGGCTGTGAAATGTGCGGAATGAAAGGCGTCAAAAGAGAGGTAAAAAATACTGAAGATGGCGCAATTATGACGCTCACCGCGAAGAAAGAGAAAAATGCAAAGAAACTTCAGGAAGCAATCAAAAAAGAGATGGGTGAATGTGCTTCTGTTGAATCACACAAAGGTTGTTCAAAGGAACAGCAGAAGAAGTGCGGCGTGATAAAATAAATTTTTACCAAAATTTATAAGATTTAAGGGGAGAGAAATCTCCCCTTTTTTGTTTTGGTAAGATTAAAAATAGTAAAGACCGATTTTTAAAAGTATCTCTTATGGAAGATGGTTCAAATCCTCTAAATCTTTGAACCTACCCGATGCCTTTTTGTTAACCTTAAGGTCCTCAAGTGAAATAAAGTTCACAAGGATTTCATCTATCTCTATTACCTCTCGCCTCAAATAGCACTTTTCAAAATCTAATCCAGATGCTCCTGTTATTACCTTAATTTGTATGGGAGGGAAACCAATTCTGATGATTTTATCCTCTTCTATGAATAAATCTTTAATCGCTTCTTTTTCTGACATTCCAAAATCCCGAAGCGCCTCAGCCATCTTTTCAGCATTTTCCTCGTTGACTGCTATCCAGATATCTATATCACCTGTTGGCCGGGGATATCCATAATAACCTACCGCATAACCTCCAACGACAAGGTATTTAACATCGTGAGAGTTCAGCAATCTCAAGAAATCTTTGAAGTCGGGATGTAGCTCTATCTGTGCCATAAACAAGCCTTCTGTTAACCTCAATTATATTCAACCGATCCGCCTTTGAAAGGGAAAAAAAATATTCCTTTTCTTCTGTAAAATTTTCAAGAGAGGAGATAGAAAATTTTGTCTTATCAAGGCGAGGCATTATTTCCATCTAATTCCATTGCTTTTTTCAGTAATAATCTAAAAATTTTACTAAACATCTTTCCTCTTATCATATCTTACCACTTCAGACCTTATTTTTACACGGATATACTTAAAAGTCGAAGTTGAGCGAT
>DHFQ01000062.1 GCA_002402325.1 Candidatus Aminicenantes bacterium UBA4820
ATATCCACTTGTGGCAGAAGAGGGGAAGGGTGCAATTGTAAAAGACCCGGATGGAAACTATTTTCTTGATTTTGCAGCGGGGATTGCTGTCTGCGCAACAGGACATTGCCATCCCGATGTCGTAGATGCAATAAGTAAACAATCCGAAAAATTGCTTCATATAAGCGGAACTGATTTTTATTACCCAATTCAAGCAGAAGTTGCAGAAAAAATTTCTAACGTCATAGGGAAAGGAACTAAAAAGAGAACATTTTTTGGCAATTCTGGGGCTGAGGCGATTGAGTGTGCAATTAAACTCGCAAAATATTTTACAGGAAGAAAAAGATTTATAGCCTTTTTTGGCTCCTTTCATGGAAGGACAACAGGCGCCCTTTCTTTAACCGCTTCAAAGACAATTCAGAAGGAGAGATTTTTTCCCTTGATGGAAGGCGTTACGCATGTTCCCTACGCCAACTGCTACAGGTGTCCCTTTGGAAGGAGTTATGGGGCATGTAAAATGGAGTGCATTTCATTTATTGAAAATGTGGTTTTCAAGACAGTTGTACCACCATCTGAGGTTGCTGCTCTCTTTTTTGAACCTCTTCAAGGAGAGGGCGGTTATGTCGTTCCACCAAAAGAATTTGTTCAGGGATTAAGAGAATTGTGTGATAAACACAATATTTTACTTATTTCTGATGAGGTTCAATCTGGCTGTGGAAGAACGGGAAAATTCCTTGCAATGGAGCATTTTGGTGTTAGCGCAGATGTTGTCTGTCTTGCCAAAGGAATCGCCTCGGGACTGCCTCTTTCAGCTACCGTTGCAGATGAGAGAATAATGAGCTGGCCTCCAGGGTCGCACGCAAGCACATTTGGCGGAAACCCTGTCTCTTTAAGTGCGTCACTTGCAACTTTAAAACTCCTTGAAGAAAAACTTATGGAAAATGCGAGGGTTCAAGGTGAATTTTTACTCAATGGATTTAAAGAGATGATGAACAGAAGCCCTGTAATTGGAAATGTAAGGGGAATGGGACTGATGATTGGCGTGGAACTTGTGAAGGACAGAGAGACAAAAGAAAGATTCCCCGAATTGAGAGATGCAATTGAAGTTGAATGCTTTAAAAGAGGGCTCCTTGTCCTGGGGTGTGGTGCAAACACTATAAGGATCTGCCCACCGCTTATAATTGAGAGAGACCAATCTGAAACGGCGCTTAAGATAATAGAAGAATCTCTTGATTCCGCCCATCAATTATTGACAGGAGGAAAAAAAGCGTCTATAATAGGTTAATTGAGAGGAGATATGAAAGTAAGAATCTGGGGAGCAAGGGGAAGCGTGCCCTGTTTTTCAAAGAAGAAAAGCCATTTTGGGACAAACACCTCCTGTGTCGAGATAAAGTTTTCAGACAAAGAAAGACTAATTTTTGATGCAGGAACCGGTATAGTTTCAATGGGGAATCACCTTTCTCTAAAGAACTTAAAAGGTGAGCAGACCCTTTATCTCTTTCTTTCTCATTTTCACTGGGACCATATTCAGGGGCTTCCATTCTTTAAACCCGTTTTTTCAAAGGATGCCTCAATCCACATTTTTGGAAAAGAGGGGACAGAAATGGTTTTTTCATCTCAAATGATTGAACCTTTTTATCCCGTTCCTATAAAGGCGCTTCCTGCTAACATCACGACAAACCACATAAATTCACCTATGAATGTATGGGGCGCAAAGGTAATTCCCTTCCCATTAAATCATCCTCAGGGAGCACTTGGATACAGGATTGAATATGATAAAAGGGTTGTCGTCTACGCAACCGATACAGAGCCCGATGGTGGTAGGCTTGATGAGATCCTTTTAGAAAACTGCAAAAACGCTGATATTTTAATTATGGATTCAAATAACAGCCTTGAAGAGGCAAAAGTAAGGGTTGGCTGGGGACACTCAACCTGGAAAGACTGCACCGAAGTCTCGAAAAAATGTGGAGTCAAAAAATTGATTCTTTTTCACCACGACCCATTTCACGATGATAACTCTGTCTTTGAAAAGGAGGCTTTTGCCCAGAGGGCTTTTAGAAACTCTTTTTCAGCCTTTGAAGAGATGCAAATTGATGTTTAATGGATAACATTTGTGCAATTTTCTTTGGCGCCAACGATAAAGACCCTCTAATTTCAATTCAAAATGCAATTAAAACGCTTAAGAATGATAATCTTTTTAAGATTGAGAAGACCTCATCAATCTATTTAACAGAACCTGTCGAAACATTTGCTCAGCCATACTTTTACAACCTTCTTGCTTATGGAAAAACGAGACTAAATCCCCACTCTCTTCTTTCTTATCTTAAAGGAATAGAACTTGATATGGGAAGAAAGGGGAAGAATCAAAAAAAGAAAAGAGTAATTGATCTTGACATTGTTTTCTATAATGACACGGTAATCAAGACAAAAGAACTCACCATTCCCCATCCCGCAGTTTTGAAGAGAAGATGCCTTTTAATTCCTTTGATGGAAATCCTCCCCGAATGGAAACATCCTGAAAATGGATTGACCCCGAAAGAAATTCTTCCCCAATGTTACGGCAACGTTTTGCTTTATGACGCTTTTCCATTTACGGAACTGAGATAGGGATAGTTGCTGCTTTTCAGGAAAACAAATCACAAAAACTGGGTAAAAAAACATAATGTTCTAAAAAAACTTGCTTCAATTTCAAATTACCTGGTTATTCGCAAATTCCATCATAACTATGGAGCGTATTACCGCAAAGGTTGCTTGAGGTTGTTCCTCCTCTTTCATTTTAAATCCCGTTAACGAAATTCTTTCCCCACGACTCTTCCTTTCCAGCGTGACGATGATAAAGAATAGATTTCCTGCTGGAACAGATGTCCAATCGTAACTTCCATCCAATGAATCGGTCGGAGTTGTCATTCCGAATGACACTTCGGGGAGCATCCTCCCCTGAAGAATCTTCCAAGATACTCTCTTCCCCTCTCAGGGGGAGACAAAGAGGGGGTTTCCATTCCCTCCTCCCATTCCAGGGGAGGCTGGGAGAGGTTTCCATTCCCTCCTCCCATTTCAGGGGAGGTTGG
>DHFQ01000067.1:0-8682 GCA_002402325.1 Candidatus Aminicenantes bacterium UBA4820
CAAGATGCAAATCAATATCGGATTTAGGGGTAAATCTGCCTATTGCTTTTGTATTAAAATAGTTGTAAAAAGAGTGAGGAGGATTACCGAATGAAAAGGTTTCTTTTTGTTTACCTCCTTTTTCTCTTGTGTATTTCTCTCTTCGGTCAGGAAAATCCTGAATGGAAAAACTTTGAAAATAAAAAGGCAATAATAAAGAAAATAGTGATAAAAGTTGATAATGTATTTGATTTATCAAAAAAAGATGAAAATAATTTTATAGGAAGAGTCGCAAATTTTGTCCACATCACAACGAAGGAAAGTGTGATAAGAGAGCTTCTTCTTTTTAAAGAAGGGGATGTTGCTGATGCAAAGGTAATCTATGAGTCGGAGAGGCTTTTGCGAGATCAGGAGTGGATAAGGGATGCTCGAATTGCTCCATCTATTGATGAAAATGGAGACCTCTGTGCCAATGTATGGGTGCACGATGCGTGGAGCTTAAAAGGAGGATTAAAGTTTGGATCAGCGGGGGGAGAAAACACATCAGGAATAAAGGCAAAGGAAGTCAATTTTTTAGGCTTTGGAAAAACACTTACTCTGGGGTATGAGAAAAACCCGGAGAGAAATATTGGACAAATAGAGTACATAGACCCCTCCCTTTTTGGTTCAAGGTGGCAACTTTACTCAGATTATCAAAAACTCTCAGATGGATTTTTAAAAGAGTTGCGTATAGAACTGCCCTTTTATCAGTTGAAATCTCTCTGGGCTATGGGGGTTAAAGGGTCAAGAGAAAAAATCAATGTTGATTTATATAACGATTCTCATTTAGCGTACATTGTCCCTTCAGTTAAAGATGAAGTGAAGATTTATTTTCAGAAAGCCTTTGTCATAAAAGACAATTGGGCATTCAGAAGTGGAATAGAGTTGTGGTCTTTACAGGATAACTACGATAACGCTTTCGATGTCAGGCCTAACATTATGCCAAAGCCATTGATTGAAAATCACAGATTTAGAGGAATTATGCTCTATTTTGGCTATTATGAGGACAAGTTTGAGACTTATCAAAACATTATAACTACCGCAAGTGATGAGGATTTTAATTTAGGTTTTGAAATGGATTTTCATATTGGTGGTTTTTCAAAAAGTCTTGGCGGTGAGACAAACGCTCTCTATTTTGATGCTGATATAAGAAAAGGATTTGCTCCTTTAGATGATTGGCTAATTTTGACTGAATTAAAGGCAGAGACGAGAAGGGAAAAAGGAAGTTACAAAAATTCGATGTTCAATTTTAAAATTGATTTTTACAATACCTCCTTCAAAAATCAAACTCTCGCAGCATCAATTGAAGCCTTTATTGGCAGTAAACTTGATTTTGAGGATTTAATTTATATTGGTGGCGCAGACGGTTTGAGAGGATACACTAACCATTTAAGAATCGGAGACAGAAAATGGCAGATTTCAGTTGAAGACAGGATTTTCACTTCAAAAAGACTATTAGGAGTGATTCAATGGGGATTTGTTGCATTTTTTGATGCAGGTGCTGTAAGAAAGCCGGGGGGATTGGGATGGTCTAAAACTTATGCGGATGTTGGAGGGGGCTTAAGACTTGGAAACCTAAAAAGTTCTTTTGGAAAAAATATTCTTCTTACAATCGCAGTGCCCCTTGTAAAAGAGCCCGGAATGGACTCATACCAGATTGTTGCAGGAAACTACATCCGGTTTTAACGCAAGAATCTAAAATCAAATGTTCCATTTTTAGGAAAAGTAGTTTTACCCGAACAATTTTTTGTCGAGCGTTCGGTAGTTGACCGCCTCTGCAATGTGTTCAACTTTGATTTTCTCTGAACCTTCAAGGTCTGCTATTGTTCTGCTAACCTTCAAAACCCTGTGGTGCCCTCTTGCTGAAAGTCCATAACTTCTTAAAGCATCCTCAAGAAACTTTTCGCAATCGCTATCAAGAGTGCATACCTTTTCAATTAAGGATTCGTTCATTTCTGCATTTGTATGAATGTTTACATTTTTAAATCTCATCTTCTGCAATTCTCTTGCTTTTGTTACCCTTTTTCTTATCTCTTTAGACCTCTCTCCCTTTGCCTTTCCTCTCAATTCATTTGGTGAGACAGAGGGAACTTCAATTTGAATATCAATCCTATCCATAAGGGGACCGCTGATTTTTGAAAGGTATCTCTTTATCTGGAGGGGGGTGCATTTACATTTTCTCTGGTAATCACCATAAAACCCGCAAGGACAGGGATTCGATGCTGCAAGCAAGGTGAAACTTGAGGGAAATGTCAAAGTCTCCTTTGCCCTTGATATTGAAACCGTCCTATCCTCGAGAGGCTGTCTCAAACTTTCGAGAACATCTCTTTTAAACTCCGTAAGTTCATCAAGAAACAAAACCCCATTATGGGCAAGCGAAACTTCTCCCGGTGAAATATTTGTTCCACCTCCAATCATACCCGCATAGGAGATTGTATGATGAGGTGCCCTAAAGGGTCTTAAAACCACCATTCCTCTTTGAAAGTGCCTTTTATCTCCCTTTACAGAATGAATCTTTGTGGTTTCAAGGGCTTCTTCAAAAAGCATTGGAGGAAGAATCGTTGGAAACCTCTTTGCAAGCATAGATTTGCCTGATCCTGGAGGACCAATTAAAAGAATGTTATGACCGCCTGCCGCTGCAACCTCAAGAGCCCTCTTTGCGTAAGGTTGCCCCTTCACATCACTAAAATCAATATCAGAGGGAGGTTCAACCAAAATATCCTCATAGTTTTTATGTTCTAAAGATTGAAATTCCTTCTCATCTCTTAAGAAATCTACAAGGTCTGAAAGCGTTGAAAATGGATAGGCAACAATTCCATCAACGATCTCTCCCTCTTCGCTATTTTCTTCTGGCAAAATGAGTCCTTTCCTTAAGGTCTTTGCGAGAATGGCAAATGAGAGAAGCCCTCTTACAGGTCTTATCTTTCCATCAAGAGAAAGTTCTCCTACAATAATGTAGTCCTGAATTTTTTTTGAAGGGATTTGCTTTGTAGAGGCAAGCATTGCAACTGCAATTGAAAGGTCAAGTTGTGTTCCCTCTTTTGGCATCTCAGCGGGAGCAAGGTTAATGGTTATGACTTCAACAGGATAGGAATATCCGCTGTTTAAAATCGCTCCTCTTACCCTTTCTTTGCTCTCTTTTACAGCGGTTTCAGGAAGTCCGACAGTTCTGTATGCCGGCATCCCGAGTTGAACATCAGCCTCTACTTCAACGAGAAAGGCGTCAATTCCCCGCAAGGCAGCAGAGAGGGTCTTTCCAATCATTTTTCTTTGTCAATTGGTATTGTGTAAGAAAATCCCGCAGAGGTGTAAATTTTTAAATAAAAATTGCTCTCAATATCTATATCAAAATAAAAGAGGTAATCACCAATACCATTTTTTTGAGATGGCACAAATTCTGAAGATTCTTTCTCAACACTTTCCGTAACTTCCTCCACCTTATAACCAAGGATCCCATCCTCCTCTTCAACTGTGAGTTTGATGAAATCAAAAGAGAGCTCCGATGAGATTATAGAAACAGGAGAACCAAACTCCTTTAAGAAAGTCGCTGAGATTAAATCATCGCTCTCCTTTTCTTCAGAATTGTACAAAAATAGGAAAAGTGTTCCCCTTTCTGTAGGGACCAAAAGGGGTTGCTCCTTCAAACTTGATATTCCCACCTTTTTTATCTTGCCCGAATCGTCTTTTAAAATTGAGATGACCTTTATATTTTTATCATCGCCATTAAATTCAGCCTTAAAAATTGGATAATCGGGCAAAATCCTGAATTTAAAAACCTCAAATTCATCTGGTTGCAATCTCTTTGTCTCAGTGTATAGAAGGGGAATCTGGCTTTGACCCAATCTTAAAATATTTTTTTCAACCATTTTCTTTAGAACAAAAGTTGCGAATTTTTCCTTTATCTTTTCCGATGGTTCACCATAGTTTGAGAGTTCTTCAAAAAAGTTTGAGCGTTTTTCTTCAAACGGAAGAAGATTTCTTATCACACTTTTTTCTGAAACCTCCTCATCAAGGAAAATGTAATAAAGAATATCCGCGCTCAGTTCAGGCGGAAGTTTCTTTGAAAGGTAGCAGTTTAGAAGTGAACTTGAAAGAACTCTTTCATCGTTTAACAACTTGTACCTGAAAAATGGCTCAAGGCTAACTTTTGTTTCAGAGGAGAGCGATTGAGAGTAAATTCCCCATAGGATTGAAAATTGCTCCTCTTTTGTAAAATCTGGATTTAACTTGAGATCATTTTGAATTGATGGAAGGTTACCCACATAGAGTTTCCACAAGGCAGTAAACTCTTTTTCAAGGTCTCCCGCATGAATCATCGTGCTGAATGAAACGACTAAAAGAAAAAAAACTAAAATTGCTCTTCTCATATCCATTCCAATCTTTTATTTTAACCTAAAAGTGGCAAAAGTCAAAATTTTAAATCAAAGAGGGTGGCAAAAAGCAGTAAAGTTCCATCTCTTTGATAGTTTTACCCCTAAACCAAAAAAAGCCACCTTTTTTGACATTTAATGAGCAATTTAATCCAAGAAGATTGGCTGCTATTGCGCCTATCAGTGGCTGGTGACCTACGGCAACGATTGTATCAAAATCTTTTCTTGAAATCTCTTTTAAAAAAGAATTTGGGGCTCTATCTGGATTTAGTTCATCAAGAATTTCAATATCTTTGAGCAAATATGATGCAGTCTCCTTAGCCCGCATCAAAGGACTTGAATAAACCTTGAAATCTCCCTTTAAATTTTTTAAGAGAAATTTTGCAACTCTTTTTGCATCCTTTTTGCCTTTTTGAGTTAGTTTTCTTGAAAAGTCCTCCCCGCCATCTTCCGCTTCGCAGTGTCTTAAAATGATTAGATCCATTTTACCTTTTCCTGAAATTCATAAAAACAACTTTTCCGCCTGAAGTTTTCCCCTTTGGAGTATCTTTGTACTCTTCGTTTAGAAAGACTATTCCACCAACCATATTCTGGCAGAGTTCCTTTCCAATATGTCCTCTAACGGTGATTTTTCCACCAACCATCTCCTCTCCAATCAAATCCCATGAAAGATCTTTAACCTCAATTTCTCCTCCGACCATTCTGTAACCTAAAGAGTAGCCTGAACTTCCCTTAATTTCAATCGTCCCTCCAACCATTGAATTTCCAACAAAATCAAGAGCGTTTTTATCAACTAAAACATCTCCACCTCTCATAAAATGGCAAAGATGATTTCCTGCTTTTCCTTTAATCCAGATTTTTCCTTTGTTCATTGAGTATCCGCCTTTGTCTCCGATAGAGCCTTCGATTAAAAGAGTTCCACCATCAAGAAAGGCGCCTGTAAAATTTCCCAGATCACCTTTTACCGTAATCTGATTAGATTTCAAAAAAGAACCGAAATAATCAATTTCAATTCCATTCTCAACTTTTAAAACATCATCACAATTTCTCTTAAAGGCAAATGCAGATAAAAATATCCCGCTTTTGTAGGGGAAATTATCCTCACTATTGAAATGTGATATTGAATTAAGAACATCCTGAAGAGTTAATTTAAGATCAAATTCTAAATTTAGTGCCTTTTCAAACTCTCTTTTTACATCATCTTCCTTATTTGTTTTTAAAAAATTCTCAAAGAGTTCCATCTCTTCCCCCTACTTTTTTTCTGAAAATGCTTGTGGATACCATTTTTTCTGAGGATCTTTAAGAAATTCATCTATCCCTCTTGAGGCTTCTTTTGCTGCCCTGATTGCAAGGATAACGGTTGCCGCTCCTGTGATTGCATCCCCTCCCGCAAAAACTTTAGGAACACTCGTCATATAGGTTTCTCTATTTACATTTATCACCGAGCCCCATCTTGTAGAAAGATTTTTTAACGCTGATGGGATGAGGACATTTGGTGTCTGGCCAATTGCTATTACGACAAGGTCTGTATCAATTATATAATTACTGTCAGGAACGGGAACAGGTCTTCTTCTTCCTGAAGAATCGGGTTCACCAAGTTCCATCCTTTGAACTTCTACAGCCTTTACGAAGCCATTTTCATCACCTATGAATCTTACAGGGTTTGTTAACTCCCTTATTTTTGCACCCTCTTCCTGTGAATGTTCAATTTCCTCTCCCCTGCCAGGCATCTCCTTTCGGGTTCTTCTATAAACGATTTCAGCCTCATCGGCACCAAGACGCAACATTATTCTTACAACATCAAAGGCTGTAAAACCTGCCCCAACCACGACCCCTTTTTTTGGTTTTCTTATAGGGGTTGAACTTTTCGGAAATTCGTAAGCCCTCATAAGGTTCACCCTCGTTAGAAACTCATTTGCAGAATAAATGCCCGCAAAATTTTCTCCGGGAATATGCATCATATTTGGAAATCCTGCACCCGTCCCTATATAAATTGCATCAAATTCATTCATAATGTCACTAACAGGGATCGTCTTTCCAATTATGCAGTTTGTCTCAATATTCACTCCAAGTGACCTAACATAGTTTATCTCCTTTTGAACAATCTCTTTTGGAAGACGAAATTCTGGAATCCCATACATCATAACACCACCCGGTTTGTGAAGAGCCTCAAAAAGGTGGACTGTATGCCCCATTTTTGCAAGTTCAGCAGCGCAGGTGAGCCCTGTTGGACCAGAGCCAATGACTGCAACTTTAAATGGGGTTTTATGTCTAATCTCTATTTTATTCTCATTTCCGTTTTCTTGAGAAAGAAGATAGTCTGCGGCAAACCTTTCAAGTCTTCCTATCGCTATCGGATTTTTTGGATTTGTATCATTAATTATGCACGCTGCTTCACAAAGATTTTCCTGTGGGCATACCCTTCCACAAACGGCTGGAAGAGAGTTGTATTTTCTAATATCCTCGCAGGCTTCTTCGAACTTTCCCCTTGCAATTAAACCGATGAACGATGGAATGTCAATGTGAACGGGGCAGGCAACGACGCACCTTGGTTTTGAACACTCAAGACACCTCATCGCTTCATAGACAGCGTCTTTTAAAGTGTAACCGAGTGCAACCTCGTTGAAATTTTTGATTCTCTCCTTTGGGTCCTGACAGGCTATCTCTCTTCTTGGAAGTCGTGGGGTTGGCTTTTTTGGTTTTCCCTCCTCAACTACCCCCAGTTCCAACAACTCTTTTTTATCCATATTTTTTCCCCTATCTTAATCCTATTTTGCAGTTGTGCTCTTCAAGAATCTGTTGTTCTTGATTTTTATAAACCTTCATTCTAATCTCCATCTCATCCCAGTTGACTTTGTGGCCATCAAAATCTGGCCCGTCTACGCATACAAACTTTGTTTCTCCTCCAATTTCAAGCCTGCATCCCCCGCACATTCCAGTCCCATCAACCATAATCGTATTCAATGAAACAAATGTAGGAATCCCCCATGGAAGGGTCATCTTTGAAACATTCTTCATCATTATAGGAGGACCAATCGCTATAACTCTGTCTATTTTTTCTTTCTCATCGTAAAGTTTTTGAAGAGCATTGGTAACAAAGCCCTTCATTCCGTAAGAGCCGTCATCGGTGGTAACTATGATCCTCGATGAGACGCTTTCGATTCTTTGAACCCAGAACATAAGATTCTTTGACCTGAAGCCAACTATTGAAATTACTTCATTTCCTGCTTCTTTCAATCCCTTGCAAATTGGATAGATTGGGGCAACGCCAAGCCCGCCTCCGATTACAACAACCTTTCCAAAGTTTTCAATGTGTGTTGGAGTTCCGAGTGGTCCGACAACAGAATAGAGTTTATCTCCAACATTAAAGTTAGTGGCAAGTTCGTTTGTTGAAAAACCTACGACAAGAAAGACGATTGTTACCTCTCCCTTTTCCTTATCTGAATCAGCAATAGTGAGAGGAATTCTTTCGGAGTGTTCATAGTTCATTAAAATTAGAAACTGCCCCGGTTTATGCGCCTTTGCAACCCTCTCAGCCTTGATTGTCATTTCAACAACATTTTCAGCAAGAATTTTTTTAGATACAATTTCGAACATATTACCTTTCCTTTCTAATCCCCCTCTTCCTAAAAGAAGTTTATTTTACAGGGAAATAACTTTTTTTTCAACTTGCCTCATTGAGTAATGTAAAATATCGCCGAACCGAGTATTGTCAAGCAATTTAATTTATCACGGAAATTTGGCGATGATGAAAAAAAGGGGGAGTGGTTTTAAATGCAAAAAAGAAAAGGGTGTGGAAAGACAGGAGTTCTACATTTGTTTGACTAAACGGCAAATATTTCATATACTATAACATTAACAGGTAGAAATAGTTAATGCAATTAAAGTAAAGTAAGCTTATGACTAAAGAAGAAGCCAAACAACAAATTCAAAAACTCGTTAAGAAATACGAGCGTTTAGCCGAAGCGGGAAAGATAAAATCCTACAACGAAGCTCAAACAAGAAACGAATTTATTGAGCCGCTTTTTGGATTTCTCGGCTGGGATATGCGAAACCTCGCCACCGAAAATGAAGTAATCACCGAAGAAAATGTTTCGGGCGGTAGGGTTGATTTGGCTTTCCGCCTTGGCAATATCCCCGTTTTCTTTTTGGAAGCCAAAGCAATGAAAGTTGACTTGGACGAATGGAAATGGGCGGAGCAGGCGATAAATTACAGCTGGAATAAAAGTGTAACATGGGCGGTTTTGACCGATTTTGAAAGCATAAAGATTTTCAACGCTGAGATTCCGCCAAA
>DHFQ01000067.1:8765-9574 GCA_002402325.1 Candidatus Aminicenantes bacterium UBA4820
AGAAAACAAGTCGGCGAAAAACTTGACCGCGAGATTGACGATGCAATTTATAAACTTTATGGACTCACAGATGAAGAAATCAAAACAATCGAACAATAAAACCAATCAGGATATAGCAGAGGAAATGAAAAACATTTCTTCTCTTATCAATCAAGATAAGTTTCAAGAAGCCCTTGAAAGAATTAGAAAATATGAAGAACAAAATCCGAATGATAAAACCTTGCAATTCAACAAACTCGGTTTTTGGGTTGATATTGGTTTTGGATTAAACGATCAAAATATTATTAGACAAGGATTAGAGATTGGGGAGCAGAATTTAAAAAATCAAAAAGATGAGAAATACAAAGCCAATATTCACTACAACCTAGGGAACGGCTACATTTCTTTATATGAGCTTGCCGAAAGCAATATTGGCATTAAAGCTATTCCGCAAAGTGAAAATTTGCAGAAGGCAAAACAAAATTTTAGGGAAGCGGTAAAACTTTGCGACGAATTTAACTTTGATCTCAGAAAAAAAATTTTTGTAAATTATGGAAATTGTTTAGATAATTTGGGGCGAGGAGTTGAAGCTCTAAATGCTTACGATAACGCAATAAAAATTGATAACAATTTTTCACTGGCAATTGGAAACAAGGCGATGGCTTCGCGTTTTTTTGCCGATATTTCAGGAAAATACA
This sequence comes from Candidatus Aminicenantes bacterium UBA4820, assembly GCA_002402325.1. Taxonomy (GTDB): domain Bacteria; phylum Acidobacteriota; class UBA4820; order UBA4820; family UBA4820; genus UBA4820. The sequence goes on from DHFQ01000067.1 coordinate 9,443, forward strand.
GAGGTGCGATTTATATAGAAGCATATCAAGCGATAAAATCAATTATTAATAATCAGGATTTAATCAGAATCAGAGGAATGAGAGCAAAAAAATCATTTGAAAACGAGCTACAAAAGATTGAGTCACTTTTTA
>DHFQ01000103.1 GCA_002402325.1 Candidatus Aminicenantes bacterium UBA4820
ATACCGCATTTTTCTTTATTGTGCCTTCCTGCAATGTTGTAAGAGGGAGATTCTTCAAGGGAGGATGCTCCCCGAAGTGTCATTCAGAATGACATTCCCTCCCAGAAACCACTCCCTGCCTCCCGTGAAAGGGGAGGACTTCTTTCTCTTGCACGGAGGAGAAATTTATTTTAATCAAGGAAAAAAGAGGGGTTTCAACTTGCACTTTCAGAGCCTGCTTTTGAGGCTTCATTTACTGATTTTAGAACAAGCCTTAAAAGAAGAGCAGCGAATAAACTTGAAATGACGAGGAGGAAGAAGAACCTGCTGTGGGGAAGTTTATTCCATAAAGGTTCAATTGCTCCCGAAAGGTAGTTACCTATCGCTGTAGCGGCGAACCATCCTCCCATCATAAGTCCTCTTAATCTTGGCGGTGCAACCTTTGAACAGAATGAAAGTCCCATAGGGCTTAAACAAAGTTCCCCGAGAGTGATGACCGCATACGCTGCAATAAGATAGAATAAAGAGACCATACCATTATCCCCTCCTAATAAACCTGCTATTGTCATTATCAAAAAGGATGTAGCGGTTAAAAGCATTCCGATCATCATTTTTCCCGGTGTTGATGGTTCAAGATTTTTCTTTCTCAAATATTTGAAAAATGAAACAACAAGCGGGGTCAAAAATATTACAAAAAATGGGTTGATTGATTGAAATAGTTCAGCAGGGATTTTGTATCCCATAAATGGTTTTGTGCAATCTCTGCCCCAGAAAGTGAGAGTAAATCCGTTTTGATGGAATGACATCCAGAAAAGAATGACTATTGCATAAATTGTTAGGAGTGAGAAAATCCTTTTTTTCTCCTCTTCTTTTGTTAAATTGACATCCTTTACAAGAGAATCTTTGTGGGATGAAATCTCTGCGTGTTCAATGTATCTTTTGAATCCTTGAAAAATTAAAACAGAAAGAATCATTCCAACTGCGGCTGCACCAAAGGCGTAACTCCAGCCAAAATTGTTTCTTAAGTATGATGCAACCATCGGAGCGAAAAGTGCACCAATGTTTATTCCCATATAAAAAATGTTAAAAGCGGAATCTTTTAAAGGATTATCTTCTGCATAAAGGTTTCCAACCATAACGGAGATATTCGGTTTAAAAAGCCCGTTGCCGCACACAATTATCAAAAGACCTAAAAAGAAAATCCATCTCATTCTTTTTCTTTGAGGACCCTGATATTTCGGGGCTATCTCTTCACTATTTTTACCCTCTTCCTTTAACTGAAGAACCTTCTCCTCCCATTTCTTAAAATTTTCTTTTTGAACCTGTTCAGCCTTTAAAATTTCCTGCTCAATTTGAGGGGTTTCTTTTATCGGCACGGAAAGAAGGAAATAGCCAATTGACATTAAAATTCCACCCAAAATGATCGTTTTTCTAAAACCTAAAATTCTATCAGCAATGTATCCACCAACAATTGGAGTGAAATAGACAAGGGCTAAAAATGAGCCATAAATGGTTCCGGGGTGTGGATAGTGAAAATGCTCATCAAGATAGAGGGTGAAGATTGCAAGCATAGTGTAAAATCCGAATCTTTCCCACATCTCTGTAAAAAATAGAACCTTCAAACCAGCAGGATGTTTTAACTCGTTCATATTCCCTCCACATTAAAGATTATAAACTATAAGAAAAGGAGGAGTTTGTCAAGTCAACTCCTACCAACAAAAAGTTCATCAATAAGAAACTCATTTACGATTCCCGTTCAGGTTGAAACCCTTCAAGCCTCTAAAAGGGAGGGAGGATGCGGATATGGCTACCATTTAAATTTTTTGATGCTCTTATTTAAGTTTTTCAGCAACAGTTTTTGGAAGGGAGGATTTTTCTGGTAAACTTTCTTTTAAAGATTTTGTCTCTTCTCTTGATAAAGTTATAGCATTAAGAACATATTCTTCAAAGGCTTCAATTGACAATGGGGCAACCTTTCTTGTAATTTCAAGTAAAACTTTTGCATACTCCCTTATTTCAAATTGTGCATGCGGATGAAGCCGTAACTTTAAGAAATGAAAGAGGTTGTGCAAATCTATCTGCCAATACCACTCTGTATAAAGACCCAGAGGAAGAATCATTCTTGCGATCTCTTTTGCCACATTTTTCTCAATAAGTTTTTTATAATTTTTATAGGAGTTTTCGTATGTATCAAAGATTAAAGTTTGAATTTCCTTTGCCTCTTTTTGCTCAAATGGGGTTGTCTCTCTTCCCTGCTTATTTGATTTACTTTGAGGTGCAATCACATCAAGAGATGGGACATAAAATTGCTCCTTCATTATTGAGTATCTTCCTGAAATTTCATTCACCCTTGCCGTTCTATGGCGAATCCACTGCCTTGCAACAAAAATGGGAAGTTTTATATGAAATGTTAATACAACCTGTTCAAAAGGGCTTGTATGCTCATTTTTTAAGAGATAGTGAATAAGAGATTTATCTTCCCTGAAGGTTTTTGTTCCTTCACCATAAGAAACCCTTGCCGAGGCAACCACCCTTTCATCAGAACCCATATAGTCAACGAGTCTGACAAACCCCTTATCAAGAACTTTGAACTCTTTGTCTAAAATTTCATCTGCCTCTTTTTTATGGTTGAATGGCATTGTTATTTTCCGTCTAAAGTAGAGATGATTGATTTTTCAATTGTCTGTCTATCTATGCCTTTTACAAAAGCAACCTCAGAACTTATCAAAAGAAGACATTTTTGATAAAGTTTTTTCTCCCTGAAGGAAAGGGGCTTTCTTTTATTCTGGATGTGAAGCGCTTTTAAGACTTTGGCGATTGATAAAAGGTCGCCATTTGCAACCATATTGGTATGTGCTGCGAACCTATCTTTCCATGTTCCAAAAAGTTCTGGCTCTCCCGACTTTAAGAAATTGAGAGCCTTACCAACTGTTATTTTTGATGATGGCTTTCTCAATCCTATGCTCTGGACGCTTGTTTCAGGGATTGTTACCGTAGAGACATTTTCAGTATCACTGAAGGAAACAACAAGGACAATCTCCACTTTTCCCTGAAGATTGGTCTTCTCAATTTTCAAAACTTCACCTATTCCGTAACCCGGATAGACAACCTTTTCACCAACATTGAAGTCAAAACAACTCTTTTTACCCATACTTTAATTATACCACTTTATTTACAAAATTGAAATGAGATAAGTTTTCCCAAAATCCGCCATTGCATCAACTCCCTATTGTTAAAAGATAAAACCAATCATCGACTTAAGAGG
>DHFQ01000064.1 GCA_002402325.1 Candidatus Aminicenantes bacterium UBA4820
TGCAAATCAATATCGGATTTTGGGGTTTTCAATCCTCTTGCCTTTGGCAACGGTTTATAGGAAAATTAAAAACTTGAATGATGATTGAGAAGAAGTTGATTGAGAAAATAAAAAATGATGAAACTTTAAAAGCCTTGAGGAAGATTATTGGTAAGAGCGATGAAATCTATCTTGTAGGGGGTGCAATTAGAGATTATTTATTTAATCAAATTCCAAAAGAGTATGACTTTATCTCTAAAACCCCTTTTAAAACCAGTAAAATCATCGCTGAAAAACTTGGTATTAAAAGTTTTAAAACAGGAAAGGATTTGAGCGTAGTCTACAGAATATTTTTTGATGAGGGGGGAATTGATTTTTCTCCAATTGGGGATAAAAAGTTAGAGACAAATTTAAAGAAAAGAGATTTTACTATTGACTCAATTGCAGTGAATATCAACGATTTTACAATTTATGACCCTATTTGCGGGATCAAAGATGCAGAAAGAAAAGTTTTAAAAATTGGTTATAAAAATGCTTTCATAGACGACCCACTCAGAATTTTAAAAGGCTACAGGCTGAAGAGTTCCTATCCTGAATTAAAGTGGGATAAAGAGACAAAAAGCAAAGCGATAAAACTTTCTAACAAGATTCAATCTGTTCCAAACGAAAGAATTAAGGAAGAGTTGAAAAAGATTTTGACTCAAAAGCGTTGCGCAAATGTTTTAAAGGAGATGGCAAAGGATGGCATTCTATTTGAAATTTTCCCCTGCCTTAAAGAATTAAAAGGGTTGAGGCAATCAAAGCCTCATAAAAGCGATGTTTTAGGGCACACTTTTGACATTTTGAAAATTCTTGAAGAGAATTTTGAATTCTTTGAAAATACAAGTTTCTTCCGCCATAACCTTGACGATATTTTAAGGTTAAGACTGGCAATTTTGTTTCACGATTCTGGAAAAGGAAAATGCTATTTTAAAGATTCAAAAGGGATTCACTTTTACGGTCATAGCAAAAAGTCCGCAAAAATTGCGGAGGAAGCACTATCTTCTCTTACATTCTCAAAATCTCTTGTAAAAGAGGTGTCAAACCTTTGCGAACTCCATCTCAGGCCTATGCTTCTTTTTAGAGAGAAGCACCATTCAATCTCAGCAATAAGAAAACTCATTAAAGATAGTAGTGATAATTTTCCATTCCTCATCCTACTTAGTTACCTTGATTTTATTTCTATGAATAGGAGCGAAGAGGAGATAATAGAGTTTAACTTTTTCTGCGGTGAACTTTTTGAACTTTTCAAAAAAGAGGGAGAAAAAATTATAAAGCCGCAAAAACTTATTGATGGCTTTGAAGCAATGGAAATTCTTGGAGTGAACAAAGGCAAGGAACTTGGAGAGGCACTTGATTCGCTGAAAAATGCTCAAATTAAGGGAAGTGTGAAAACCAGGAAGGATGCGGTTAATTTTCTTATCAAATATAGAAAGACGAATTTTTAAAATAGATGAACCTTGAAGATTTTAATTACCATCTTGATGAATCAAGAATTGCACAACACCCAAGAAGACCAAGAGATTCCTCAAAACTTCTTGTGATTGACAGGGAAAATAACTTTACCCATTCAACTTTCCGCAAAATCGCACAGTTTTTGAAAAGCGGAGACCTGATTGTAATAAACGATTCAAGAACAATCAGGGCGAGATTGTATGGAAAAAGAGAGAGTGGTGGTAAATGTGAGATTCTCCTTTTAAGAAAGATGAGGAGTTTCGATGGATGGGAGGTTATGGTAAAACCCGCCAAAAAAATTAAATTAAGCGACAGAATTTTTATAGACGACGCTGTGGTTGAGGTGATTGGTGAAGGCGAAGAAGGGATAAGAAGAATAAAATTTTTGAACAAAAATTTTATTGATGTTTTAAAAAAACATGGTAGAGTTCCTCTTCCACCCTATATTAAAAGGGAAGATGAGTTAAAGGATAGAAGGGATTACCAGACTGTTTATGCCAAAAATGGTTTCTCCGTTGCCGCACCAACGGCAGGGCTTCATTTTACAAATAGGGTTTTAAATGAGATTGAAAAAAAGGGAGTTGAAATCAAGAGAATAAGGCTTGATGTCGGCCTCGGAACATTCAAGGGGGTAACATCTCAAAATGTTGATGAACATAAAATGCACACAGAAAATTATTTTATTTCAGAAGAGTCTGCAATGTCAATAAATAAAGCCTTGAGTGAGAATAGAAGAATAATTGCAGTTGGAACAACTTCTGTGAGGGCGATTGAGGATCAGATGAACCGCTTTGGAAAAATATTAGAAGGTGATTTTGAAACGGACATTTTTATAAAAGAGCCCTACCATTTTAAAGCAGTATCAGGAATCATAACCAATTTTCACCTTCCAAAAACAACCCTTTTAATGCTTGTCTCAGCCTTCAAATCAAGAGAAATAATTTTCAAGGCATACAAAGAGGCGATGAATTCAGGCTACCTTTTCTATTCTTATGGCGATGCAATGCTAATTTTGAATAGATAGGCACCATTCTGAGAATGTCAAATTGTAAATTTGAAATTTTATCCCGGAAGGAAAGTCGCTATATTTTTTACGATTCAAACGGTAACATATGATGCAACGCACACATATCAATTTAGTCAAAGAAACAGGCTTCTAACAGTTGACAATGGAACGACAGCAAACTACAATTATGATAGAGATGGTAGAAGAGTGAAAAAAGTTACAGATTCAATGACAACGCTTTACTTTTCACTTTTTAGGTGATNNAGTTGATGCAATGTCGGATTTAGGGGCAACGCGCCAGCTTGACAAACTTTTTAAAAGGGATTATATTAGTTTCTGGCATATGCTAATAATGAAAGGAGTATTTATGCCAAGACCTTGCAAATTCAGGTTTGTTAGATTTCCTCCTGATTATTATTGCTTCAAACCCATTGGCGTGCCATCTTTTTTACTTGAAGAAGTATCCTTATACACGGATGAGATGGAAGCATTAAGGCTTGCTGATTATGAAGGCTTGTATCAGGAAGAAGCCGCAAAAATAATGGGTGTTTCAAGGCAGACTTTTGGAAACATAATTTCTTCAGCAAGGGAAAAAGTGGTGGACTTTTTGATAAATGGAAAGTTGTTAAAAATTGAAGGAGGCAAAGTGATGACAGAAGAGAGAATTTTTAAATGTTTTGAGTGCGGCAGTGAATGGAGCGTACCATTTGGTGAACAAAGACCGGAGAGATGTCCCAAATGCAGCAGCCAGGACATTGAAAGAGTTGAAGTTCAGTCCTTTCAAAAAGAAGGGTCAAAAAAGATTGGTATGAGGCAAGGCAGAGGAATGGGTCAGGGAAAAAGATGCCAGAGAGGAATGGGAAAGTTCTCCAGAGGTATGTGTAGAGGATCTGGCTCTGGTAAAAGAGGAAATTAGAAGAAAGGAGGTGAGTAAAATGCCTTATGGAAATAGAAGAGGACCTTTAGGCTTAGG
>DHFQ01000028.1:0-12514 GCA_002402325.1 Candidatus Aminicenantes bacterium UBA4820
AGTTGATTGAATTCCTCACTTTTTTTGAAGATATCGTTATCATCAGCCATAAAAAACTCCAAAAACTATTTTTACCACATATTTTCTTTTAATGCAAATCTTCGCCTCCAAATATCCCCCACCTACTAATATAATCTGGAATCTCATCAAGGCTTAAAACTACATCTGCAGCACCAGATTTTGCAACCTCTTTTGGCATTCCAAATATTACCGCTGATTTTTCAGATTCTGCGATTACTTTTCCTCCTGCACTGTGGATTGCCATCGCACCTTCCTTGCCATCATCCCCCATACCGGTAAGAATTATTCCCAGTGAATTTTTTCCGTAATGGTCTGCGACGCTCATTAAGAGGTTATTAGCAGAGGGTGCGAACTTGTCTTCTGGTGCTTTTTCATAAAGTTTTATAAAATTTTTTCCGTTTTCGCTTCTTACGGCAACTTGTTTTCCACCGGGTGCGACAAAAATTGATTGAGGGGAAATTTCATCTCCATCTGATGCCTCTTTAACTCTTCTTTTAATTACAGCAGAGAGCCTCTCAGCAAAAAGTCCTGTAAAAATTGGCGGCATATGTTGACATATAAGAATTGGTGTTAGCAAATTTTGGGGAAGTCTACTTAAAACATATTGAATTGCTGGAGGACCTCCCGTTGATGCGGCAATAGCGATAACTTCTGCCGTATGTTCTCCCTTTGGTAAAGGCATTAAAGTGGGGTATTCAATTTTTGGAGCATTTGAGATTCTCTCTTTTATTCTCTCAAACTGTAAAAGGGGGATGGAAAGCACTTTTGAAAGCAACTCCTGTTCAAGTTCCTTTAATTTTGGAGAGGCACTTTTGCTTGGTTTTACGACAAAATCATAGGCGCCAAGGTCAAGGGCTTTGAAAACTGATCGATTGCTTTCCCTTGATGAAACAACTAAAACGGGAATCGGGTGGTTTGCCATAAGCCATCTTAAAACAGCAAAGCCATCCATACCGGGCATTTCAAGGTCAAGAGTTATCAAATCGGGTTCCCATGCAACAATTTTTCTGATTGCATCCTCACCATCAAAAGCCTTTGCAACCACTTCAATCTTGTCTGAAGACTCAAGGATTTCTGATATTACCTTTCTATTGTAAGGAGAATCATCTACTACAAGAACTCTTATCTTATCCTTCATTTTGTTTCCTTTTTATAAACAAGGTCGTTTGGAAGATGGACTAACTTAAATTTTTCAGTTATAGATATTAAACTCTCCGAATGTCCAAGAAGGAGGTAGCCGCCATCTATGAGTTTATCAAAAAACCTTTCAACCACTTTAATCTTTGCCTCCAGATCAAAATAAATAATAACATTTCTACAAAAAATTACATCAAAGGTTCCGAGTAGCGCATACCTATCTGTATCAAAAAGATTAAATTTTTGAAATGTAACTTTATTTTTTATCTCATCTCTTATTTTCCATTTATTGGACTCATAAGGTAGAAACCACTTTGCTTTAAAAGTATCATCTACATTACGAAAGGAAGATTCGCTGTAGATACCTTCTTTTGCCTTGTTCAAAACTCTACTGTTAATATCGGTGGCAAGGATTTCAATCCTATCGTCTCCAATCATTTTGCTTTCTTTTATGAGTATCGCGATTGAATAGGGCTCCTCTCCCGATGAGCACCCCGCGCTCCATATTCTTAATTTTTTTTCTCCGTTTTTCTTTACAATTTCAGGTAAAATATCTGATTTAAAACAAGTTAATTGTCTTTCTTCTCTCATAAAATAGGTTTCATTAGTCGTTATTAGAGAGATGAGGATGTCCCATTCTTTGTCTGCATCCGAGTCATAACGAAGGTAGTTCAAATACTCCTCAAGAGAGTTGATGTTTAAACTTGCGGTTCTTATTTCAATCCTTTTTTCGAGGTAAAATTTGGAGTTTTCGTTAAAAAATAAACCGGTTCGATCATATATAATTTGTGTCAACTGCTTGAAGAGTTCATCCGAAAACTTGCTTTTTTCAAAATCGTCAAATAACATTATCTATTTGTTCTCCAGATGCTTTAATATCTCAATAAGGATAAGTTTCGTTTGAAAATCAACAGATTGAGCCTCCTGTTCAATTAGAGGTATTTGCTCTTTTTCAAGAGATAAGAAAAATTTTGTTACTGCATCTCTCAAATCGGGATGTGTAAGATAATGCAAAAGTCTCGGAACTGCTTGAATGGCTTTAAGTTTTGTTAGTGCTTCAATAATTGATTGCTTTACAAAGGGATCTGGATCTCTTTCAAGTTCCTTTAAAAGGGGATTTACAAAGGATAGGTCATTAGATTGTGCCATCCAGTCAATGGCTGCAGATCTTATTTCCCAGGCAGAATCATTTAACGCAGATATGAGAAATTCTTTACCTTCAGTTCTTCCCGACCTTGCAATAGCATTCAAAGCAGCCCTTCTAACATCAAGGTTTGCATCGCTTTTTGCAATCTTCAAAACCTCATCAAAAAGTATCCCGCATCCGACTTCTGAAAGCCCTCTTAAAGCTGAAACTCTTACAAAATTATCATCTGTCTCAAGTAACTTTAGTAAAGCCTTGACTGTTTGTGGTTCAGTGCTCTGGGCAAGGAAATATGATGCCTCAGCTCTTACCCCTTTGTCTAAATCCTGCAAGGCAACAATTAAAATATCGCTCTGATTTGATAAAAGTTCCCTTCCTATTGCATTTATTACTGCTCTTCTTACTTTTGGATTCTCATCCGAAAATAATGGAAGAACTTCAGGAAGCCCGTCTTTTCCGAAGGCTGTGAAGACAAGCTGGACGACGGTTTGTCTTATTTCTGGAGAAGAATCCTTCAGTCCCTTAGAAAGAATTAATTCATAACCTTTTTCTCTTGCTTCACCCAATATTTGATACCCATATTTCCTTATCTGTTCATCTTTGTTGGAAATGAACGCTTTTGCTCTGTTCAGGGAGAGTTTTCTATAATCTTCTTTTTTCCTTATCAATTTTTTGAGCGAACCAAAAGCCACATCAAAATAGGCGTCATCATTTCTTTCAAAAATTGATAAAAGTTCATTGATGCATCTTTCATCATCAATTTTGGCAAGGACTGATATTGCTTCTCTTTTTACAATTTCATTGTCATCTCTCGCATAACCAAGAAGGGGAGTAACCGCATCAACATTTTCAGTCTCGGAAAGCAGGTCAATGAGAAGAACTTTCTCCTCTTCTGAACTTGTATTAATAAGATGCGAAAGTATCTCCTTGAGGGCGAGTGAACCATATTGCAATATAGCCAGGTAGACATCTTTTTGAAGATAGGGATTCAAAATTTCTTCAAATAGTAAAGGAAGAAATGTAAGGTCTTTAACAAATCCAGCAACTATTGCAATTCCTCTTTTCTCTGTAATTTTTGCTCTATTCCACAAGTTTGCAATTTCATCAGAAAGTTGCATGGGAAAAGATTTTTTAATGAGTCTTCCGAGTTCCGCCCGATGGTTTTCTAAAAAAACTTTTGGTAAAGGGGCGTAGTAAAGTTTACCTATCGTAGTCATCAATTCAAGGATTGGTGTATTACCATTTTCTGCCTTTTCAAAAAGGAAAGGAATTACGCTTAAATCTCCTATTTTTCCAAAAGATTTAAGAATGGCTTTCTGAAACCTCGGGTTTGAGTAAAGTTGCATTAGTTTATCAACTGATGATGGACCTCCAATTTCAGCCAGAGCATCGATTATGTGAAACAAAACCCATTCATCTGACCGATCAGTCATATCAAGAAGAATCTTTGTATTTGAAGGGTCCTTTATTTTTCCAAGACTTTCGATTGCCGCGGATACAAAATTTTTGTTTGGATGGGAAAGAAAATAAATTAGATGGGGAGTAGAAGCACGATTTGGGATGTCTCCCAAAAGGTGAATTACCGCAAGTTTGACATCAGGGTCGTCATCGACTATTGTTTCATAAAGGTAGGGAAGAGAGTTCTGTCCTATCTTATAAAGCGCTTCGTAGACACTGTTTCGCAATCCTGCATTTTCGGAATTATAAAGTCCTTTTATAAGAAGGGGGACAACTTCTTGACTGGGAAAACTAATTGCAGATTCAACTGCCGCCTTTCTAACACGCCAATTGCTATCTCCAATCAGGTTATAAAGAATCTCTTTAACGGATTCAAAATTTTCTTGAGGAAGTGATAGCGCCGCTTTTCTTCTCAACTCCACTTCCTGACTGTTCGAGAGATTTTTTATTTCCTCTAAACTGCTCATCTTTTCCCCCTACCTGTGGGCTTTTCTTTTTAAAAATTCTGCTACAACAAAATTTAGAAGGTTCTTGCTTTTTGGAAATTTATCTTCAAGGTACTTCTGTCCTTCTTTGGACTCTTCTTTGAAAAGTTCAAAAAAGTCCTCGACTTTTTTAACTTTTTCCATTCGTTCAGATTCATAGACAAGCAGGTCAGCAAAGATACTCCTTGCAAGGCGGATTGCGTCGGTGTCTGCTCCAAAAAGGTCTTCATGATTTCCTATTCCGAGGTGATAGTTCAATTTATGTAAAATATTTTTCTCGCTTGACCCTTCATCTATATAGTCATCTGCTCCATATAAAGATTCAGGCCTTCTTCTATATCTCTTTGAATTATAAATTGCCCCTAAAAGAAATATTTTGGGTTGTAATTTTAAATTTTCTCTAACTTTTAAAATGAGATCCGTTCCCATCAATTTTGGAAGGTAAGGGTTAACAAATAGGATTGCAGGCTTTTTATTCTTAATAAGGTCATAAGCGGTTTCACCATCATCAGCCACTATAAGATTAAAACTTCTTGAGGCAAGTAACTCTATTATTAAATTTCTAAAATCTCTTTGAATGTCCGCTATCAATACAAGGTGGGAATGAGAATTTTGAATTATTTCGTGGGAGGTCTTTTCTGATGGACTTACGATGAACTGATTACCACAACTTCTGCATTTTACCCTCAGTAATCCAACCTTTGTGTCTTGTAATCTATATCTTCTTAAACATTTTGGGCATTGAACAATCATCAAATTCTCCATTCAACATTAAAATTTAAAAAAAGGTCTAAATTTAAAAGAGCAATTGTCTTATTTTTATAATGAAAAGCACCAGCCACAAATCCTTCATTCTCTTCCTCTAATCCTTCCTCAATTCCTTCAAGAGAATTTAAGTCTACATCAACTACATGGTCAATACCATCAACTCTCAAGCCAAAAAGGTCACCGTCTTTTTCAAGGACTACTATTTTTTTTACATCTTCTTCTTCTTTATCTTTTTTTATTTTTAACCTGTCACAAACATCCACAACACCAACAATTCTACCCCTTAATGAAAAGATTCCCTTTAGAAATGGGGGAACAAAGGGAATAGGAGTTAACTCTCTTTCATCAATAATCTGTGATAAAAGCCCTATCGGGATTGCATATCTATTTTTCCCAACTTTGAAAATAAGAAGTTTTTCTAATTTTATCTCTTTTCTTGAAGAGATTTCCTCTCTTTTTTCATTTATAGTTTCTGTAATAGGTTCAGGGATTTTTATCTCAGCGCTCTCTTCGGCTTTTTCTTTTTTTCTTTTCTCATCTGGTTTAACACCTGCCGGTTCTTTTTTGACTTTTGCTTCAACTTCAGGAGGTTTCTGAGTATCAACTTCCTTCTCTTTCTTGTTCTCTTCTTCCAGAAAAGGCATATTTTGAATAGATTCCTTAACTTCTTCTTTACTTTTGGGCTCTTCTTTTTCCTTGTCCTTTTTTTTTGCCTTTTTTCGAATCTTTGCTAAATCCACTTAGATCTACCTCCTGAATGTTTTATTATAAACCATACATACAATTCTTTCAAAGTCCTTTTATTTTTCTTTGAATTTCCTCCTTTGCGAGTTGATAGTGTCTTCTTACAGTCGTTTCAGAAATTCCCACTTCTTTTGCGATTTCTTCATATTCAAAACCTAAAATTTCCTTTAAAATGAAAACGATTCTCCTTTTTGGCGACAGTTTATAGGCAATCTCATAAATTTCTTTTAACTCAAGATTTTTTTCATCAACGAAAAAGTTACTTTCAATTTCTCCAATTTCATCAAATGAAACCTCGCGTTTTCTCCTCTTTAGAAATGTGTAAGACCTTCTTAGGGCTATTTTCCTTAAGAATGGGTATGGGTCTTGCGCTTTAACTCTTCTAAGCGAGAGGAAAAAACGGTAGTAAGTTTCCTGAAGGATTTCTTCGGAATCAGAGTAATTAAGAACTATCTGATAAACGAGTCTTAAAAGTTGGGATGAATAGGTTGAAACGATTTGTTCGAAAGCGTTTTCATCACCTTCTTTTGCAAGTTTTATTAACCTTACAATTTTTTCTTCATCTTCGCTCATACATCCTTTAGTATAAACTTCTATTGCCCCTGTTGTCCACTGCCACAACTGTATAAAAGATAGGGGGCGAAGTAGATGAGTCGCAGTAATATGCCCCATCTTCGCAAGTTGAAAGTGGAACGGTAAGAACAGCGGGATTTAGTGGAGAAATTGGATTTGTTGGCGAGATGTGGTCTTTTGAGGAGGTGATTGGATAAAAACCGTAAAGGTAGTATTTTGTAATAATAGTTGGTCCTCCATTTATTGTTGTTGTAACGGGATTAAAGAATAGCAGTGTTGCCCCATTTGTTGAAGATTTTTGTAATTTCAATGAAAGAATTGATGAAGGTGGATCAACTGAAGCGGGAGACCTATTTCCTGATGAATCTTTTGCAACAACAAGATATGTTACTATTGGTGCAAGATTTACCGCACCGACATCGGTATAGGAGTAGTAGTTGACACCTGATTGAGCAACGACATTTATCTTTGCATTTGGAGAATTTAAGTTAACCTCATCAAGGCTGTAATTAAACTCATTCACAACCCTATAAATATCAAAGGATGCTACAGTTATAGGATCACCTTTGATGTCATAAAGAGGTTTGCTCCAGTTTAGGATAATGTCGTTACCATCCTTTTGAAGCATCAGGTCTGTTATCATAGCAGGTATCCTGACAGCGACGGGAGCGTTTGTAGGTTTGCCAGACACTTCCTGTGAATATGAACTTTCTTTATTTGAAGTGTTTGTAGCGGTAAGTGCAAAATAGTAGGTTGTATTTGTTGTAAGACCAGTTATTTGTGTTGATGTAACGCTTTTTGAAAAGAGTTGAGAATTGGTATAAATTGAAGGTTGTGTTCCCCAGTAAAGTTTATACGAACTCAAATCACTTTCACTATTTGGATTCCAGGAAACTCTCAATGAATCGCCAATGCCAGGATCAGTAACATTCAACCCTGTTGGAGGTGCAGGAGGGTTTGGATTTAATGGAGTTGAAGAGACTATATTTGATATGGCGCTTTCAAATCCTTCTGAATCAACTGAAGTTGTATAATAATAATATGTTTGCCCATTTGTTACGGAATTATCTTCATAGGAACTGTCGGGGTAAAGAACCAGAGAGGGATTTATTTTTGAAAAGGTTGTGCCATCTAATGACCTATAAACATTATAGCCATAAGGAGAAATCGATGGGTGGTTCCAGTTTAGCAAAACACTTTGATTTGATGGTGTAGCCATGAGACCTGTAGGAGCTTGAGGGGAGGGGAGTCTAATTTTCAATGTGGGGTCTCCGAGCAGAACAAGAGAGAGAATTGGTCTTGAATTTGTTGAAGGAAGTGCAAACCTCGCTGTTTCAACAACATCCCCGATTGTCCTCTTTTTTGAAGTTCCAAAAAGAGAGTTAAAAAATGGAGTTGTAAACTGTTCATCCTCATCAATGTAAGAAATTGTAGTATATCCTGTTGAGCCAATTATTCCTTTATCTGAAGGTTTTAGAAATGCTTCAAAAAGGCAATCTGAACCCTGATATGAGAAACCGTGGTTATAGCAGGTTGAATTTACAACAAAAGGAAGAGGGGAGTATGGAGGAGTTATAGTGGGCAAAAGACCTATGTCATAACAGGTTTCTGGGGGTGAACATCTATTTGCTGTAAGTGAAAGGATACCATCATTAAAGCCCCAATATTTTGGAGCACTATGCCCAGCAAAATGGACTAAAACACCATCATCCCAATTTCCTCTAATATCGGAGGCACAAAGGTTAGAATCCGTCCCATTATACGGGGGATCGTGATAAAAAACCCTTAGATAACTGTAAGGTGATTGGGCATAATTGCTGATTAAATAGTTATTATAATTTTCAAACTCCTCCTCCCACGCTTCATCATGAGTATCCGCTACAAAAAACATTTGTTTATACCATTGTGGAGTCAGCGTTGCGTCTTCATAAGCAATAATTTTACTTAAAACATCTGAAAATTCACTATAATTTCTTACAGGGATTCTTCCAGCAGAGAGGTCGGGATATCCGTCTAAATTTACATCGCAAAAGAAACTATCGGATGCAAGCCAACCCTGATAGGTTGTATCCTGTATATTCTCAATAATCATCGTCGGAACCCAATTTTTAAAGGTTGAGTCATTCATATAGTTTTTGTAATCATAACTACTATCTCCTACTAAAAGCAGATAAGAAGGAAATTTAGCCCAACTATTTTTTGCATAAGTTAAAAAAGATTTGATAGCAGTGGGATCAAAAATTCCATAAGAAAAATTATCATAAATTTCCTGTATATCAACAAAGTTTGCACCACTTGAGAATTGAGAATCTCTTATTGAAAGATAATTTTGCCATACAGAATCACTTCCTGAAGGGTGAAAATCGGGATGTGTTATAACTAAAAAATCACAACTTAAATCTTGGTCCGTTAAGTTTCTACTATTTACCAACTCTATTGAATCAGGAAGAAGAGGGGAAGAGGAGAGGGAACATTTTCTTGATTTGCCAATATCTGCATAATCAAAAGTAACTTCTCCACTATTAAAAGAAGCATTTATTAGATGCTTTGGAAGGTAAAGTTTTGTTGATGAATCATACTCTGAGAGGTCAAAAATATAGGGATTTGAAGAAAAGCCTGTTGCCTTATATTTTAAATTTCCGCCACTATCTTCAATTAGAAGCGAATTGTTGTCGCAGTCGGTTGTTCTTAAATATTGAATTGAAATTAAGTCAAGTATCTGGTTATCTGTAACTGTTTGAGAAGATGGAATCCTCAATGTAAGAGTATTATCGCCTGAAGAGTTTAGTTGGTTTTGCAAAAAGGTGTAGTTAAGAGAAGCGATAGTTTTGCCGTTAAAATTAAGACTCTGGTAAGAAGAGGAGTTAATCTTTGCATCAAGAATGTGATTTACATTGTTAAATCCTGCTTCAAGAATTGAAATTGTAAAACTGTCAGAATTTAAAACGGGATGAGGAATCGTAATCGAAATTGTTCTATTTTTTTCACCAGCGCCCGGAAGATAATAAAGCGCTGGCGACCAAAACCACAATTCTCCATTTGGTCTAAAATGGTCAGCCCAACTCATATAGTTATTTTGTTCAAAGTTCAGGATTGAATAATAAGTTGTTGTCAAAGAAAAGGCTGGATTTGAAGGAGATACATCGGGACTTTGCATTCTTAAGCCAGGATTTGTATCGCCGTAAAGAAAATATACATTTGTATCTGTAAAATCTCCACCATTCCATACATTCCTATCTTTTACTGCCATTTTCTGACCATAAAAGACTATTGCATCATTGATGTCAAAACTACCATCTTCCTCTCCTTCAACTATTATTGGAATCTCAACTCCTCTTGAATAAAGATGAAAATTTCTCGGGTCTGCACCGCTTAGGTTCACTGGAATAGAATCAAGATATTCTTTAGTAAGTTTTATTATCCCGTCAGATTTTACATTTATCCTGTAAATTGAAGTTGTAGCAGTGGGAAGAGTTGAATAAATATTTCCGGTTTCAGTGTCTTTTATTAATTCACTATATTTACAGCTTTCCCAATAGTTGAGGAAAATGCCCAAAAATTTTGAACAGTCGCAGGAGTTAAAGTAAAAAGATGAAGATTTTATATCATTTATCCCTTCAATCTCCGCTTCAAAGGAGGTCAAAAGAAGGCAGCCATCACCTGAAGGATTTTTTATTAAAGGATGGACAATGATTTCTTGATAGGGGACATTCTTATAAAAAGATTTTTGACCTATTGAGTATTCTACATCTTTGGGTGTAAGTCCTTCTGGGGGTTCTTTTAACTCTATATATTCTTTGGCTTTAAAAAGAATCTCTATTTTTTTTGAATTATCGCAAATTATTTTGAATGAAAGTGATGGTCCATCTGGACCGACAGCCTCTTCTCCTTGCAACCATAAATTAACTTGAGAGTCTGATATTTTCCAATCTAATGGAAGGTTACCTGCTTGAATAAAAAAAGGGATGCTCAAAAGAAGTAGCCCCAGAACACATTTTTTAATTTCCACTTCTCTTGAGCATCCTCTCTTAACTTTATCTTCCCCTTACGGAAGATTTGTTGAATTACCCGTAAGGAATTAGGGTCTCAAAGAGGATCAGCTTGCAGCGCCTGGTCCTCCGCCGCACCCTACAACCAACTTACTGCAGGGACCGGCCAAGACTTCAATCTTTTCTTTCTGAACAATTTGTGGTTTTGAATAGCGCTTCTTCATCGCTCCTCCTTTCGTTACCCTCACCAAAATATTATAATCAAACGAAAACTTTTTCATATCTAACTCCAAACTTCCAAAAACTAATTTAGCACTTTTTGAACTCAATGTCAAGTCCTTTGAATTGCCCGTAAAACCTTCTATCTCTAAAAATGGCAAATTCCTCCTCATCTTTTAATTTACACTTTTTTTGAATTTTTGTCAAGCCCCCTTGTTTTTTTTGTAATCCTTTTGTAAACTTTGTTTCTTATGAAAAGGATTTTTGTTTTTTTAACCAACCTTTTAGTCTTCATCACTTGTCTTTGCCAGATTGATGTGCCTAAACTCCAGAAAGAGGTAGAGCAATTAAGAGGTTTAAAATTTAAAAACCCTATTAAAGTAGAATATGTTTCAGGGGAACAAATGGGTCAAATAATAAAAAAAGAAATAGCAAGGCAGTTTGCAAAAAATAAACTTGATGATTATGAAAAAAGTCTTAAGATTTTTGGATTGATTCCCAAAAAATCAAACCTTAAAACTTTAATTGAGACTCTTTATGAAAGTCAGGTTGCAGGAATGTACGATAATAAGACGAAAAAAATGTATATTTTAAAAATATTCAACACTGAGGATGTAGACCCTCTTTTTGATATTTCATCAAACTTTAATCTTCAAGAAGTTTTCATAGTCCACGAACTAAATCATGCGTTAACGGATGATAACTTTGATTATGACAAACACCTAAATCTTGAAAAAATAGAAAATGAAGATATGC
This sequence comes from Candidatus Aminicenantes bacterium UBA4820, assembly GCA_002402325.1. Lineage (GTDB taxonomy): Bacteria > Acidobacteriota > UBA4820 > UBA4820 > UBA4820 > UBA4820. Next base: position 11,295 of record DHFQ01000028.1, read on the forward strand.
AACTCGCCTCACTTTCAGTAGCGGAAGGAGATGCAACACTTGTAATGATTAAATATCTGGCAAAAAAGATGAATTTGGGCAATTCTGATATAAAAAATATATTTTCTTTAATTAGTGATTCTTCCTATTTTGAATCCTTTATGAGCGAAGCCTTTCCACTATACTTGAGGGAATCGATTATATTTTCTTACAGGGAAGGCTTGAATTTTATTAATATTGTTACAAAGGGAGAGTCGAAGAAAACAGATGCACTATACCAAAAACCTCCGATGTCAACAGAAGAAGTTATTTTTCCAGAAAAATATCTTAAGGGGGATGACCCACCGAGGGAAGTCAAAATAGTTCAAGAAGAGTTATCACAAAGAAAAGAGAATAAGAAAATATGGGAAGGAACATGGGGATACTTTGGAACTGAAATTATTTTAAGAAGTTGGGGAATTGACAAAGAGAGTGCAAAGTCGGGTGCTACTGGATGGGAAGGAGACAGATACGAGGTCTATTTTGACAAAAGTGGAAAAATTTGCGCATTGTGGAAAACATTATGGGAAAATGAAATTGAGGCAAGAGAGTTTGAGCAAATTGTTTTAAAAAAGGCTAAAATTCAAGTAAAAAGAATTTCCACGACGGTCTATATTGACATCAAAGGAGACTGATTATGAGTGAATTGGTTTTGGAGACAAACTACAATGAGTATCCTTTAATCTCTAAGGGTAAAGTTAGAGATATTTACGATTTAAATAATTCGCTTTTAATTGTTACAACTGATAGGATTTCAGCCTTTGATCGGATTCTTCCTCAAGGTATTCCAAACAAGGGCAGAGTTTTGAACCTCATTTCAGTTTTTTGGTTTGAAATGACAAAACACCTTATTGATAATCACCTTATTTCCTGTTCAATTGACGACCTACCTCAAGATTTAAAAAAATATAAGGAGGAATTAGAAGGTAGATTCATAATTGCAAAAAAAGCAAAAATGATACCTGTTGAGTGCATTGTGAGAGGATATATAACCGGTTCCGCATGGTCGGAATACAAAAAAAAGGGAACGGTGTGTGGTATCAAAATAAGAGAAGTGATGAAAGAAGGCGAAAAGTTTGATGAGGTTATCTTCACCCCTTCAACAAAGGCTGAGACGGGACACGATATTAATATTTCTTTTGATGAGATGTGCAAAATCGTTGGAAAGGATATCGCAGGCAAGATAAATGAGTGCTCGATTA
>DHFQ01000028.1:12572-15647 GCA_002402325.1 Candidatus Aminicenantes bacterium UBA4820
TTCTGGCCTCTTGACGGGTATGAGGTTGGAAGATCACAACCCTCCTTTGATAAACAGTTCGTCAGAGATTACTTATTAAGCATTGGATGGAATGGAGAACCTCCCGTTCCAAACCTTCCTTATGATGTGATAAAAAAAACTACCGAGAAGTACATAGAAGCTTATGAAAAGCTTACGGGTAAGAAATTTCAATATGGATAAAAAGGTTATTTTCCGAACTATGAAAGAAGATGATCTTGATGCCGTTTGCGAAATTGAAAATCTCTCTTTTAAAAACCCATGGACTAAAGAAGCACTGGGTTTTGAACTGAATGAAAATCCTTTTTGCTTTTCCTATATCGCGGAAATTAATGAACAAGTTGTCGGTTATGCCTTTATTCATATAACAGATGATTTCAGCCACCTTGTGAATATTGCAGTAAGTCCAGAGTACAGAAATGTTGGAATTGGAGAAAACTTCTTAAAATTTTTATTCTGCATTGTCAAAGAACTTAAATCTCAAAAAATGGTTTTGGAGGTAAGAAAGAATAATATTTCAGCAATAAGGCTATATGAAAAATTAGGATTTGAAACTGTAAGAGAGGAAAAGGGGTATTATCAGGATGGAGAGTCAGCCCTCATAATGTTTCTTGAGTTGAAGTAAAATGGATGAAAAAGAAAGATTGATTACTAACAATTTCTATTTTAAACTTCTCAAAAACATAAAAAGAAGTATAAGAGAAGTTCAAGGACCTGAAGACCCGGAAATAAGAAAATACTACCGTTCTTATGCATCTTTTCTTGAAAAATGCCATTTTAAGGAAGTTTCGTATAAAGATCTGATTGAATCAGCAAAATTAAGTGATTTTCTCCTTGTTGGTGATTTTCACACCCTTTTTCAAGCACAAAGAGAGTTTATTAAAGTGGTCGATCTTCTCCAAAAAGTAAAACTACCGGTTGCTGTTGGGCTGGAGATGGTTCATAAGGAGAATCAGAAATCTCTTGACAACTATCTTGAAGGAAAAATTGGGGAGAAGGAGTTTATAGAGGAAACAGACTATTTTAAAACATGGGGTTTTGATTTTTTAAGTTATGGAAACATACTCAAGTATCTAAAGTTAAACAGGATAAATGCTTATGCAATCAACAAAGAGGGGAGTTTAATTGAAAGAGATAACTTTATTGCGGAATCTCTTGACTCAGTAAAAAAGAAAGAGAATAAAAAATTGATAGTGGTGCTGATAGGAGATTTACATTTAGCACAGAATCATCTTCCTGAGAAACTAAAGAAAAAGGGTTACACTTCAACCATTTTGTATCAAAACAGTGAATCGGTGACAAAAAAATTGATGATAAAAGGGCAAAATCCTTACACTCTTTTTAAATTGAGAGAGAAGATTTTTCTTGTAAACAATACTCCCCCATGGATAAAAATGCAAAGTTATCTCACCTATCTTGAACACGGTGCTGAGGCTTTATCTATAAAGTATGGCTACTCTCCAGTAAAAGAAGAGGAGGAGGAAGTTGATTTTTCTGCAACGGTTCAGAATTACATCAAAGCGCTAAAAGATATTTTCACGCTTCATAACAAGAAGGATGATGACTTTGAAATTTATACGATGGATGACCTCTCTTTTTTAAATTCGTCCTATTTTAAGAAGGAACCGGGCAAGACTTATGCTTCCCTTATACGCGAGGCAAAGTCAATTTATATAAATAAACATAAATTGATCTACACTCCATATCCTGATGTCAACTATACTGTAGAGGAATCAATGCACTATCTAATGGAGAAAGACCTTCCATTAGGAAATTCGGAAGAGATTCTCTGGGAAAGGATTCACTACTTTTTTTCAGGTTTTCTTGCATCAAAAGTTATTAACCCGATGAGGCAAACTATCTCGAAAAGCAGTTTAGGCCAATTTTTTCAAAGAATTGAGAGTGCGGCGACTGAAAAGGACAAAAAGTATTTGAGTAGACAAATAGCGATTTATTTTGCTATGGCTGATTTTTTTGAGTACATCAACAAAAAAGGTGGTTCGGATTTAGCCGTTCGGGGATTTGCTTATGCTGATCTTTCATACCACTATGAATTGTCAAGGCAAATCGGCTATCAACTTGCAGAAATAATATTTAAGGAGTACAACGAGGAGAGAATCTCAGGAAGGGAAATAAAACACATCATCTTTACAAATACTGATATTGAGGGGTTTTGCCTCAATTTTCTTAAAAAGGCGGAAGATTTTTCAGCATATAATTTGAAAATGTGATATTTTATTACTTCAGGAGGTTTGATGGTACCAAAGCGAAAGTTGGAAGAAAAGGATATTCATCCTCTTTTAAAACTGATTGATAGGCAAAATCTGCCGCAGCACATCGCTATAATTATGGATGGAAACGGACGATGGGCAAAGTCAAGAGGGCTTAAAAGAATTGAAGGACATAAGGCTGGAATTGAAGGTGTCAGAGCTGCTGTCGAGGCTTCATCTGAACTTGGAATAAAATTTTTGACGCTTTATGCCTTCTCTGTTGAAAATTGGAAAAGGCCTCAAAGTGAAGTCAGAAGCCTTTTTGAACTTCTTGACCGGTATCTTGATAAAGAATTTAAGAAAATTGAAGAGAATAAAATAAGGTTTAAGGCTATGGGAAGGCTTCACGATCTTCCGTCTAAAACGAAAAAACATTTAAGCGTTGTTGAAGAAAAAACGAGAGATTATAATGGATTGACCTTGACCCTTGCTTTGTCTTACGGCGGTAGAACGGAAATCTGCGATGCTGTTAACAAAATCTTGGATGAAGAGGAAAAAGGAAAATATAAAGAAAAGATAACTGATGAAAAATTTAGAGAATTCCTATATTGTCCGCATCTTCCAGACCCCGACCTTCTTATAAGAACAAGTGGAGAATACAGGTTAAGCAATTTTATGTTATGGCAAATTGCCTATACCGAAATTATAATTCTTGATACGCTCTGGCCTGATTTCAGAAAGGAGCACTTTTATGAGGCTGTTCTTGATTATCAGAAAAGGGAAAGAAGATATGGTGGAATTACTGAATAGGATGGGTTGAGCTTGAAAAGAATATTAACCGCTATTG
>DHFQ01000070.1 GCA_002402325.1 Candidatus Aminicenantes bacterium UBA4820
GCAAATCAATATCGGATTTTGGGTATCATTAAAAAAACTATTCTTTTTGTCCTGAGAATATATGTTTTTGGTAGAATTTACCTTTTTCATAGTAGGGGTTTAAACTTGAAAAAACAATTTTAAGCCCCATTGACTCAAGGTAGGAACCAATGATTGACAAAAGGAGTTTAATGCCTTCTGTCCTCAAAACAGGAGAATTCTTTTTAAGTTTTAGAAGAAATATATCCTCTTCCTCAATAAGAGAAACAAAAATTTGCTGAACAATCCTTCCCTCAACAACAATAAAACTGATAATTACCTCTTTGCCTTCCTTTTCAAAGTAAGAGGCATCGTATTTAAAGGATATATCTTTTTCTTCAATCCTGAAACTGAATGCAGGAGGACTTTCCCAGATTGTTTTCAAAGAAATATCGCTTTTCTCAAACTTAATGTGAGGCATCTTCTCTCTCGTAAAGAAAATAGAATATCTTTTTCCCTTCTTCAAGAAACTTCTTTTCATACTTCGTTTTATAGGGATAGATTGGCTCGTGAATATAAGGATATGGCGAATTGCAGTTTTTCATTTCATCAACTTTTTTTATCTCCAAATCTGCAAACAATGCAAGATTTTCATCATCTGTTGAGAAGTAAAGTGTGCCTTTTCTTTTAAGTTTTCTTTTGCAAAGTAAGAAAAATTCATCCTTTAGTAGCCTTCTATCTTTATGCCTCTTTTTAGGCCAGGGGTCGGGGAAATTTATAAAGATTGAATCTAAAGATTCATCCTCAAAAGCAACCTGCATAACAACATAAGCATCGCCACACAGGGGGAGTATATTTTCTATTTTTTCTTCCTTTATTTTTTTTACAACCTTTCTTAAACCCTCGCCATAAACCTCTATTCCAACAAAAAGGTCTTTCTGATTTGATGTTGCAAAAGAAGTTATAAATTCACCTGAGCCAAATCCAACTTCAACATTGAGTTTCAAAAAGTTGCCAAACTTCTTATAATCAAGCGGGAGGTCTTCCTCCTTCCACCAATCGCCAATTTCAAAGCGGAGAATTGAAGAGATAAAATCCATAAACTATTTTATTCAAAAACCTTTCCTATAGAGTCGTATTTAAAACCCTCCTCTATTGCTTTCTCTCTATCAAGAAGATTTCTTAAATCAACGATAACCGGTGTCGCCATAACTTCCTTTACCGCTTTTAAATCTATTGTCTTAAATTCATTCCACTCAGTTGCTATTACCACAATGTCACTATCCTTGCAGGCATCCATTATTGATGGAACAACATTCAAACTCTCAATTTCTTTCAATGCGTTAACGGAGGCTTCGGGGTCGTAGCATTTTAATTTAAACCCCTTTTCCATTAAATCCTTGCAAATTTTCAATGAAGGTGATTCTCTCACATCATCAGTGCCGCCTTTAAAAGCAAGCCCAAGAATGGCAATAGTAGGATTTTCGCAGTTTTTAGGAAGATTTTTAACTATTTTTTCAACGGCGAATTTTGCCTGTTCCTCGTTTGCAATTACAGAAGATTCAACTATCCTTAATGGAACGCCAAAGTCGGAAGCAATTTTTAAAAGTGCCTTTGTATCCTTTGGAAAGCACGACCCACCATAACCAGGACCGGGAAGGAGAAAAGAAGGACCGATTCTTTTATCCATTCCCATCCCCAGAGCAATCTTTGAAATATCAGCCTTAGCCTTTTCCGCAAGTCTTGACATCTCATTTATAAAACTTATTTTTACAGCAAGAAATGCATTTGAAGCATATTTTATAAGTTCTGCGGATGTTCTATCAGTTACGAGGATTGGAGCGTTTGCCTTTCTCATCGGTTCATAAAGGTCAAGCAATACTTTCAACCCTTTCTGGTCATTACAACCAATAACAATTCTATCCGGGTTCATAAAATCAGAAACAGCACAACCCTCCCTCAAAAATTCAGGATTTGAGGCAACAGAAAAGGTTTCTTTTGAATGTTCTTGTGCAACTATTTCTTCAATCCTTTCGCCTGTTCCAACGGGGACTGTGCTTTTTGTAACCAGAACCTGATATTTTTTATGGTTTTTTGAAAATGTTTCAACCGCTGAGAAAATATATTTCATTTCAGCAGAGCCATCATCTTTAGGTGGAGTTCCAACAGCAAGAAAGACCACATCCGCTTCTGAAATTGGTTCATCGCCTTTTACTTCAAAGAAGAGTCTCCCCGCCTTTTGATTTTTCTCTACAATCTCTTTTAGCCCCGGTTCGTAAATTGGAATTTCCCCCCTTTTTAACATTGCAATTTTTTCTTTGTCCACATCTACGCAAGTAACATTCAAACCAAAATCTGAGAGACACGCCCCTGTAACAAGCCCAACATATCCGCTTCCTATGACGACAACTTTCATCTATTCATCTCCTTCTTTTAAACCAATCAATAAATATCTTCAAACCTTCTTCTATGGAGACTTTTGGTGAAAAGTTGATTAGTTTATTTGCCTTTGATACATCTGCATAAGTTTTTAAAACATCTCCTTGAGGAATTGGTTTTTCAACTATTATCGCTTTTTTTCCGATAATCTCTTCAGCGAGTGAAATGAGTTTATTGAGTTCAACCGTGTTTGAACCACCGATGTTTATTATCTCATAACCATTCACCCTTTCTATCGAATTTACAACTCCATTTATTATATCATCAACAAAGGTATAGTCTCTTTCTGTTTTTCCATTTCCAAATTTTTCAAAGACCTCCTCTTTAAAAATTGATTTTACCAGTTTGTAGATAGCCATATCAGGCCTTTGTCTTGGTCCATAAACCGTAAAAAACCTCAAGGCATAAACATCAAAATTATAAAGGTGGTGATAAGCATATAAAAGAACTTCACACGATTTTTTAGTCGCTGAGTAGGGTGAAATTGGAAAGTCAGCCATTTCATCTTCTTTGAAGGGAATTTTGCTTCTATTTCCGTAGACGCTTGAAGTTGAAGCAAAAACGATTTTTTTATGCCCGGTCTCCTTCATTGATTCTATCAGGTTAAAAGTTGAAATGTAATTTAATTCGATATATTTTTCTGGTTCAAGAATTGACCTTCTTACTCCTCCTCTTCCGGCGAGGTGAACAATCACATCAAATTCATTTTGAAGAAGAGCCTTGACAGAAGGCCTATCTCTTAAATCAAGGTTTAAAAAGTGGAATCTGTCATTTTTTATCGCCTCTTTTATATTCTCTTCTTTTATTTCCTTTGAATAATACTCATCAAAATTATCAATTCCAAAGACATCATTTTCTTTTTTTAAAAGTGCCTCAACAAGATGGGAACCGATAAATCCGGCAGCGCCAGTAACAAGAATCCTCATTTGTTTTCTTCCTTTTTCTTTTCTTCGGTTGCGACATCTTTCGCCTTCTTTTCAAGATACCACTTTACTATTTTTGATCTTTGAATCCCATCTGCGGTTAATTTCAATGTATCATAGAGTTCCTTATCGTTTATAAATGCTCCTGCACTTCCTTCTCCTTTGTCAATTTTTTTAAGTATTGAATCAAGACTTTTGCTTATTGATAGAAGATTTTCTGAAAATTCTTTTCCAAACTCCTCATCAGAAAAGATTTTGTATGCAAGAGAATTCGGGTCTTCCATCGACTGAGACATTTTTTCAAGAGCATTGAAAAACTCTTTAAGAGATTCCCTCGCATCTTTGCCATCTCCCAATTCTGAAACAAGAAGCCCTAATACGCCTTTACCCTCATTTATTCCTTTAAGTGTTTCACTCAGATTGACAATTGATTCTCTAACCATTTTTGCCGTCTGGTCGCCCTCACCCTCTTTTGCAAGAAGACCGCCGATAATCCCTTCGCCATTTTTTAATCTTGTTGTAATCACATCAAGAGATTCTGCACTCCTTCTGTAATGCTCAACAATTTCATCGCTTAATTGTGGGTTGTTCATTATTTTTGCAAGTGGACCCTCTTTGCTTATATGGATTACAAGGTCGTTTACATTTCTGCTCAACTCATTTATTGATTGCATAATGTCCTGAGCGCTCTCTCCCAGCTGTTTTAAACTTAATGGCTGGTAGGATTGTATTTCAGAGTTGGGAAGAAGATTTATTTCGGGGTGTTGTTGCTTTTCAGACTTTTCAAGGCTAATAAATCTATCACCCAAAAGTCCAAGACTCTTAATTTCTGCTCTTATATTTGAATTAATCATTGGAAGAACTTTGGATGAAATTTTATAGGTTACTTTAACTTCGGGTTTACCACCTCTATCCGTAAACTCAAGGCTCGTAACAAAACCGACATCCACACCCTGAAAGGAGACTAAACTTCCCTCCTTAAGCCCTGTGGTGTCTGGAAACACAGAATAAAAAGTTACTTTCTTTTCAAAAAGCATTTCTTTAGATGATATTCCAACAATTGTTAATCCTAAAACAATTAATCCAAAGGCAACTAAAAACCCAATTTTTATACTCTTTCCTTCACTGCCACTTTTCATCAGGCACTCTCCCCGAAATAAAGTCCTGCAAAATTTGGTTATTGCTTTTTTTTGTTTCCTCAATTGAACCATAAAAGTTTATTTTACCTTCATATAAAAGGGCTATTCTATCTGCAACATAGAAAGTAGAATTGATGTCGTGTGTAACAACAACCGATGTAACATTCAACATTTCCTGCATCTGTTTTATAAGTCTATTTATCTGATTAGCAGTTATGGGGTCCAACCCTGAAGTTGGTTCATCATACAAAATGCACTTAGGTTCAGAAATTATTGACCTTGCAAGTGCAACCCTTTTCTTCATTCCACCCGATAGGTCACTTGGATACATAAAATCTGTCCCTTCAAGTCCTAAAATTGATAGAGTGTTTTTTACCTTTCCTTCAATTTCTTTTTCATCCATCTTCTTTTCTCTCAAAGGAAATGCAAGGTTATCAAAAACATTCATTGAATCAAAGAGTGCTCCCCATTGAAAAACGTATGATATTTTTGTTCTTACCTCCTGCCATTGGGATTCTTCAAAATCTGTAACATCTTCATCGTCTATTACAATTCTTCCACTATCTAATGGTATCAATCCAATAATGGTTTTCAAAAGGACAGATTTTCCACTTCCTGAACCGCCAAGAATAACAAGAGTCTCGTTCTTGATTACTTTTAAGTCTATGCCTCTTAAGACTTCTTTTTTACCAAATCTTTTTTTTAAATCGATGCACTCTATAAAAGTTTCCATCTTTAAAACATCAGAAATAACTTAGTCAAAAAGAAATCGGATACCAAAATTGTTATTGAAGAGAGGACAACGGTAGATGTCGTTGCCCTTCCTACTCCATCGGCCCCGCCCTTTGCTGTGAAGCCATTTTGCGAGGCAATTATCGTTGTAAAGATAGCAAAGAAAACTGTCTTAAAAAGTCCAGAGAAAACATCATTAAACTTTAGCATTCTGAAAACATGATGAAAATAGAACCGTCCTCCCATACCGAGGTCAAGGGAAGAAATTAGATAACCTCCAATTACTCCAAGAAAATCTGCGATCAATACAAGAATAGGAAGGCACAAAACGAAGGCAATAATTCTTGGACAGACAAGTTTTCTAACAGGGTCTGCTCCCATTGCCCTCAAGGCATCTATCTGTTCGGTAACCTTCATTGTTCCGAGTTCGGCTGTTATTCCAGCACCCACTCTTCCTCCAACCATAAGACTTATAAGAACTGGACCAAGTTCTCTTGTCATTGCAATTGAAACTGTCTCACCTATGTAATATTTTACACCAAAGGCGGCAAGGGTGTATCCAGTTTGGACGGCAAGAACCATTCCAACAAAGAGCCCTGTAATCAAAACTATTGAAAGAGACTGATACCCCATAAGAACAATTTGGTATGAAATTTGTCCCAGATCAGGGGAAGTTGAAAAGACAAGTCGCAAAGTCCGATAGAAAAGAACCGAAAGTTCTCCCAATTCTTTCAGGATATTTGTTATCTTTTCAAAATTCATCCTGTTCTCTTACCTTGTGTAGTAAAACTTCTCACTTCTACATCCTGTGTCGGGGCAGAAAACCTCGATTGAAACCGTATCTCCTTTTAAAAGCCTGTCAAACATTGCGCAGACTAATTTACCATCCTTTTTTAACTTTGTGCTTTGAGAAATTGAAGCAACAAGAATTCTTGAATTCTCAGTGAATCCCGAACCCCAAACCTTGAATTGTCTGCTTTTGACATTGTATTTAACTTTTGTAATTGTTGGTGGGTTGCCGTTGCAGGTTACAACATAAGGTTCAATTACAGGATAGAGAAGTGTCATCATAATTCCTCTATTCAGGTCAGGGTCTTTGCAACCTTCACTTTCTGCGGTAAAAGAGTGAACGGCGACAACCTTTCCATCTTTGTCAATTACGGGAGAGCCAGAAGAACCCGCCTCAACATCAAGGTTGTATCCAATGCACTGCCCAGCTCTTGCTCCCTTTAGCCCAATCTCTAAGATTGTTGCACCCCCGTCTGAATCGCTATGAACTGCAAACTTTTTAACTCCTCCGAATGGATGTTGAGGAATCCAGATAGTATCACCCTTTTCAACTTTTGCATCGTTTAACTCAAGGTAGCCGTAATAACTTGATGGGTTATCACTCTTTGGCTTCAAAATTGCAATGTCAAAGCCAGAATCAACTCCAATAAGATCAAAACTATTTGAGACTCTTTCAAAATTGGAATCATTTCCTCCACAGGTTGAATTTTCATATTTCCACTTTATTTCAGCAGAATTTGCTGCGTCACTATTTTGAATGCAATGTTCATTTGTTAAAAGTATGCTATCTTGAGAAACCAGAAATCCTGTGCAGTAGTAAAACATTCCATAAAGTTCAAACATAATTCTTCCAACTTTTGCACCGATGTCTTGATAGGAAGAATCGTAACATTTTGGATCAAGTCTATCGTCATTTCCGCAAATTCTTTCTTGCCTGCTTTCCTCTACATTGTCTATTCCAATACCAACTCTGTCAACGGTAGCCTCGCCATTTTCAACCTGCAAAATTATTTGGTCTGAATCAACCGAAGGAAGCCAGAAATCTTCCGCCTTAAATTCTCCCTTTTGTTCGTAAATAACTTTTTTGACTTTGTCATCAATTAAAAGAATCCTTCCATCGTCAAAAATATTCACACTTGAAAAATGAACTTTGATAAAAGATGAGCCTTCAAATACAATTGGGACTTCCATCTTTTCCTGGACACTCAAACTTTTTAAACAGGTTGAATAATCTATGGTATAGCCTGCAATCGCCTGTGCAAAACTGAAGAGTGGAGATAAACACAACAATAAAAGAAAAAAGGTCTTTTTCATAAAACCTCCAGATTTTTAGTCATTTGCTTCCCCTAAGGATTTCATTCCCTCAGAGATGATTTTATCAAGTTCATCAACCTTTGGCATTTCGGTATAAATTCTCAAAACAGGTTCAGTTCCAGATTGTCTGAATAAAATCCATCCACCACACTCAAGGAAAATTTTTGTTCCATCAAGACTATCAACATTTACAACCTTGTATCCGCATAAAGTTTTTGGTGGTTTCAAGGCAAGATTTTTAACCTGTCTTGTCCCTTTTTCTGTCTCAACAGCAAAATCTTTCCTCCGGAAATGGAATTCGCCGTATCTTTCATAAAGTTCCTTAAGAAGATCTTTAACTGATTTTCCTCTTTTTGCAACCATTTCACAGAGGAGAAGATCCACCAAAATGCCATCCCTTTCCGGAAGATAACCTTGAATGGTAATTCCACCGCTCTCTTCTCCACCAATCAAAAGGGGTTCTTTTAACATTATTTCTGCAATATATTTAAACCCGATTGGAGTGTTTTTGCACGGGAGGTTATGGTCATCAGCAATTTTTTTTAAATAGAGAGTATTGGCGTTATTAGTCGCAAGGAGTCCCTTTAATCCTTTAACTTCTATCAAATAGAGTGCAAGAAGGGCAATCATTTCTAATGGAGAAAAGAAAGAACCATCTGTATGAACCCCTGCTGTTCTATCACCATCTCCATCGTTTGCAAGCCCTAAATCAGCCTTGAGATTTATTACATACTCAGCAAGCAGTTCAAGGTATTCCTCTTTTGGTTCTGGGGCAAGCCCTCCAAACATAGTGTCTCTTTCCGCTCTTAATGTCGTTACTTTACAGGTTGGGCTTTGAATGTAATGGGCGAGTTTTGTTCCGCAGACACCATTCATTGAATCCACCACCACCTTTAAATTTGATTCCCTTATGGCGGATAGATCAACGAGAGACTCAATCAACTGGTCATATCCCTCATCAAGCGGAGTTTCGATAATTTTTTCCATTTTTTTTGCTTCCCTGAATAAGACTTGCCGTACCGGGCTTTTACCTATGAATCTTTCGACATTTTTTGTGGTATCGGGAAAAGCGCTTCCCCCAAACTTCTCTTTTAATTTAAAACCATTGTATCTGTAGTTGTTATGGCTTGCTGTAATCATAACTCCAAGTGGGAGTTTTCTCCTCTTTACAAAGAAAGAAACATGCGGAGTTGGACACGGTTCAGGGCTCAAAAAGACTGTCACACCATTTCCAGCAAAAACTTCAGCAGAAACTTTTGCAAAGTCTTCAGAGAGAAAACGTCTATCAAATCCAATGGCAACCTCTTTAGGCAGACCATTTTCATCAAGATAATCGCAAACTGCCTGTGTGACGATTCTCAAATTGTCAAAGGTGAAAGTATCTGCTATGATCCCCCTCCAGCCGTCCGTTCCAAATTTAATAATCTGGTTCATCTTTTACTCCTTTTCAAACCTTTTCAACAACATTCAATTCAAGAAGAAATTTATCAATTGGTGGAGCAAAACTTCTCCAAAATTTGAGCATTTTATTGGTGTTTAAATACCTTTCTCTCTCAATACAAATTTTATAATCCCTATCATTTTTCAAACTTTTCCTGATTGAGATGGCATTTATTTTATCACCGCTAAGAAGATAGATTGCGTGAAGTATATGTTTTATATCCTTGTTTTCAGGGTGCAATTTCAACTCTTCCTCAAGTGCTTTTTTTGATTCGTCATATTTCTTTTGCATAGAGAGCGAAAATGAAAGCATCAAAAGAGCAAACAGATTTTTTTCTTCCTTTAGAGCAAGAGTTGACCATTTTGTTGCTTCATCCCAATTGCCCATATTGGCATCAATACAGCATTTTAAGATAAAGCCCTCAAATTGTGCCCCACCATTTTTTGTGTATAAATGTACAAAATTCTTCGCTTCTTTGAAATTACCTAAAAATAGAGAGATCATAGCGGCAAGTTTAAATATTTCTTTTGAGGTGATTCCCCTTTTTAAAGCAGAAAGGATGAGATTCTTTGCTTCATCCATTCTACCAACTTCAAAGAAGAATCTTCCTGAGAAGACAATCAAAGGGAGGTTTGATTGACTCAAATTCAAAGCTTCTGTCAACGCCCTTAAAATTCCATCAATATCAAGGGAATAAAAGGATTCTTCAGCCCTTAAAATGCAATCTTCAAATTGGGGAAGGTTCTCAGTAGAAGATTGAGAAATCATCTCAAATTTCTTCCCAAGAAAAATATCCTTAAAAATCATTATTCTAAAATGCTGTTTTACGCTATCTTCCCACATCTCAAAAAATGTTGTTCTATCAAGTTTTAACTTTTTTTTAATTTCATTCAAAAGAAGGTTTAGCCCTGCCCTTTGGGAAAATAGGTCTTTTTCGAGCTCTTGAATACTTTTTTGGTTTTCTTCATTTTCAATTGAGAGAGATTCTATCTTTTGTTTTAAATAGTTTATTTCCTCTTCCAAAAAATTATAGTAATTATCATCCTTTTCTTTTAGCGTCTCTCTCTCGTTTGCGAAAAGAGGTATACCTCCACAATGACGACAAAGTCTTTCATCAAAAGGGGTTTCATTTCCACAAACCTGACAAACGATGGATTTACTCTTAGAAGTAGCCATTTCTTAAAAACCTTTCTTGAGATTCATAACAATTTTACTTGCCCTACTTTTAAAACTACCAATTTGCAAAAATCCATAAAGCAATTCCTTTCAAACAAAGTTAAACCCTAAAAGATTATCATATCCTATTTTTGATTCCCCCTCAAGTGGCTTGAAAAACCCAAAATCCGATATTGATTTGCA
>DHFQ01000166.1 GCA_002402325.1 Candidatus Aminicenantes bacterium UBA4820
GTCTATGTTCCCTACCATCCCTTTTCTTTTCACTTTTTAGGTGATTGTTGTTTCCTCTTAAGTCGGTGATTGGTATTATCCTTTAACAATAAGGAGTTGAAGAAATGTCGTATTTATGGGTTTTAAATAAATGTTAATGGTCTTTTTCAAATTATGGTAGAATTATTTTTTAGGAGGAAAGAATGATTTTAGAACTTGATAAAAAGCAGTTTGAAACACTTTTAAAACTTGTCTATTTAGGAAACTGGATTGCTAATGCAACAAGGGATGGAGATGAGGATGACCCAACGATAGACGAGTATGATGAAATGGAACACTTTATTTTCAAGGTGGGTTACGAAAATGGGTTTAAAAAAATAATTACTTATGGAAAGGAGTATGACATCTATGATTTCACTGAAGATTATTTAGAAAATGAAATAAACGAATTGATTGATAGATACAATGATTATTCCTTCTGGGAAGGTCTGACTCAAAATCTCGTACAAAGAGATATCGTCGAAGAACTTGGGGAGAGGGAGTACCTTCAAATGGATCCAATAAAGAGATGGTCGATCACCTTTGAAAAATCAAATCTCTATGATGATGAATTCATAGAAAACGGCATTGAAAATCTTCGACTAATCCCAAAACCTAAACCCAAAAAGGATCTTAAGTAAAAACAATTTCGCAACTACTTTTTGCCGTTTTGCGGTTAATAAAGCAACTTATTTTTCGACTTCAACAGGCTTAAGCGTTACATCGCTATTTGAAATCTCAAAGGCTATCTCCTGATTTCCTTTATCTACCGCGTCTAAAAGAAAGATCACATACCTTCCCGGTTCAATGTTCTCAAATTTGAAATTCCCTTCTGTATCTGTTCTTGAATAAATTAAGGGAGGACCGATGGATGGATTTACAAAAAGAGGAACTATGTAACCACCTCTTTTTTCATTGCTTTTATCTACTATTTTACCATAGACGCTAAAACCTTTTATTTCTACAACTATTTTGTCTTCTTTAGCATAACTAAAAGACTTTATCCCTTGAAATTGGGAATTACCGCTAAAAAGAATATACTCGCCCTTTTCTATCTCGTCTAAAGTGCACATCCCCTTGTTATCGGTTGAGAGTTGATAGAGCTTATTTCCAGGTGAACTCACAGTCGTTCCATGTTCTTCAGGGATATAATAACCGAATCCTCTATTTTCAGGTTTTTTTGCAATGTAAAAGTTTTGATTTGATAGAGGAGAGTTATTCAAAGTGAGATAAATTTCGATTTTTTCAAAAGGAAGGTTTATCTCCTTATAGGTGTTTTCTTCATCAAATTCGTATGTATCTTTAATTATAAGTTCATTTTTTGGATTCATTACCTCAATTTTGTAAGAACCTGCCTTCTGCCCAACAAAAGTAACAACTCCATCTTTAGAGGTTAATGCTGGTTTGCTATCTGTGCCGAAAGGGTCGTTTTCAGGATAAAGTTTTACAGGGTAATTCTCCCTTGCTTCGCCATTTTTTGAAACAACTTTTATTGTAAAATCAATCCCCTTTTTTAACAAAAAATCCCCAATTGAACCTGATGATGAAATTTCAATTATTTCATCATATTCGGGATATTTTGGATAATCAATAAAAATTTTATACTTCCCTGAAGAGAGTCCATCAATAGTGAAATCACCATAGGAATCGCTGCTTGAAAACCAGCCCGACTGTTCTTTCTCGAATTGTTCCATTCCTTTTTTCCCCTCTTCTCCCTCCCCAACCGCAACAAGGGTAACTTTAGCCCCTGGTGCAAAAGAACCATCTTCAAGTTTTACCTTTCCTCTAACAGAAAATCCCCTCTCAAAAACTAAAACCCCAAGGTCAAATATCTCTCCTTCTTCTAAACTCACATCTTTTATTGAAACAGGAAGATAACCCTTTGAAAAAAGAGTGAGCCCAACCTTTAATTTTTCAGCCTTTCTTCCAAAACTTGAATTTAATGGAAAAATAAAATTCCCATTTTTGTATCTTCTTTCTGGCATTCCAGTTTGAGCAAGAGAACCATCTTCTGTCTTAAAACTTGCGGTTGCCTTCACAACCTCAACAGGATTTCCTTCGCTGTCAACCAATTTTGCCTTTAAACCGCCATTCCCTTTCTCAAGTTTGATTTTCAAAAATGTTTGTCCCTCTTCAAGAGAAAACATATTCGGAAAGAAACCCATTGCTTCAACCCAGCCCGATCTATTATCCCCAATATTTTTGAGTAGAAAATTTCCCTGATAGTCGCTTAAAAATTCCTCATCACCAAGGTGGATAATTGCTTCCTCAATTGGATTTCCGTCTTTATCTTCAACCCTTCCAGTAATCTCTTTCTCCCTTTTCATCTTTACAACAAGGGGTGATTTTATTTCACTAATTTTAAATTTCTGTGCCTCATACCCTTCAGCCTTGAAAAGAAGAGATGATTCCTCCCTTTTATCAGGGAAAACTATATCAGAAGAACCATCATCTTTTGTAGGAAATTCAACATTTCCAAGATTAATTAGAGGATTTTCTACTGGAATTGAGAAAACTATTTTTGCCTTTAGAGGTGAATTATTTTCATTTACCACTTTTAGAGATAGTTTTTCTCCATTTTCAAGTATCAGGATTAAAGGCCGTTCTGTGGGAAACTTACTTTCTATCTTCCCTAATTTTAGCGAGTTTCCGAATGCTACAATAATTCCCTCATCTTCAGGAGATTCATCCTTTAAAATTGCTCTTCCATAATCATCAGTGTTGACGCCTATCCCTTCCGCAATTTTTGTGCCCCATGTTTGATAATTCAAGAAAGATACAAAGCACCCCTTTATTCTGACCCCTTCACTATCTTTAACCACCACCTCTCTGCACCAGCCCGATTGAGGAGGTAAAGCTTTTAAAACTTTTTCCCCCGCCTTTGATGAAAGGTAAGAGGGAATGACTCCCTTTGCCCTTATTTCAACAAAGACATCATAATTTAAAGGAAGTTGAAGGGTTATCTCTGAGTTCTTTCCCTTTGTGGTTAACGGATACAATTCAAAGGGAAGGTCTTCCCACTCTTTTAAAAACCAATCAATTTCACTTCCTTCTGGAAATTTAGATAGATCAACCTTCACCTCTCTGATAAGAGGTTTCTCCAATCTTATCACTCTTTCGGAACCGTTGATTTTGACTAAATAGGGAGGAATGTTTGAAGTTGAAATAAAAATCCTTCTTTTCATACCATCCGCTTTTAGTTGCAAACCATTTTTAGAAAGAACTCCGCTCTTAGTTATAACTCCCTGTTCAATGATTGAATACTTTACCTCTACCCCTGAATCTATGAGGTCTTTGATAAAACCATCAAAAACCAATTTGCAAGAATCTGAATTTGTCTTAGAGAA
>DHFQ01000171.1 GCA_002402325.1 Candidatus Aminicenantes bacterium UBA4820
CGATGATTGGTATTATCTTTTACCAATAAGGAGTTGATGCAATGTCGGATTTTGGGATTGTTTTATTAGTGGAAAGATTTTCTCTTTGTGATAAAATAATTTATTACCTTTTGAAAGGGGGAATGAAAAATGGCAGATTTTAGAAAAACGGTTGCGAATATGATTCCTTCGCCTCTTGTAAAAATCTTTGCTTCACCCTATGTATCCGGAGACAGTATGGAAAAGGCGCTTAGCAAAGTTGATTCTCTTTTCAGGGAAAAAAGAATTCTTTCAACGATTGATATTCTGGGTGAGGCTGAAAAATCAAAAGAAAAAGTTTTAGGGGCTGTATCTCAGTATGAGAAAACTCTTGATGCCATTAAAGAGAGAAACTATTCATCCATTTCAATTAAACCAAGTCAGTTTGGTTATTACATAGACCCCAACTTTTGCAAGGAAAATATCGAAAGGGTGGTATCAAAGGCGTTAAGTCAGAATACCCTTGTAACCATTGATATGGAAGACATCGACTTAACGGATTACACTTTGAATCTTTATTGTGAGTTAAAGCCTAAATATCCAAATGTTGGAACGGTTTTGCAGTCAAGGTTGTTTAGAACAGAAAAGGATATTGATAGACTTGATGGATTAAAGGCTCATATCAGGCTTTGCATAGGGATTTACACTGTTTCAAAGGATCTAGCTTACACAAAGAAAAAGGATATGAAGGAGAACCTTCTAAAACTTTTAAGAAAACTTTTTGAAAAAGGACACTTTGTTGCCATTGGGACTCACGATGTGAAATACCTAAGGAAAGCGTTAGAGATAATTGATGAGATGAAAATCCCAAAAGAAATGAGGGAATTTCAAATGTTGATGGGTGTTCCAAGAGATGCTATGCAAAGGGAATTGGTTGAGAAAGGAGAAAATGTGAGGCTTTATGTTCCCTATGCAGTTTCCTGGAGCGATGCAATGGCTTACTTAAGAAGAAGAATGGCTGAAAGCCCATCAATGACACTTCTTGTTTTGAAAAATCTATTTAAAAGGAGTTAAATGATTTTATGAAAAAAGATGCCCTCTTATTCATTTTTGCAGGTTTTGTCTTGGGTTCTGTGATAACTTTTGTTGTAATGAAGGGAATTGAATCAAAGAATAATTCTCCTGCAAATGGTAAGCAAGAGCAAGTTCAAAATAAAAATCAATCTTCTGAACAAATGGATCCCACTGAGCACCAATCAATGATGCAGCAATTTATTGAATCTGCCAAAAATGATCCCAAAAATATAGAGGCAAGAATAACACTTGCAAACATCTATTATGATAGGGGTAAGTTTGACGAGGCAATTAAATGGTATGAAGAATCTTTGGCGATAGACCCTAAAAACACAGATGTTTTAGTTGACCTTGGTGTCTGCTACAGGGAAAAAGATCCGAAAAAAAGTATTGAGATGTTTGACAAAGCCCTTTTAATTGATCCAAAAAAACAGCAGGCGCTTTTCAACAAAGTGGTCGTCTACCTATTTGATTTAAAGGACATTGAAAAGGCAAAGGAGAGTCTTAAGATTCTCAAAGAAAATTACCCCGATTTAAAAATGATAAAAGAACTCGAAGGGGAGATAAAGAAAGCGGAAGAGAAAAAGTAGATGAAACTTAAAGAGGTTGTTTACTATGCCAAACTTCTTCATAAACAAAATTTGGTTTCTTCAACGGATGGAAACCTTTCTATAAGGAGAGACGATGGCTTTGTGATTACTCCAACTTCAATCCCAAAACGGGAACTTAAGGTTGAGGATTTAGTAAATCTTGATAAAAATGGTAAGCAACTTAAAAATAGAAAACCCTCATCGGAGGTGAATCTTCACCTTGAAATTTATAAAAGAAGAAAAGATGTAAATGGTATTGTGCATGCACATCCACCATTCACGATTGCTCTCTCTTTGATTGTAGATTCTCTTGAAGAGTTCCCACTTTCTGAGACTATAATCACTCTTGGAAAAGTAAAAATTGCTCCCTTCAAAATGCCCGGAAGCATTGAACTTGCAAAAGAGGTTGCTAAAGTTTTAGGAGAAGGAAGGGCAGTGATCCTTAAGAATCATGGCGCTGTAACTGTTGGAGGCTCACTTCAGAGTGCATACTACAGGATGGAGTCTTTAGAGCACTCTTCAAAAATTCTCTTTCTTTCAAAACTTTTAGGAAAACCTTCATCCTTTACAAAAAAACAAATTTTAGAACTTAATAAAATATCTAATAACTACGGACTAAAGTAGGAGGAGTTATGGCAAAAAATAGGGAATACAGGGATTGTTCTAAAGAGGGTCTTGACAAAAAACTTCCAAAAATTGAAACATGGGATAATCAATTTCCCTCTTACGAAATAACGGTTGAGGTTCCAGAGTATACTTCACTTTGTCCAAAAACAAGCCTTCCCGATTTTGGTATGCTCGTTTTAAGATACACGCCAGATAAAAAGTGCATTGAACTTAAATCTTTTAAGAATTATATCCTCTCTTATAGGAATCTTGGTATTTTCTATGAAAATGCTGTAAATAGGATACTTCGCGATGTTGTTTCTTCTTGCAAGCCGATGACAGCTTCTTTGACGGGAGTTTTCAACACAAGAGGGGGAATGAACTGCTCGGTTTTTGTTTCTTACA
>DHFQ01000045.1 GCA_002402325.1 Candidatus Aminicenantes bacterium UBA4820
TGCTGTAAAGTTTCAAATCCCGATGCGAAGGCAAAAATGGTGAGAAAACATCCAAGCAAAACAAAAATTGCCAATTTTCTTCTAAACATTTTTTTCTCCTTTCTTTTCTAAACAAATTTAATTCTCTCAAAAAGAAAAAAAAATTGCAATACATTTATTCAAAATTTTATCTACGAAAAACCTTCATTAAAAGTTCTACCTTTTGCAAAGTAAGTTATAAGAAAGATTCTTTTTGACTCTGTCCTCCATTATTTTCCTTTTTCTGTAATTTCCTTTGCCCTTATTTTAAGGCTTTCCGCCTCCGCGATTCTACCTGTTTTACGAAGGAGTTCGGCATAGCCTTCAAGATCTTGTGCGACATAAGGGTGGTCAGCGCCATAATATTTTTCGTCTATTTGCAATGTTCTCTTGAAAAGAGGCTCTGCATCATAATATTTTCCCTGTCTATAGTAAAGATTTGCCAGATGGTAAAGAGTTATTGCAACATCTGGATTGTCAGGTCCAAGCGCCTTTTCCTCTATCCGCAAAGCGCGTTTGAAAAGGCGTTCCGCTTCAGAATATTTTCCGTCTTCTCTATAAAGATATCCAAGATTGTCTAAAGATATTCCAACATCAGGATGGTTTGGCCCAAGGGCTTTCTCTTTTATCTCAAGAGCCCTTTTAAAAAGTGGTTCCGCTTCACGATATTTACACTGCTTTATATAAAGAACAGCAAGATTGTTCAATGATGTGGCAACATCTGGATGGTCTGGACCAAGTGCTTTTTCTCTTATCTCTATAGACCTTTTGTAAAGAGGCTCCGCTTCAGAATATTTTTTCTGGTCTCTATAAAGATTTGCCAGATTGTCTAACGATGGTGCCACATTGGGATGGTCTGGACCAAGCGCTTTTTCTTTTATCTGGATGGAGCGTTGGTAAAGATGCTCCGCTTCCTGATATTTACCTTGCTGTCCATAAAGAGCTGCCAGATTGTTCAATGATGCGGCAACATCTGGATGGTCTGGACCAAGCGTTTTTTCTCTTATTTCTAAAGACCTTTTATAGAGTGGTTCTGCTTCTAAATATTTCCCCTGGTCAAAATAAAGAAGTGCCAGATTGTTCAACAGGTCTATAACATAGGGATGGTCTGAACCAAGTTTCTTTTCCTCTATCTCAAGAGATCTTTTGAAAAGTTGTTCCGCTTCAAAATATTTCCCCTGTCGCTCATAAACAATTGCGAGATGGGCGAGGGTTCTTGCAACATCAGGATTATTTATACCAAAATGGTTTTCTTTTATTTTAATTGCACGCTTGAAAAATGCCTCCGCATCAGAATACTTACCCTGACAACGATAGAGTAGCCCAAGCAAATCAAGAGACTCCGCTATGAGAAGATCATCTTTTAGATATTTCTCTTTGATTTTTAGGGAATTTTGAAGGAGGGGAAGTGCCTCATCATAAAGTCCAAGACCAATGTATGTATTTCCCATTGTCTCCATAAGGGTAGCCTGAACAAGAGGTTGCTCTTTTAACTCTGTCTCTATTTTTTTTGCACCTGCATCAAGCAACTCCCGTGCGGTAATGCTTTTTCCCTTTGCCTCACTCGGGTCTGATACTTTGAAAAGATTGACAAGGAAATCTGATACTTGTTTTGATGTTTCTGCTTCAATTTTAGCCCTTTTTTCCGCTGTTGTCGCACGAATTGTTTGAAATGTCATCGCAATTGAAAAAAGTGTCAACGCAATAAGTGCTAATGCCACAAGAAATCGCGTTCTTCGTCGTAAGGGTTTATTTCTTATCCATTTGAGTTTCTACGCTGTGTCTAATGCTGAGGGACGGGATGAAGGCTGAAGTGACTTTAGTCTTTCAATTAGAGTTTTTAAGTCTGCGTCTATCCCCATCACCGGAAGAGTTTCACCTTTTTTTGTTTTTTCAAACTGCTCCTCCGCGTTTATCCCATCTTCGTAGCACGGTTTTCCTGTAAAAAGTTCTTGAAGAATTAGCCCGAATGAATACATATCGCTTGCTGCGGTTGCCACCTGTCCCCTTGCCTGTTCAGGACTCATATAACTTAATGTTCCCATTATTGTCCCAGCGTTTGTCAAGTTCTCATAGTGATTTGAAGAAATAGGGGAAGTGCAAAATTCTTCATTACCATTTGACTCACTTTCCAATAATGGAACGGTAATCTCTTCGCTTATTTTCCTTGAAAGTCCAAAGTCAAGCACTTTGACCTGATTATCCTCAGTCAACATTACATTATCAGGCTTTAAATCTCTATGAACAACTCCCTTTTCATGTGCAGAAACAAGAACTCCTGCTATTTGTTCGGCAATGTGAATTTTATTTTTCTCATTAACTCCTTTTTTCATCATCCTATTTAGGTTTATTCCGTCAACAAACTCCATTACAATAAAATCTGATTGTTCACCTTCAATGTAATCATAAATTTGACAGATGTTAGGATGTCCGAGTTGAGAAAGAACCCGTGCCTCTCTTAAAAAACGTCCCTTAGCAACTTTATCCAGTTGAAATTCTGGACGAATACATTTAAGAACCACTTTCCGTTCAAGTGCTTCGTCATACGCAAGAAAGATTTCTCCCATCCCACCCATTGCGATTTTATCAATAAAGCGATAATGGTCAATCTTTGTTCCTAAAAGCGTTTTAAACATAGATTAAAAATTCCCTTCATTTCTAATTTCAAGAAAAACAATTTCCATTTCACATCTTCCCTTTTGCAATGAAATCTCTATTAACATTTTCGCACAACTATTAATTTTATACTTTAGTGAAACAATTGTCAAGAATTCGCGTTGACCCGAAATCCGACATTGCATCAACTCCTT
>DHFQ01000127.1 GCA_002402325.1 Candidatus Aminicenantes bacterium UBA4820
GCAAATCAATATCGGATTTTGGGTGCCTTTGTTCTATTGAATCTTATTAAATTTTGGTGTATCTTTAGATGTTTTCAAAAGGTTTTAATGGAAAGGAAGAGTTTATGTTAAGAGAAGATATAAGAAATGTTGCAATAATAGCCCATGTTGACCACGGGAAGACAACACTCGTGGACGCAATGTTGTGGCAATCCGGGATTTTTCGTTCAAATCAAGCAGTAATGGAAAGGGTTATGGATAGTAACGATCTTGAAAGAGAAAAGGGAATAACGATACTTGCAAAAAACACATCAATTAACTACAAAGATGTAAAAATAAATATCGTTGATACACCCGGACATTCAGATTTTGGTGGAGAGGTTGAAAGGGCACTAACTATGGTTGATGGGGTATTGCTCCTTGTTGATGCAGCAGAGGGACCTCTCCCGCAAAGCAGGTTTGTCCTCAAAAAAGCACTTGAGAAAAAACTTCCATCAATAGTCATAATAAACAAAATCGATCGTCCCGATGCAAGGTGTGAAGAGGTTCTAAACGAAGTTTATGACCTTTACATTGACCTTGATGCGAGTGAGGAACAGATTGGATTTCCCGTTCTCTACACAGATGCAAGAAAGGGAACCGCCACTTTGAATCTTTCAAATCCCGGTGTAAATTTAATCCCTCTCTTTGAGACAATTTTAAAAACAATTCCGCCTCCATCTTACAACCCCAATAAAAATCTTCAGGCACTTGTTACAAATCTTGATTACAGCGATTATCTTGGCAGGCTTGCCCTTTGCAGGGTTTTTAACGGAATTTTGACAGCGGGACGGGAACTTCTTCTTGTTAAGGAGGAAGAATCTGTGAAAGGAAAGCCAACCTCGCTAATGATGTACGAGGGGCTTGAAAAAAAAGAGGTATCATCGGTTTCAGCGGGAGATATTTGCCTTCTTGCTGGTTTCCCCGAAGTCGCAATTGGAGATACATTCTGTGATGTTGATTTTAAAGAACCTCTTGAAAGGATAAAAGTTGATGAGCCAACTATATCAATGATTTTCTCCGTCAACACTTCTCCCTTTGCTGGAAGGGAGGGAAAGTTGGTTACCGCAAGGCAGATAAGGGCAAGGCTTGAAAGAGAATCCCAAAAAAATGTCAGTTTGACGATACTTTTTCCTGAAGTTGGAGATCAGTTTGAAGTGAGAGGAAGAGGCGAGTTACAACTTGCAATACTCATTGAAACTATGAGAAGGGAAGGTTTTGAATTCTCAGTTGCACGTCCTCAAATTTTGACAAAGAGGGATAAAGAGGGAAACATCCTTGAGCCTATAGAGATGGTTCAAATTGATTGCCCAGAAGAGTTCATAGGCGCTGTAACACAGATTTTGAGTATTAGAAAAGGCAAAATGATGAATATGATAAATCACGGCACGGGAAGAGTCAGGATGGAATGGAGAGTTCCAACAAGGGGATTAATTGGCTTCAGGACTCAATTCTTAACAGAAACGCGTGGAACAGGAATAATGAATACTCTTTTTTATGGATATGAAAAATGGCAGGGAGAAATCACTCAAAGAGTTACAGGGGCACTCGTTGCTGACCGTCCCGGAAATGCGACTTCTTATACTATTGAGCATCTTCAAAGTAGAGGGCAGATTTTTGTCTCTCCACAAACACCTGTCTATGAAGGAATGGTCGTTGGTGAAAACAACAGAGAAAATGATCTTGATGTAAACATAGTAAAAGAAAAACATCTAACAAATATGAGGGCATCAACCTCTGATGAGGCAATAAGGCTTCTCCCGACAAAAATAATGGGACTTGAGCAATGCATCGAATTTTTAAATGACGATGAACTCCTTGAGGTTACACCTTTATCTTTGAGAATAAGAAAGCAAATTTTAAAAGCATCAGACAGATACAGAAATCGTCCAAGAGGATAAAAATTTCCCCCTCAAGGAGTGGAGGTTTTCTTTTTAACCATTTTCCCATAGCCGATAAGCTTACCTTTTGTTGTTTTGATATGAAGGGAAATAAAGTTTAAGATGTGTTTTTTTGAAAATTGTTATAAAATAGGCTCTGGAGGCAAGAAAATGTTAAAGAGAATAATCGCTATGACATTCATTTTTATCTGCACCTCTTTTGCGTGGATAATTCTTGGAACAATAACCAATATAAGAACATATAAATATGATGGCAACTTGAAAAAGGCTGTGGGACAACTTTGGGGAAGCGTTCAAAAACAGGGAGCGCCTCTATTATTAAAGGAGGTTAAAAAAGAGAAAGAGGTAAAAACAATTGAGGATGGAAAAACTAAAGAAGAAATAGAGATTGTTACAGAAAATTTGCCTGTCAACCTTAATGGAAGCAATATAAATGTGAAACTAAACCTTGACCAGAGGAAAAAGGGGTTGCTCTGGTATTCTGTTTATCGCGTTCAATTTGAGGGAAAATACAAAGTCAAAAACCAATCTTTAGAGGAAGAAAAGTATCTTTTTGAATACACATTTCCATCACCAGGTGGTATTTATGACAATTTCACAATGAAAATAGATGAAACTCAAATAGAGGACCTTAAACCAGTTGATGGAAAAATAGCAAAAAAGATCCCGCTAAAAGCGGGTGAAGAAAAAATTGTAACAATTACCTATCGTTCTCAAGGAATGGATGAGTGGTGGTATGTTTTTGGTAAAGATGTTTCGCAAATTAAGAATTTTTCTCTTACAATAGAGACAGATTTTGAGAAGATAGATTTTCCTGAAAATAGTATTTCACCCACGACTAAAACAAAAACTCCATCAGGATGGAATCTTAATTGGAATTATCTAAACCTTCTTTCGGGAATACAGATTGGGATAAAAATGCCTCAAAAGATAAACCCCGGACAATTTGTCAGCAAAGTAACCTACTTCGCTCCCGTATCACTCTTTCTTTTTATGTTTTTGATGTTTATAATCACCGCTGTTAAAAAGATTAATATTCACCCGATGAATTACTTTTTTATAGCCTGTTCCTTTTTTAGTTTCCACTTACTTATGGCATACCTTGCAGATCTTATAAGTTTGCACCTTGCCTTTGCAATTTCTTCAATTGTATCCATTTTCCTTGTCATCTCTTATATGAGAATCATCGCCGGAATAAGATTTGCTTTGATAGAAACGGGTATTTCCCAGTTTGTCTATCTTGTCCTCTTTTCCTACGCCTTCTTTTTAGAAGGATACACCGGCCTTGCAATAACAATAGCATGTATAGTAACCCTTTTTGTAGTGATGCAGGTAACTGCCAAAATTGACTGGGAGAAGCAATTTTCAGGAACTAAATGACGCCTTAAAAGAAACTCAAAATGACATAGTGAATCTTTTTCATTTTTGTTATTTTACATCTTTTTTAAAAAGTTATAGAATTAAATCTGGAGGTCTCAATGAAAAGAATATCATTTTGTTTTATTATTGCTTTGCTTTTCTCATTAAACTCCTTTTCTTCTCAAATTCCCGCATGGGCAAAAGTTTTAGGTAGGAGTGGCAATGATGTTTTTACATCGGGAGTTTCTTTTGATGATGGATGTTATCTTTTTGGAGGATACACAACTTCAAGAGGGGATGATGAAAGTTCATATATAGTCAAAATGGATCGCTCGGGAAGTCTAATCTGGGAGTTTGTCTATGACCTTGGTGGAAACGATAGAATAACATCATTTTATAAACTTTCTGATGGAAGCGTATATGCCTCTGGAAAACTTAACTATTCCGGCTCTGATTGGGGATTTATAACCAAAATTAAGTCTGATGGATCAATCCTTTTTATAAATAGATTTTCTTTTGCAACAAACACAATTGCAAAATCTGTAAAAGTGGATGGCTTGACTCCTTATATTGTAGGAACCTGCGGAGAGGATTCATTTATTGCAAAAGGAGATAGTATAACATCCTATTCAATAGTTCAGAATGTTCAACTTTACGATTTTATCATTGATGCTTCAGGCTTTGTTGCTGTTGGGACAAAAGATGGAATACCTTTAGTTGTTAGATTTGACACATCTTTAAAATATAAAAGTTCCTTTTATCTTGTAAAAGAGGCAGGCCAAACTAAAGGAAGGTTATCATCAATTGTAAAAACGACTTCCGGTAACTATTTTGTTGCAGGAGAAATTGATTCTTCAGAAAAAAGTTCAATGTTCGTCTCAAAGATTTCCTCTGATGACCATGTTGCCTGGCTCAACATTCTTGATGCACGTGAACAGGCATCGAGCAGGGGCCTTCAGTTTACAAAGGGAGGAGACCTTCTTCTTTGCGGAGCCTTCAGTCCATCAAGCGGAGACCCGGTGGATGGTTACGCTTCTTTGTGGGGGGTTGATGGTTCAATTATGTGGCAGAGGAGGTATGGCGGTCCACTGAATGATGAGATATGGTCTTCCTGTTCAGCATCAGATGGCGGTTACACGCTTTGTGGAAAAACAAAATCTTATGGTAAGGATGGAGAAAACTGTTTTGTTATAAAAACAGATGAAATGGGAGATGTTGATGTAGATTGTGATTTTTTAAAAGATGCAAATTTGAATGTAACAATTGATTCTGGGTCAAAAAGTCCTGTGGTATTAACGGAAGGTAATCTTACCCTTTCGATGAATTCCGTAAAGGAGATAAAAAAAGACCCACTTAATGAAGCAGAACTTATCTGTTACAACGGACCTGTAATTTTTGAAGTTCAAAAGTTGTCTGATCCCTTTAGGCTTGCCCTTTTAGGTGGAAATTTTAGAAATGGTTGTTCTGTCTATATCGGAGACAGTGCATCTCCCTGGCAAAAGGTTTCTTACAAAAGTGGAAATAAGGTAATTTTAAAGAGCGGGAATTCTCTTAAAGCGTTATTTCCTAAGGGAACACCAGTTTTAATAAGGCTTTTCAACCCCGATGGGAAAAATTGTGAAATAACTTATACAAGAGAATAGTCTATTTTTTTTCAACAATTCTCCATCCTTCTTTCAGGGTTCTTACCTTTAAGGTAGATTCTGGAAGAGAGAAGATTAAAGACCTTCCGCATACTCCTCCCGTTTCTTCCCAGACAATCTTTATTCTTGCTTTCATCAGCCATTTTCTTATCTCTTCGACATTTCTATCCCCAATAGAATTGGTTGAATCTTCCCCCATTGAAAAAATTGTTGCCCCTCCAATTATGCCCCCACTCAATTTATGTGTTTCATTTTTCTCTATGCCTAACGCTAATAAAAGTGCGTCTATCGCTTCATTTGCATATTTTGCTGGAAGTTCTTTTGTTTCATCAGAAGGGAGCCTCGGACCTGGAAGAAGAATATGTGCAAGCCCTGCCATTTTTTCTATCTCATTGTATAAGATGAGACCGATGCAAGAGCCAAGCCCATAGATTGCAAGAGAGCCTTTCTCTTTTATTATTCCTATTTCACCTATGCCTATTGAAGTAAATGGCGGCTCACTCTTCAAGGAACTCCCTCACATCCTCTTTGATAAAGATTGGTTCAAGATCAATCCCTCTCAACTCTTTTTTTATGGTTTCACATTTTTCCTCTGGATCAATGTCCCTTTTTAATATAATTACTTTCATTCCTTTCACCTTACAAAGTCCACCTTTTATCTTAATTCTCTTTGTTTCTCTGTAATCAATCTGCAGAGAATTTAGTAAAAGTTTTAATTCTTCAAAAAGATTTTCCCACTCTTTCTTTTTTCTTATTCGCATAAGTGGTTTTTTCACTTAATTATGGAGTGATCCATTGTCAAAAAAAGTGTCGTGATTTTCACTTCTTCTCTCTTTTTCCGGCACCAAGTTGAGTTGCTTCGACAAATTTCAATCTAACCATCCCGAATCCCACTATCGTCCCTGACTTTATAGGAACCTGAATTCCCGGTTGTATTTTTTTATTGTTGACAAAGGTTCCATTCAAAGTGCCGGGCTCTTCAGAAATATAGAAAGTTCCTTCTTTGTATGTTAATCTTGCATGCCTTCTTGAAACAGATCTTACGGTATCAATTTTTGTGAGGTCAATATCAGGATTGTGTCCTGTAACAGGATCATTTCGACCAATTAATGTAACCTCTTTATGAACAGGGAAAAATTCGAGTGATTCCTCATCAAGAAGTTGTGCAAGGACTGGAGGTTTTTCATCCTCAATTTTCTCGTTTTTAGTCTCTTCCTGTTCGGTACCAAGTTCAAGGGGCGTCGTTTTGATAATTTTTCCATTTACAGCATTTAATGATTCAAGTTTTGCCATAGTCTCTCTCAGGCGGGTGGAAAATTTTCTTAACATTCTTACAGCAATTTCAATGTTGTGGCGAATCATCTGATCAAAAATTGTTGCATTTATGATTATTAGTTCCCCATCTTCAAGCATAACAGCAGTTGCAGTTCTTGGTAGAGATTCAAGAAGGCTCATTTCTCCAAAAAAATCTCCCTTTTCCATAATCAAACTAAAAACCTTCTCTCCATTGACTTCTTTTAGTAACTCAACCTTTCCACTCTGAATGACATACATTTCTGAGCCATTATCACCTTCTCTAAAAATGACATCACCTTTGTGAAATGGAACAGCATATTCTTTAAGTGGGTTTGCCATCTCAATATCCTCCACTTTTTATTTTAAACCAAAATAACTAAAGCGTCAAAGATACAAAATTAAATTTATTAACATCAACAAGTCCTCTATCAGTGAGTCTTAATTCGGGAATTACTGGAAGGGCGATGAAAGAAAGAGTCATAAATGGAGAAGGAAGATTGCATCCAATCCCCTCTATCTTTTTATTCAACCTTAGAAGAGAATCATAAACATTTTGTGGCTCGTCATCTGACATAAGCCCCGCTATTCTTAATGGAAGGGATTCCATTAAAATACCATCAAGAGCAACTAATCCACCCTGAATTTTTTTTAATTCATTTACTGCAAGAACCATCTCATCAACGCTTTTTGAAACAACAACAATGTTGTGGCTATCATGACTTACAGTTGATGCAATTGCACCTTTTTTTAAATCAAATCCCGCTACAAATCCTATCCCAACATTGCTATTTATCCCGTGCCTTTCAATAACGGCGCAGTAGTTGATTTTTCCATCTTTTAGTTCTCTTACATTGTGAATTTCTTCTTTTGTGAGGATTTGATCCCCAAAGACCCTGATAGTGCGAACATCTCCATTTTCAGGGAATTTTAGTGAACTTTTGAAATCATCTCTTACTTTAACAGAAGATAGAACATTTTTATCTTCAAAGGGAGCAATTTTTTGAAGCAAAACTCCATCTTTCGCAACAACCTTACCTCTATGAAGAACAAAAGTTGGTTCAAAGTTTTTAAGGTCCTTTAAAATCACAATATCAGCAAAATATCCTGGAGCAACCGCACCTTTATTTTTTAAATTGTAAAATTTTGCAGGGTTGATTGTAACAAGTTTTAAGGCATCAATTGGATCAAGCCCAAAGGAGATCGCTTTCCTTAGTGAATCATCAAGATGTCCCTCTTTTAGCAAAGTCTTTATCTCTCTATCATCTGAGACAATTGCAAATCGGCTTGAGTTTTTATAACTATAAACCTTCAAACACTCTTTTAGATTTTTTGATGCAGACCCCTCTCTTGCAAGGATGAAGCATCCTTTGTTCAACTTTTCTTTAACCTCTTGTTCCGAGGTTGATTCATGGTCGCTTTCAACCCCGGCTGAAAGATACGCATCAAGGTCTCTTGCAGTCAAAGAGGGAGAATGTCCATCAATCCTCAAATTTAGTTTTTTTGCGATTTCAATTTTTTTCATAACTTCCCTGTCTTTAAAAATGACACCAGGAAAGTTCATCATCTCCGAGAGTGCGGGTGAGTTCCCTATAATTTTAAAAATCTTTGCTATTTCTTTTGCTCTAATCGTTGCACCGGATGTTTCAAAGGTAGTTGATGGAACACAGGAGGGAACGGTGTAATAAAAATCCATTGGAAGGGAATGTGATGATGAGACCATATATGAAATTCCATCAATTCCAAGAACATTTGCAATTTCGTGCGGATCGCTAATTACAGCCCCTGTTCCTTTTGGAACAACAACTTCTGCAAACCGGGAAGGATTAAGCATTGAAGATTCTATGTGAATGTGTGCATCAATGAACGAAGGGACAATGTATTCTCCGTTTAAAACAATCTCTTTTTTTGCTTTTAATCCCGAAGCATCAAGAGTTACGATTAAACCATCCTTGATACCTATATCGCCTTCAATTATTTCATTTGAAAAAACGGAGATTGTCTTTCCACCTCTAATAATCAAATCAAGTGTAGAACCATCCTTCATTTCAACTCCAAATCTTAAAAAGGATTTTTAATTTCAATGAACTCCGTTGCGATATTCAGGACACTTTCAATGTGATTTTTTAAAGCCTTCACACCGACGGTCTCTGTGGCATAATGGCCAAAACAAGCCATATTCATCTTCAATTCTTTTGCAATGTAATAGGCACTCTCTTTTGGTTCACCTGTAACATAAAGGTCAATGTTCTCTTCTGCAGCCTGAATAACCTCTTCCGCTGCACCACCAGAAACTATTCCAACATTTTTAATTTCTTCTTTGCCAAATGGAAGAAGAATCGCCTTGTGATGGTAGTATTCCTCAAGAGTCTTTATTATATTTTTTAGTAACGCTGGTTCAAGGAAATTTCCTTTAAAACCTATTAGAGTACCGTGATATTCACAAAAGGGCTTTATGTTTCCAAGTCCAATATCAAGTGCGGCACGGGCGTTGTTTCCTAATTGTGGATGACAATCAAGAGGTAGATGAAAGGCAAATAGACTTATTTGAGAAGCAATGAGAATTGCAAGCCTTTTTTTGAAAATATCTTTTATTGGCTCTACTCCATTTCTTTTCCAGAGAAGCCCGTGATGAACAATTAAAGCATCTGCTCCCTTTTTTACTGCCTTCTTGAAACACTCTTCGCAGGCTGAAACACAGAATGCAATTTTTTCAATTTCATCCTTTCCTTCTACCTGCAAGCCGTTTAACGATTCATCTGGAATTGAATCTGAGTTAAGAAGTTTTTTCAAATAGTGATCAAGTTCATTCCTTTTCATCTTTTTCTCCTTTATCTTTTTTAGATTCAATAATAATTTCCATTGCCCTTCTTATGTGAGGGATTGTAACAGATCCACCAATAACCAGAGATACATCAAAACATTCAATTAGTTCATTAGTTGTAACTCCAATTTTTTGGAGTTCGAGTAGATGATAGCTAATACAATCATCACATCTCAATACTGTGGAAGCACATAAGCCTATCAACTCCTTTGTCTTCTTTGATAGTTTTCCCTCTTTATAGACATTTGAATCAAGGTTGAAAAATCTTTTTGTATTTATCGTCCCTCTATTTAAAATCTCTTCGTTCATTTTTTGTCTGAATTTATTAAAATCATCAATTCGGGACATTCTCTCCTCCTGAAGTGTCTATTGTAACATTTTGTTCTTCTTGAGGTTGTTCCTCTATTTTGGGTTGAATTTGTTCTTCAGATGGAATTTCGGGTCCTATCTGAACAGGTTTGATTTCAGGAGGTTTAACCTCTTCTGGTTTCTTATTTAAAAGAATATATTCAAGCCCAACCTTTGCTATCTGTGCAGCAATATCTCCTCCGTGTCCGCCATGTTCTACCATAATTACAAATGAGACTCTGGGATCATCTTTTGGAGCAAAACCTGCAAACCATGCGTGGTCTCTTATCTCCTTTTCAAGTGAATAGGTGTTTTTTCCTGCACTCGCCTTCACAACCTGTGCGGTTCCTGTCTTTGCACAAACTTCTATCCCGCCAATTTGAGCCTTTCTTCCCGTCCCGGAAGAAACGACCCTGCTCAACCCTTCTTTTAAAATTGATATTGTTCTCAATGAGAGAGGAACTTTCATCATAACTTGAGGCTCACCTTCTACGATGTGAGGTTTCATCCTCACTCCATCATTTGCAACAGTTGAATAAAAAGAGAGAATCTGCATCGGCGTAACGGCAAGATAGCCCTGTCCTATTGCTACAGGAAGTGTTTCTCCATTGTACCATTCACCAAGTTTTTTTGATTTTTTCCACTCTCTTGAGGGAAGTATCCCGCACCTTTCATTTGGAAGATCAATTCCTGTCAATCCTCCAAAACCATAAAGTTTTCCCCATTTTGAAATTGCATCAATTCCAATCTTGTCCCCCGCCTTATAAAAAAAGATGTTGCAGGAGTTTTGAATTGCGGTTATCAAATCGACATTCCCATGTCCACCTTTTGCCCAGCAATGGAATGGATTTCCTCCATATTCCCATACACCAGAGCAGGAGAACGAAGTGCCCAGATCAAGATCCCCCTCTTCAAGTCCTACAGAAGCAATGAATGGCTTAAATGTGGACCCCGCAGGATAAGTCGCCTGAATAGGCCTATTTATAAGAGGTTTAGAAGGGTCTGAAACAATTTCTTCCCACTCCTTTTTCTTTATACTTCTTGAAAAAATATTTGGGTCAATGGATGGAAGGCTAACATAGGAGTAGATTTCGCCTGTTTTGGGATTCATAAAAACTGCAGAACCTGACTCTTCCCCAAAAGAGTTTGTGATGTAGTTTTGAAGGTCGTAATCTACCATTAGATGTATTGTTTTTCCAGCGGTTGGTTCCTGTTTTTCTTCAATGCCTGGAAGTTTTAATCGTGGATCTTCTACCTCTCTTCCAAGACTGTTGACCTGTATTCTTTTCCAGCCATTTTTCCCCATTAGAATTGAATTGGCGGATTTTTCAACTCCTGCCTTTCCAACTTCTTGAAAGGGATCAAGAATTGGAATTCCCATCTCCTTTGATTCGTTTTCAGTTATAAGTCCAACATAACCTAAAATGTGGCCAAATAGTTTCCCCTCTTTATATTCTCTCCTCAACTCCATTTCAACCTGAAACATAGGAACTATGTCTTTGTTAGCCTCAATTTTTTGAACCCATTCAAGAGGAATGTCCCTGATAACAAGCCCAAGGGTTTTTACAGGACTCCTTCTCAAGGCAACATCAATGTCTTTTCTTGTAAGGTTCAGTCCAAGCAATCTGTTTGCGTTTTGAATATTTTCATCCAACTTTCCCTCTTTTGAGGTATCAACCATTAAAGTGAATGAGACCCTGTTTTCGCAAAGGAGTCTACCATTTTTATCAAGTATCTGTCCCCTTCTTCCGGGAAGAAGAATCGTTCTCGTGAAATTATTAAAACTCAATAGTCTGTAATATTCTCCCTTTATAACCTGAAAATAAAATGCCTTTAAAATGAGAAGAAGAAAGAAAAAATAGAGACAAAACCTGATAAATTTAAATTTTGATTGAGAATCTAACTGCTCTTTCATTTCTTTACCAGAATTTTTTCTGCCCTGTCATAAAAGAAATCAATGATTACTGTTGAAATTGGTGTAATTATTAAGCCCAGAATAAACGGGGGAAGAAGCAAAGATAATTCCACTTTTCCTTCCAACAATGTCATCAGCAAAATTGCTGAGAAAAATACCAAAATAAAAGAACATAGTGACACAAAGAAGAAGGGAATATAACCAGAAATTACCATTTTGTGGCTTATAAAACCAAGAATATAACTTAGTAGGACAAATGAGATTCCATAAAAACCAATATGTTGGAAAAGTAAAAGATCGGTTAGTCCTCCTAAAATTGAAGCCCAGATTATACTTTCATATCTTGATTCTTTCAAAGAAAAAATGATGGCAACAGAAAGAAGCAAATTGAACGACAAAGATGCCCCTCCAGTAAAAGGCATTATTATAAGTTGCAATGCCAGAATCAAAAGAGTTAACAAAAACTGAATTACTTTATGTCCAATCATCTTACCTTTTCAAGTATCAAAACATAATCAACTTTATCAACGGATGCTGACGGCGAAAGCATAATTTTTTTCATATAGTCTCCCCCATCAGAAACGGAGATTGCTTTTCCAACCTCAAGATTGGGTGGAAAAATATCGTCAAGCCCTGATGTAACAAATATATCCTCTTCTATAACATCTGAATCATTTGTAATATATTTGACCTGAAGATTTTTTCCATCACCAATTGCGACGCCATTCACACCGCTTCTTAAATTCTTTACACCAATCGCAGAGGCAGGGTCATTTATTAAAAGAACTCTACCTTTGTTTGCAACGACCTCCTCAAGTCTTCCTATTACACCTGTGGTATCAATAACGGGAGATTTTTGGGAAACCGACTGATACCCTTCAAGAGACAAAAGAAGCGACCTTGTAAATGGGGTTCCGTAGATTACTATACTTCTTGCCACTACCAACCTGTACCCTTCAACAGAGGGCGAGTTTAGAAGTTGCTTAAGTTTCCTATTTTCTTCTTCAATACTTTTTAATGTATCTAACTCACCCTTTAAAATAAGGTTTTCTTTAAGAAGTTCCTCATATTTTAAAGCGTTATCCTTTTGCCAGATGTAGGCATTAAAACCATCTTTGAATGTTTTTATTGATATTTCTGCGCCATTTATGAAAGGAAGAAATGCAGAAAGGGCAAGATTACCAAGAAGAGTGTGTTCTCCCCTCTTAACTTGAAAACCAAGTGCAATTGCGTAAATAAAAATCAAAAAAAATGCAAGCCCTTCAGGTTTTTTAAGTGAAAAAAAACTTTTCATTAATCGAGGGCAACTCTCTTTAAAAGGTCAAAGTCTTGAAGCATCTTTCCTGCTCCAAGCGCAACACAGGCAAGTGGTTCATCCGCAATTAAAATTGGCAACCCCGTCTCTTCCCTCAACCTTTTATCGAAGTTTCTTAAAAGAGCCCCTCCTCCTGTCAAAACAATTCCTCTATCAACTATATCTGATGCAAGTTCGGGAGGGGTTTGTTCCAATGCAGCCTTGACAGCCTGTATTACAACAGAAACGGGACCTGATAATGCCTCTCTTATTTCTTCAGAGGTAACGACAAGAGGTTTTGGAATTCCATCAGTGAGGTCTCTTCCTTTAATTTCCATCGTCTCCTCCCTTTCAAGAGGGTATGCCGAACCAAGACGAATTTTAACATCTTCCGCCGTTCTTTCCCCGATTAGAAGATTGTATTTCCTTCTGATGTAGTGTGCTATTGCCTCATCCATTTCATTTCCAGCAACCCTGACAGTTTGTGAATAGACAATTCCAGCCATTGAAATGACCGCAATATCTGTTGTTCCACCACCAAGATCAACTATCATATTTCCCGTTGGCTCTGTAATTGGCATCCCTGCCCCTATTGCAGCAGCCATTGGTTCTTCGACTAAAGCAACTTCTGAAGCCTTTGCCCTGTAAGCGGACTCTTTTACAGCCCTTTTTTCAACCTGTGTAATTTGTGATGGTATTCCAATGACTATTCTTGGTCTTACAAACATCCTTCTGTTATGAGCCTTTTGAATGAAGTAATTTAACATATGCTCCGTGTGTTCAAAGTCAGCAATTACACCATCTCTCATTGGCTTTATTGCTACGATATTTCCTGGAGTTTTTCCAAGCATTTCCTTTGCTGCACCACCAACCGCCTCGACCTTCCCCGTCTTCTGGTTAACCGCAATTATTGAAGGTTCTCTTAATGTTATTCCTTTACCTTTGACATAGACTAAGGTGTATGCTGTTCCTAAGTCAATTGCCAGATCGTTTGATAAAAATGAAAAGGGTGAACGAAAACTAAATGTCATAACACTCTCCTATGTTTAGTCGCTTAATGAAACAGCGTTTTTTGTTGTTTCTTTAACTTTGTACATCGCTTTATCCGCTTTTTGAATCAATATCTCTTCTTTGTCTCCATTATCAGGAAAGACTGCTATCCCAAAACTTGCTGAAAGCTTAAATTTTACTCCCAGCTCTTTTTCATAAGGATAATTTTCTATGTTTTTTCTAAGCCTATCAGATACTATCTTCGCTCCTTCGCCATCTGTGTTTGGAAGAATTAATGTAAATTCATCCCCTCCGTATCTTGATGCAATATCAACATTTCTTATTCCATTTTTTAATATTTTTGCAATGATTTTTAAGGTTGAACTTCCGATAAGATGGCCATAGGTATCGTTAACGGCTTTGAAGCCATCAAGGTCAAGAAATACAACCGCAAGTGGGTAATTGTATCTTTTTGCTCGTGAGATTTCTATTTTTAAACTTTGATAAAGGTAACGGGTGTTGTAAAGATGGGTCAAATCATCAATAAGCGTCAACTCCTTAGTTTTCTGAAATAGCATCGCATTTTCAAGTGCTATTGCCGCTGGTTCAAGGAAAAGTGATACTGTTTCAAGGTCTTTTTCAGAAAATGAGGGATTGTTTTTGCCATTTTTGTTTATTATTTCAAATACACCGATCACTTTTCCCCTTGCCTTTAAAGGGACAGCAAGTATATTTCTTGTCTTAAATTTCGTAATGGCATCAACATCAGGATTAAAAAAGGAGCATTTTGTAACATCGTCAATTATCATTGGCTGTGCGGTTTCAGCCACTCTACCCGCGACTCCTTCTCCCCATTTCATCCTTATTTCGTTTAACTGCTCACTCTTTTCCCCAAGTGCAGCCTTGAAGAAAAGTTCTTTTGTTTCTTCATCCATTAAAAGAAGACTCCACGCCTGTCCATCAACAAGGTGCTGTATTCTTTCCATAACAAAAGTGATGACAGCATCAGGGTCTAAAAGAGAGTTGGCAGTTCTAACCACTTCTGAAAGAATTCTTAATTGTTCAGACTTTGAATGCAGTTCTTCTTGAAGAGAATTTACTTTCATCAGCAGTTTCTCACATCTGGGAGGACTTGAAAGATTTTTGCCAGATTTTTTCGTTCCCCTGGTCATCAAATGCCCTTACAACTATCGCCTGAGTCCCCAGATCACTAAAAATAATTATTTTGCTAAAACTTCCATCGCCATTTACTGGAATTTCTATATCATTCACTGAAATATGAACGCCTGGATTGGTTGAACCTCTTAAAATTACCCCATCACCCAGCATTGTAGCGGTAACATCAAGTTTTATGTTCCTCTCGATTTTTGGAGCCTTTATCTTTTGAACAATCTTAAATCTTTGTGAAGTTGACCAGTAGCACTTATCCTCGCTTCCCGCTGTTCTTATCCGCCAGAAGTATATTGAAGGAAGAAGCCCTTTTATTTTAAGGCTATTTGTGCTTACGGTTTTATCCACTATGGTACTTTCCCTTTGAAATATTGGTTTTGGGGAAAGCTGGAAAATTGTGTCGCCATTTTGATTGTTTTCCCATTCAAATATAATCTCGGTAGAGGAGGGGTCTTCTAACTGGATTATTTGTTCTGCTCTTGGTTGAACAGGTTTGGGTGGGGAAATCAGTTCGCTCATCTGAACGCTTCCAGATTCACTTATATTTAAAGCCATTGCTTTCAACTCAGCGTTAATTTCTCTCGTCTCCTGGCCAATTTTCGCTGTTACCTTTCCGCTTAAAACCTGAGCCTTTGTTCCAGCCCCCTCTTTTTTCTCTACCGACAGTCTCGATGCCTTATCTGATTTGAACTGGGCATTTTCAGTAGAAATGACACTTTGATCTTTAGGATTCATATCGGGAGGTGTTATCTTTTCAATTGACCCTTGTTCCAATTTAGCCTGAACTTCCGTTGCATCTCCAACAGTCTTCAACTTCTCAATAAGGTAAAACGAATCTGAAAATACATCGTGATACTCACTATTTGGATATTTTATCTTTGCCGTTGCTCCAACTGAGGTTTTTACGATATCCCCCTCAGAAAGCATAACTCCCTTTTTTGCCTTCTGAAAAATATGGGCATTTGCTTTTTTAATTTCGACCTCGCCCTCCATATCAACTATACTTGCGTAACTTCCACCCCCCTGATCCGAAATATTTTTTAATGTTTCCAATGCTTCATTTGCGAGTTTGAGTGCCTGACCATAATTTGAACTTTGAAAGGCCTCTTTTGCCTTAGAAATACTTTGTTTTACGAGCCTGATATTTGAATCCGTTCCTACACCCTGGTTGATAGTCTCCTCCAACCTTTTATCTGCCCTTTCAATTGCTTTCTCAGCTCTCACTCTTGGATTCCCTATAAAATGGTAGTAAAGGAATCCACCTCCAGCAAGCACAATAAGGGCAACTATCACGCCTACTACCATATAGACATCTCTGTATCTAACTGTAATCCACTCAACTGGCTTCTTAACCTTAGCCATTTTTTACCCCTTTCCTTCTACTAACTTTATTATTTTAAATCTAATTATTTATTTTATCAAGTAATCTTTCCAAATTTTAATTCAACTGTCAAATCGGTGATTTTTTTAATAAAAGATAAACCTGACTGATATAACATTGTGGTCAGTGCAGATAGAATTAGAACTTCAACTCAAATGCACTATAAATTATATCTATTTTAGGGACACATCTTTCAATATAGGAATTTTGGTTTTTAAACCTTGTTTTAAAATGTAATGATTGAGATAATACTATTTTAGGAGGTTACAATGGCTTGTGCCAACGCACTTTTTTTAAAAAAGGCAATAAAAAGAAATTTAATTGTTTTAATCCTCTCTCTTATCGCTTTGAATGGATTGTTTCTCACATCTTGCAAATTGAGAAGCGCATCTCCAGAATGGAAAGTTGATTCTGTCTTTGATGAATCCACTTTGACTTCTCAAGACAATCCAGGAAAAGTGATTTTAATCCATTTTTTTGCAAGTTGGTGTCCCCCATGCAGGATGGAATTTCCTGAATTTGTCAAATGGAGCACTAACAATTCAAGAGATAAAGATGTCATTCTCGTGCCCATATCACTTGACGAGAAAAAAGAGAAGGCGAAAAGTTTTGTAAAACAATATTCTGATGCTTTAAATTGTTATCTTGACGACGGAAGAACAGCAGAAAAATTTGGGATTTCAGGAATTCCTGCCACCATTCTTATTGACTCCAGAGGCTTTGTTATTTTTAAGCATGAAGGAATGATAGACTGGAATAACGGAGAAATAGAAAAAATGATCTCAAAAGCAAAAGGATAGTGATGCAAAGAGATATCCTTGTTGGCGTGACGGCAGATTGGAATAGGGAATCATCAGCAAAATACCTGAGGGTTGATGAAAGAGTTATTAAATGGCTAAAAAATGAAAACATCATACCAATTGTTTTTCCTCCGCTTCCAGGACTTGAAGATGAGATGATCCAGAATGTTTCCGGTATTATTCTTCCGGGTGGAAGAGATATCCATCCAAAGTTCTATGGGGCAATTGTGGATGAAAATGCAGAGCAATTTTGTGATGAAGAGAGAACCTATTTTGAATTTGCTCTTTTATGGAGATGCGCAAGAAGTTCAATCCCTGTTCTTGGGTTATGCCTTGGGTGTCAGGTTATAAATGTTGCATTTGGAGGAAGTTTAATTTTTCACCTTGATGACCCCAAAAAAAGGCATAGAGGAAATTCAGGAAGGTCGGTACTGCATAGACTTCACATTAAAGAGCACTCCTTTTTAAAAGAATTCAATGTAACTTACGATACAAGGGTTTCATCATCTCACCATCAAGCAATCTTGAGGGTTGCTGATTCTTTTAAACCAACGGCATACGGTCCAGATAAAGTTATTGAAGCGATAGAATCGGATGAATTTCCTTTAATAAAGGGTGTTCAGTGGCATCCAGAAAGAACCCCCCGCTCACATTTATCAAAAAATCTTTTAAAATGGTTTAAAAACAAGTGCCTTGAGAGAACTATTTAATGACATTTTTTTCTGAAGAAAAAATTATAGAATCCCAACTTGGTATAGGTGGAGAACTTTCTAAAAAAGATTTTTTTGAGTATAGAAAAGGTCAAATTGAACTTGGAAAAATCTTTCTTGAGATTTTAAAAGGAAAGGGGGTTGTTCTCGCTGAGGCAGGAACCGGGACGGGAAAAAGTCTTGCCTATCTTATTCCCTCACTTTTTTCAAAAGAAAGAGTCGTAATTGCAACAAGGACAAAGACTCTTCAGGATCAGCTTATAGAGAAAGACCTTCCCCTCGCGATGGAGATTTCAAAAAGATATTTGAAGTTTGTCGCAATTAAAGGAAAGGGGAACTACCTTTGCAGACTTTATTTTGATAGATTTATCTCAAACCCTCTTTTCAGAGTTGAAGAGGAGACAAACTACTTTGAAATTTTGAAGGATTGGGCTTATACAACACAAAGCGGGGAAAGAAGCGAACTAAAAGATCTCCCTGAGGATGCAGATGTATGGAATCAAATAAATATAAAGGATGAAAGGTGCATTTTTACGAAGTGCCCATTTTATGAGGAGTGCTTTTTAATAAAATTGAAGAGGGAAGCTGAATCTTCAGATTTAATAATAACCAA
This sequence comes from Candidatus Aminicenantes bacterium UBA4820, assembly GCA_002402325.1. Lineage (GTDB taxonomy): Bacteria > Acidobacteriota > UBA4820 > UBA4820 > UBA4820 > UBA4820. Next base: position 18,260 of record DHFQ01000127.1, read on the forward strand.
TCATCACATACTTTTTGCTGATGCTGCTCTAAAAGAGAAAGGTTATGGCGCGCAGGTTCTTCCGAGGTTCAACAATCTTATAATAGATGAGGCGCACGAAGCGGAAGATTCTGCAACTTCCTTTTTCGGCATCTCTGTTTCAAAGAGAATGATCGAGGAGTGGGCTTTTGATTGCTTAAAAGAATCAAGAAAAAAGGGGGAAAGGATATCAAAAAGAATCTCTCCTGTCTCAATAGAAATTGAAAACTTTTTTAACGAATTTCAAAATATTGATGAGAAAAGAAAGTTAAGGAAAGAGGACTATGCTTTCGCCGAAAAGGAACTAAACATTCTTTTAACTCGCCTTTATTCCTTTTACCTTTCAATTGAAAAAAATTGTGACAAAGAAATCTATTTAGGGCTTGGTGACAGGTTTGAGGTTTTAAAAGAATGTTTCAATTTTATATTCTTTGATGAGGATAAAGGATATGTAAAAAGTGTGGAAAAAAGGGGGAGCAATATAACTTTTTCTGCAAGTCCAATAAAAGTTAGCGAAATGGTGAAAAGGGCTATCGTAGATAAGATGAAAAGTTTAATTCTTACTTCTGCCACTTTGAGCGTTCACAACTCTTTTGATTACATCGCATCAAGGCTTGGAATAAATGGAGAATATCACAAAATAAAAATAGAAAGTCCATTTGATTTTAAAAATCAGGGGCTTTTTTACATTCCAGAATCCTTTCCTGAACCAACTTCGCCCCATTTTCTAAGGGAAGCGGTTGAAACAATCAAAAAATTAATTTCATTTTCAAAAGGAAGGGCGTTTGTTCTATGCACTTCCATAAAGAATATGAACTCTGTATATGACAATTTGCGGGGAGAGATAGACTACCCCCTTTTAATTCAAGGTGAAAAGCCAAAAGGTGCGATTCTTGAACAATTTAAAAAAATTGGAAATGGCGTTCTTGTAGCGACAAGTTCCTTCTGGCAGGGAGTTGATGTTCAGGGTGATGCTCTCTCTATGGTTATAATTGATAAAATTCCTTTTGCTTCTCCCGGTGACCCCCTTATTGAGGCGAGGATTGAAGAGTTAAGAAAAAATGGAGAGAACCCCTTCGCTTCATACCAATTGCCTTATGCCACGATGATTTTAAAGCAGGGGCTGGGCAGGTTGATAAGGTCGAAAAAGGATAAAGGAGTCGTAGCGTGTCTTGACATCAGATTGCGGAAAAAAAGTTACGGTGCAAAAATTTTGAAGGATTTACCCCCCTTCCCAGTAA
>DHFQ01000146.1 GCA_002402325.1 Candidatus Aminicenantes bacterium UBA4820
AACTATAAAATGTGAGTCAAAACCTAAAAATGTAGATACTGAAGAATTTGAAAAGTATAAGATAGGCGAAAGAAAAACAAGTCCAGCAAAATTAAATGGTGGAGGGAATTTTACTGATTATACACCAGCAAGGTTAAAAAGGGATAAGAAGGAAAAAGATTTAAATTTGTTAGTAAGTGGATTTGTAGATGGTAAACTGATTTACATCATTGAATTTCCTTTCAATTCTACGGATTTTGGGAAAAACCTGGAAATAAAAATACAGAAATGGCAGCAAAAATTAGCAGGAAGTAGAAGCATAAAGGGGCAATTTTTAAGAAGCGCTAACTTTGATTATAAAAATTTTATCAAAAGCCCAAATTTGGAAATTGTTTATCTTTTGGATAAATCTGAATTGGCAAAATATGAGCCATATATAATCAGAGACTTTTATAATTTTTTAGAGGCAAAAGCAAAATGATTCAAAAAGAGTATCTAAATAAAATAATTCAAGGAGATACTTTAGCAGTTCTAAAAACATTGCCGGATGAAATTGTTGATGTTGGAGTAACATCACCACCCTACAACAAAGGCGAAAATAAGAAGGGGTGGTTGGTGAAAAATGTAAAATATTCAGAAGCAACAGATAAATTACCTGAAGATAAATATCAAAAAAATCAAATAGATGTATTAAATGAAATTTTTAGAATTACTAAACCCGGTGGTTCATTTTTTTACAATCATAAAATAAGGTGGGAAAAAGGGCAATTGCTACATCCGATGGACTGGTTAAAACAAACGAAATGGGTCATTAGACAGGAAATAATTTGGGATAGAATGATTGCAGCTAATATCAGAGGCTGGAGGTTCTGGCAGGTAGAAGAAAGGATATATTGGCTTTATAAGCCAGAGGGAAGGAACTTAATAGGAGAGGAATTAAAGCCAAAGCACGCATTATTGACATCAATCTGGCGTTTCCCGCCGGAACAAAAAAATCCTCACCCAGCACCTTTTCCATTGGCATTACCAATTAGAGTAATTTATTCTGTTATGAATGAAAAAAAAGGAGTAGTATTTGACCCCTACTGTGGAAGCGGTACAACTTTAGTTGCTGCAAAGATATTGGAACAGGATTATATTGGTATAGAAATATCTAAAGAATATGTTGAACTTAGCGAGGACAGATTAGAGAATTATAAAAGTGAATTAAAGTTCGCTAAAGAAGAGATGTGTAAACATGTTGTACTAAAAACCTTTAAAGAAAGAAAAAAATTGGGCGAATTTACAGGAAGATATGGACCACGGGACAAAAAAAGAAAAATTACAACTGATAACCAAATAGAGATGAATTTGTTTTACTATATGAAAAATGAAAAAAGTTAAACATCGTCTAACAGCGGATAAAACGCTTCGCTACACCCAAATTTAGGTGCCGGTAATCTGGGGACATTCATAATAAGTAAAGTCAAGGGGGAGAGGGAGACTCCCATTCCCCCCGTTTTCTTTATTTGTCCCTCGCCTTCCCCTCAGCGTATTCAATAAACTTTTTTTGGCGGTTTTTTTCGGTCTCAAAGCCTTTTTGAAAGCCATCCTTATGACTATTAAAGGGTTCTTAATCGTCCGGCAAAGGTTCTTAACATTTTCTCTGAATTTCTCCGGCGATGGCATTGCTTTCATCTTTCAGGTAATCTGGGGAGGCAATACTAATTTCTCCTTTGCTTGAACTAACTGCTTTCTCTGGCTTCCATTTCCGCTTGATGAAATTGTTCTATTTGAGAGCCTCCATCATTTCAACCAACGGATCAATTATAGAAAACAATCATCTATACAACATTTCAAGGATTAAGTATCGTGTCCCCAGATTAAATAGGTTATTCCCCTCTTTCTTTACGAATAATGTGGCTTTCTCGCTCGACAAAGGGAAAGCATAGAGAGGATTTTTCATCTTCCATTGAAAATTGAAAATTTTATAATTCAAATTAGGTTTATCTCTTGGAAATCAAAACTTTTAAACATTCTTTTAATAAAAATGAAACGAGTTACGGCAAACTTCCGCTCTGGTTTTCTACTACCACCTTCCGCCTCTTTACCTATTTTTAAATATGTGAGAAAATAACATTTTGGAGTGTGTATGAGTAAGATAATAAAGAGCGTACTATTTATCTCTGCCCTGATAATTCTTATTGCGGTGATTATTTCTCTTCAGATATTAAAAAGTGAGAGGAAAATAATACTCTTTGTTACAGGAGACACTGAGGGGTATTTAATTCCTTGTGGTTGTCGGACATCACCTTCAGGTGGACTTTCAAGGAGAGTTACTTTGATGGAGAAAATCTCTCTTGAGAACAAAGGGGCAAAAATTTATCCTGTTGAAATTCCAGATGTTTTTACAGATAGAAACCCTTCAAAAGATTTGATAAACAGAACGATGGGCGATTTCTTTGAAAGGATGAACTACATAGTTGGAATCGGTGAGAGGGACCTTTCTTTAAAAGAAAAACTAAAAGAGTATTACAAAGGAGATTATTACCTTGCCTTAAATAAAGACTTTAAAGATGAGTTCGTCTTTGAAATGGGAGGAGGACTCTCATTTACAAAGAAGGGAAGATTGCACCTTCTATTCCTTTGCGAAACGGAAGACTTTTCCTCTTCTTTAGAGGAATACTATAAAAAGAAGGTTGCTGAAAACAAGAACGATGCCTTTGTTATTCTTGGAAAAGTCTCCCCAAAACTTGTAGAAAAACTTGTTTCTGAAAAGGGAAATCTCCTTGCAGTCATAGCGACATGGGAACAAACCACCACCTCTCTTCCACAGAAAGCAATGGGGAGTTGGGCTGTTTTTTTGGGAGATAAAGGAAGAAAGTATGCGACTCTTGAAGTTTCTTATTATGGTGGAAAGTGGGAAGCGTGGCCTGAAACCGCTTACATAGACAGAGACATTGCCCCAAACGAGGAAGAAGAGGGGAAAATAACGAAAGTTCTTGATGAGGTAGAGAAAAAAAATAGGGAAATCATTGAAAAAATGAAGGTTGAAAATTCACAACAAACTTTATATTCTGGCTCTTCTTCCTGTAAAGATTGCCATAAAGGACCTTATGAAATATGGCAAAATTCAAATCATTTTTCTGCGACAAAAGTTCTTGAAATTGACCATCAGAAAAATAATCCCGAGTGTTTAATCTGTCATTCAACAGGATTTGGTTCTGGAGGTTATCCAAACGATAAAATAGATTTAAACGGAATTGGTTGTGAAAGTTGTCATGGGAGCGGAAAGAATCATCCCCCTCAAAAAATGAAGATTGAAAAGGGGACAAAACCCTGTCTTCAATGCCACACTAAAAGAGATTCACCCTTCTTCAATGATGGCTTTTTACTTTTAATAGACCACACATCAAGAAAGAAAAATAAAAATATTGGAGTTATTGTCGGAGTTCAAAATTGAAAAGAGTAATGATCCTTTTTTTGACACTGTTTTTTGTCTATGGTGTAGTCGAAAGCTGGCAAATAAATTTTGATTCATCCTTTGCAACCAACAATGAAAAAAATTTTATTTCCGTTTTTGAAAACGCATTTTCATCTGTTTCAGAAAAGGCTAAATATCCTGAAGATGAAAATGAACTTTTGTATGAGACTCTGGATGGAATGTTGCAAAATCTTGATCCTCACAGCAATTACCTCTCCCCTGATCAATTTAAAGAACTCAAAGAAGATCAGGAAGGAAAATTTTTTGGGATTGGAGTTTTGATTTCAAAACCCTCTGTTGATTCGCCGATTCTGGTAATAAACCCTATAGAGGGAACGCCCGCTTTTAAAGCAGGATTAAGAAGTGGTGATTTGATAACAGAAATAGAAGGGCAATCAACATCACAGATGGAGAGCAAACAGGCAGTCAAAATGCTTAAGGGACCTAAAGGGACAAAGGTTACAATAACGGTTTTAAGAGATGATGATGAACCTTTCAAAGTTACTCTTGAAAGAGATGAAATTCCCAAGAATTCAGTTTCTTACTCTTTTATCCTTCAAGATGGTATTGGTTTTATAAAAGTAAGCCAATTTGGGGAGACAACGGTCGATGAAGTGCAAAATTCACTTAACAATCTAAAAGCGAAGGGGGCAAAATCTTTTATTCTTGATTTGAGGGGAAATCCAGGAGGATTACTCAATGCATCAATTGGCTTATGCTCTCTATTTCTCAAAGAAGATCTTCCCGTTGTCTCAGTTCGTCCCAGAAAAGGGTGGGAAAGAAAATTTCGTTCTGAAGGGTGCAAAGAATTTTGTGATAGCGACTTAGTTGTCCTGATAGACAGAGGGTCAGCAAGCGCCTCAGAAATTGTTGCGGGTGCTTTAAAGGACAATAAGAGGGCAACTATAATAGGAACGCAAAGTTGGGGAAAAGGGCTCGTTCAGAGTATTTCACCTCTTATAAAAGGTGCAGCGCTCATAACTACAGCCCATTACTTTACTCCATCGGGAGTGAACATTCAAAGGAGTTATGTTTCGAGAGAACACTATTTTTTCCCTGACCTTGAAGAGAACTCAAAAGAAAAAAGCGAAGGGGGAATTACCCCTGACATCGTTGTTGAGCAGTCTGAAATACCATCCCTTGCATTGAAAATAGAGATTAGGCGATTATTTCTTGAGTTTGTTTCAAAAAATTCAAATCATAAGTTTTTTGAGAGTCAAAATCAGGATGACAATCTTTTATTGAGTTTCAAGGAATTTTTGAAAACAAAGGAAATTCAATTTAATGAAGATGAATGGAATGAGAGCGCCTCTTACATTACTCTTGCGTTAAAAAGAGATTACTCCACTTTAAAAAATAGTCCTGAAGAGGGTTTTAAGGTTATGCTCCAAATAGATACTCAAACCAAAAAGGCAGTTGAAATCTTAACTACGAAAAAGACACAGGAAAAGGCAGCATAAAAATGTTTGAAAAACTTACTGAGAAGCTTCTTGATGTAGTCAAAAACTTAAGAGGTAAAGGAACATTATCGGAATCAAATATAGAGGATGCGGTGAGAGCGGTAAGAATGGCTTTGCTTGAGGGCGATGTCCATATTTCAGTGGTGAAGGACATTGTTGAAGGAGTAAAAGCAAAGGCAATTGGTCAGGATGTTTTAAAAAGTTTGACACCGGATCAGCAGTTTATAAAAATTCTCTATGATGAATTGGTGAGGGTTTTGGGTGAAGGACAAAGCGGTTTTCATTTTTCTCCTTTGCCTCCCGGTATCATTATGCTCGTTGGATTGCAAGGTTCGGGAAAGACTACAACGGCAGCAAAAATCGCAAAATTCTTTGGCAAGGAGGGACATTCAACAATTCTTGTTCCAGCGGATGTCTACAGGCCAGCCGCGCAACAACAACTGAAAGTTCTTTCCGAACAGGCAAAATGTTTCTTTTTTGACCCTCAAGGTGAAAAAAATCCTGTTGAAATAAGCAAGAAGGCTGTTGAAGAGGCAAAGGCGAGGGGAATTCACAGAGTTATAATTGACACCGCAGGAAGACTTCACATTGACGAAGAGTTGATGAAGGAACTTAAACTGATTTCTGATGCGGTAAAACCTGATGAATCCTTATATGTAGCCGATGCTATGGCGGGACAGAGCGGTGTTCAAACAGCAAAAGTTTTCTATGAAAAAGTTGACCTTACGGGAGTAATTCTAACAAAGGCGGATGGTGATGCAAGGGGAGGTGTCGTCCTTTCCGTAAAGGCTACAACAGGGCTTCCCGTAAAGTTAGTTGGAACCGGTGAGAAGATTGATGCGATAGAACTATTTTATCCCGATAGAATGGCTTCAAGAATCCTGGGGATGGGAGATGTCCTCTCTTTGATTGAAAAGGCGGAAGAATCAATAGACATAAAAGAAGCACAAAAGACAGCAAAAAAACTTCAAAAAGGGGAATTTACCCTTGACGATTTAAGGGAGCAGTTCAGGCACATAAAGAAGATGGGTCCTTTGGATCAGATCCTTGGAATGATTCCTGGATTTTCTTCTATGGGAAATATTCCAAAATCTGAAATTGATGAAAAACAACTAAAAAGAATGGAAGCAATTCTTGACTCAATGACTAAGGAGGAGAGGCAGAATCCTAAGATTCTTGATGGAAGTAGAAGAAAGAGAATTGCATCTGGATCAGGAACAACAGTGGCAGAGGTTAACAACATTTATAAACAATACCTTGAAATGAAGAAAATGATGGAGAAGATGAAAAAAGGTGGAATGAAGAGTATACTAAGAAACTTGAAGGGAAGTTTTTAATATTTTGTTTTTTTTGCCTTTTCAGGTAAAATATTATATGGACGGGTAAAAGATGGAGAAGAAAAAGATCCTTGTTGTTGATTATGAACCCAAAGCACTTGATAGGCTTGTTTCCCTAATTCCTGCGGATAAGTATGAAATTTCTACCGCAAAAGATGGCATTTCCGCACTGGAAGAATATGACAAATTCAAGCCTGAATTAGTTTTTTTGAGAACTATGCTTCCCAAAAAGCATGGATTTCAGGTTTGTCAGGAGATGGTTGAAAGGAATAAATCTGTCCCGGTAATAATGCACTGCAGTATCTATAAGGGAAGAAAGTACAAGGCAGATGCTGTTAAAATTTATGGTGCGACGGATTATCTTGAAGACCCAATTGACCCTAAAGTAATAATTGAAATTCTTGGTAAATTTTTAGGCTCTGCTCCAGAGAAAAAAGAGCAACCAAAAAACAGTAATAAGGAAGAAGTTATAGAAATACCTAAAGTTTCTCCTCCTCAACCACCAAAAGCCAGAGGGCTTGATATAAACAAGGCTCTTGAAGAAACCCTCTCGGGACTTAAAGGAATTGGTGCACCAAAGAAAAAAGAAACTCTAAAGGCTGAAGAAACAGTACCTATTTCTGAATCAATACCACCGTTACAAACCTTGAAGAAAGAGCAAAAAATTGAAGAAAAAGTTGAAGAGCAAAAGGTTCCTGAAAAGATTGAAGAGATTGAAAAACAGGTAACTTCTGAAGATATTTTTGGTGATGTAATAAAAAAAGTTGAGGAGAGAATCAGTCAAAGAGAAGTTGAACCACAAACATCACCCAAAATTGACATCTCCAAAGTTCTTGGTGAAGAAAAAGCAAAAGAAGAAGTTAAGGCTGAACCAATCAAAAAAGAAAAAATTGAGGAAAAAGTTGAAATTATCTCTCCCCCGCCTTCAAAACCCAAAAAAGCAGTTTCAGAGATAGATAAAAAACTGGAAGAAACGCTTGCAGGTGTTAAATTAAAACCCCAGACTGCCAAAAAGAGTGTTGAGGAAAAAAAGGTAGAAATTCCTGTACCAGAAAAAAAGGAAGAAAAAATATCAGAAATCAAAGAAGAGATAAAGATAGAAGAAAAAGCAAAGGTAGAGGAAAAAGTAGAATTAAAGGAAGAAATAGAACAAGTTGAGGAGAAAAAAGAAGAAATAAAAGAAGAGGTTAAAGTTGAAGAAGCACTCAAGGTCCCTGAAGAGGGAATTCCTTTTGGCCAATATAGACTTCTTGAAAAAGTTGCAATGGGTGGAATGGCTGAACTTTTCAAGGCAAAGCAAGTTGGGCTTGAAGGGTTTCAAAGAATCGTTGCTGTAAAAAGGATTCTTCCCCATCTTGCATCAAATTCAGATTTTGTAACGATGTTTATTGATGAGGCAAAGCTTGCGGCACAACTTAACCATCCAAACATTGTCCACATTTACGACCTTGGAAAGGCGGATGATTCATACTTTATAGCGATGGAGTTTGTTGAAGGAAGAGACCTTCGCTCAATTTTGAAGGAGAGTGAAAACCTTTCAAAGACAATGCCCCTGCCTGCTTCTATATATATAGCAAAAAAGATTTGCTCCGCGTTGTATTGCGCTCATACTGCAAAGGATTCAGATGGAAAACCAATGAAACTTGTTCATAGAGATGTCTCTCCTCAGAATATCCTCATCTCAACATCGGGAGAGGTCAAACTTGTTGATTTCGGGATAGCAAAGGCTGCAAGTAAGGCAAGTCATACCCAATCAGGAGCGCTAAAAGGGAAACTTTTATATATGTCGCCAGAGCAAGCGTGGGGAAAAACAATTGATGGAAGAAGTGACCTTTTCTCTTTAGGCGTCGTTCTTTTTGAGATGCTCACTGGAAAGAAACTCTTTTATGGTGATTCCGAGATGTCGATCCTTGAAAGAGTAAGAGAGGCAAAACTTCCCGATTTTGAACAATTCAGAGAACAAATTCCTCCTCAACTTGAAAAAATACTCAAAAAAGCATTAGAAAAAGATCCCGATAAAAGATTTAGAGATGGAAGAAGCTTTGAAACTGAACTTGAAAAATTTGCAAGGAATTCTGGATTTGCTCCAACGGCTTATTATGTTGTTGAATACTTGACTACAATATTCCCTTCAGTCTACAGCAGAGATAGACTTGAAAGTTTTATCCGTGAAAAGGAGGAGGCAGAGGCTGAACTTGAACAGATAAGAAAAAGCCAGGAAGAAGAGAGGATCAAAAAAGAAGAGGAGGAGAAGAAAAAGGTTGAAACTTTGAGAGTTCCTAAAGAAGAAAAAGAGGAGGAAAAACCAAAGCCCAAATTTCAAGTTCAAAAACCAAAACCTCAACCTCCAAAGCCAATAAAAATCCCGCCTCCTAAAAAAGAACCTGAAGTTGAAGTGAAAAAGGAGGAAGTTGTTCCAACATTTGAGGAAGAACCTCAGGAAGGAAAAAAGAAAGGGCTTATAATTGGAGGGGCTGTTGCAGCGGTAGTTGTTATCTTGATATTGGTTGCACTGATTTTTGGAGGAAAGAAGGCTCCAACTCCCACCGAGTCAGCAAATGCAAAAAATCTTCCTACAACGCAAACTCCTTCTGAAACTCAAAAACCAGTTGAACCAGCAACACCACCCGAAATTAAACCCGAAGTTCCTCCACCCCCTCAAAATGCAGAATCTCCAGAAGATATAAAAAAGGCAAAAGATGAAGCAACTTCTGCCATTAAAAATCTCGAAGAAGTCTTGAGCAATATTGATAAAAATCAGGGGAGTGAACTTGCTCCTCAAGCAGTTGAATCGTTAAAGAAGAGTAAAGGAAATATTGATAGACTCTTTAGAAGCGCTAAGAGCATCGGTGAATTTAACGCCGTAACAAAATCTGCATCACAATTAACGGAAAATTCAAATAAGACTTTAAATGATGTGGTTGCCCTTAAACAACAAAAAGAGCAGGAACAAGCTAAGGCAGATGAAGAAGCAAGAAAGAAGGCTGAAGAGGAGAAAAGAAGACAGGAGGAGGCAAGAAGGAGTGAGCAACCTCAGGAAGCAAAAATTCAGAGAGGAGACTTTGTTGCTCTTCCAGATTTGGCAGAAGGGGAAAGGCCGAAATTGATCACCAAGGTTGAAGCGAACTACACATCCCTCGCAAGGCAAAATAAGGCTCAGGGAACAATCTATGTTGAGTTGACCATAGATGAAAATGGAAAGGTTACAAACGCGCAGGTCGTAAAAGGTTTTTCGCCCGATTATGGCTTAAATGATGAGTGCGTAAAAGCCTCATTGCAGTGGAGGTTCACCCCAGCGTTAAAAAATGGGGTTCCGGTAAAAACGAAAGTTACTTATCCAATAGTATTTAGGTTGAAATAAAATTTTTATGAAGGAGGTTTAAAGTGCCTTTAACTGACAAGCAGAAGAAGTTTTATCAGGATGCCCTTCAGCAAACGAGGGATGAAATCAAAGAGATTGACGCCCAGATTGAAGCAGAACTTGCAAAAGTAAAGGAGAAACTCGCGGAACTTCAAGAAGCAAAGAAAACAACCTTGCAGATGCATGCAGCCGCCTGTGCAAGACTTGGGGTCAAAAACGAGTTTGAGGAGGAAGAGGCAGAATAGTTCTTAATGATTGAAAATTCAGGCACCAAGGTGCCCTAAAGGGTGAAAAGGGAAAGCGGTGTAATTCCGCTGCGACCCCGTCACTGTAATCGGCGACGAAAACGGCATTAGCCACTGCCAGAAGTGGGAAGGCGCCATTAGTAGAATGACCCGTAAGCCAGGAGACCTGCCTTGTGATGCTGAGCAAAGGTTTGCTCGCGGGAGCGTTCTTTGTTTTTGCGTCTCAAGGACACCTTTTTAAAACGAAAGGTTTATATGAGACGCTTTTTAGTTTTGGTTTTTATTCTTACTTCCAACTTCCTATTTTGCCAGAGTTTAAGGTTTGCAAGTTTATCACCTTCAATAACAGAGATTTTCTATGAGATTGGCTCAGAGGACTCTTTAATAGGGGTTGTTACTCCAGATAACCATCCTCAAGATGCTCTTAAAAAAGAGATAGTTGGCTCTTTTAACTATCTTAATTTTGAAAAAATCTATGCTTTAAAAATAGAGGAGTGCCTAACTATAGAGGGAATGCAGAGTAATGAAGATATAAGTAGATTAAAAAAAATGAATGTAAGAGTAACAATCTATAAAGTGGAAAATCTTGAAGAAATGTATAAAATGATTTTAGACATTGGAGAAAAAACTGGAAAGAGTGAGGTTGCCAAAAAGGAAATAGATATTTTTAAAGAAAAAATTGAAATTTTATCAAGGAAGATAAAGAAGTTTAAAAATGGAATCTTTGTGGCTGGATTGGACCCGCTCGTGCTCGTTGGAAGGGGGAGTTATTTAAATGATGTTATGAGAAAAGGCGGAGTTTTAAATGTTTTTGAAAACAATCCTCCATCCTATTTTTCACCACCATTAGAGTTTATCATCGGTAAAGATATAGAAATCATAATTGTTTTGAAAGGGGAAATTGAGGAAAAGAAAATATCAACTTTTACCAGAACATTGAAACCATTTTTCAAGAATTTAAAAATAATAAAAGTTGATGCAGACTGTGTCGCAAGGCCATCTTTAAAGTTAATTGAGGCGATTGATGAGATTCATCAAGGCGTATTAAATTGAAAAAACTTTTACTTATCTTACTTTTTTTAGTTTCACTTTTTCTTTCACTTTTTATCTTTATTCCTGAAGGAATAAATGGTGATTTAGTGTTTGATTTCATAATTAAAATAAGACTTCCCGAAACTATTTCCGCTATCTTAATTGGTATCTCCCTTTCAATTTCCGGGCTTATCTTTCAGACAATACTTAGAAATGATCTCGCAGACCCTTATATTATTGGGATCTCCGGCGGTTCAGCCTTTGGTTTAACGCTCTCAATTTTGATCTTTGGCGGAATGGGTGGGGCATTTTTTTTTAGGGCAACCTCATCTTTTTTTCTTGGATTTTTAACGCTGTTTCTAATAATTAAAATTTCAAAGGGAATCCCAGAAAAACTTCTTTTGCTTGGGATCCTTACAAATACAGCATTTGCTGCTCTTTCAAGGCTCTTTGTTTTATACTTAAAACCACTTGAAACCGCCACAATAAACTCAATACTCATTGGATTCATAACACCACTTGATACCAAAGAGACGATTTTTTCATCATTTCTAATTCTTTTGTCTTTATCAATAACGATGTTTTACTTTAAAGAAGTTGATATGTTATCTTTTTCTGATGATGAAGCAAAATCTATAGGTGTACACATTGAAAAAGTGAGATTAATTCTTGTTCTGTGCGCCTCTTTACTTTCCGCAACAGCAGTATCAATCGGCGGAATGATTGGTTTTGTGGGGCTTATTGTTCCCCATCTTGCAAGACTTTTTAAAACATCAGAATTTAAAAAACTTTTTTTTATCTCCCTTCTTTTGGGACCATCAATAATATTGCTCGCTCAAATTTTAACAAAGATTTCTTCGTTTAAAGTGGTGATTCCTGTTGGTCTGTACATTAATCTTGTTGGAATAATCTTTTTTATATTTTTATTCGTAAGAAAGTCAAACAATGGTTCTTGAGTTAAAAAAAATTACTTTCAAATTTGATGAAAGAGAGATACTAAAAGATGTCTCACTCTCTTTTAATCAATCATCAATCAACGCAATAATTGGACCGAATGGTTCTGGAAAAACAACATTTTTAAGAATTGTTTCAGGACTTCTTTTACCAGATTCTGGTGAAATAGTGATTGATAGAAAATCTATTAGAGAATTTAGTTATATTGAAAGGGCAAAAATAATTTCCTATCTCTCCCAGTTTCCATCATACAACAAAGAGGAAACACTTCTTGAGATGGCGAAGAAAGGTGATTATCCTCACAAAAGGTTGCCCCCACCACCACGCCCATTTTGTGAAAGAAAAAAAATTGCAGAGGATTTCCTTGACTTAAAAAATTTGTGGGATAGAAAATTGGGAAGTTTAAGCGGTGGTGAAATCCAGAGGGGTTTGATTGCAAGGGTGATAATTCAGGATACCCCAATTCTTTTATTTGACGAACCAACGAATCACCTTGATTTAAGTTATAGACTAAGACTTTTTCAACTTTTTGATAAATTGAAGAGGGAAGGGAAAATTATAATTTATGCCATTCACGATTTTAACATCTCTATAAGATTTAAACACAATATTTTTATACTTTCCAGAGAGGGGAAGTTGAAGCAATTTAAAGAGGATTCTCAACTGATTGATGCTTTAAGGGAAACTTACGGTGTCGATTTTGATTTTGCAAAAATTTCAGATTTCTCGATTTTTTATCCAAAAAATGAAAATGGAGGGTAAAATGAAAAGGTGTTTTTTGTCTTTGATCTGTTTTTTTCTAACTTTTACTTTTTTTTCTCAGGATTTTCAGAGACAACTTTCAGTTTTCGAATCATCTATGACTGTTTATGGTGATAGGATTCCAATCGAAGAGAGGGAGGTTTCCTCAACTCCAGCGCAGGTAGTTGTTTTTACACAGGAGGATATAAAAAAAACAGGCGTGAAGACATTGGCAGAACTGCTTGAAAATATTGCATTAGTTACAGGGAAGGACTTGACGGGAAATCCCATTCAAAGAAGTGTTGATTTAAGGGGATTCCCTCAGGGAACTGAAGTTATAGTATTTTTAAACGGTGTCAAATTGAATAACATAGTTGATAATTCCGTTGATCTTGAAATTGTTCCAATTAACATAATAGAAAGGGTAGAGGTCTACTCTGGGGCGCTTGCCCCATTTTACGGGGGAGGTGCAATTGGTGGAGTAATAAACATAATTACAAAAAAAGGTGAAGCAATTCCCCGCATCGATTTGACATTTGCTTCTGGAAAGTTTGACACCTTTGATAGAGACTTGAGTTTTTCAGGCAGTAAAGGGGATTTTTCTCTCTTTTCGTCTTTATCCCTTCAAAATTCTAAAGGATACAGAGAAAATGATGGCTATCAATTAAAAAATGGAGTCCTTAACCTTAGATACAAGATTGGAGAGGATGAGCTCTCTTTCCTTGCAAAGTACACGGGGGAGACAATAAGCGTCCCCGGCTCTTTGACAGAGGAGGAGATGAAAATTGATAGAAAACAATCTCCATTTAACCAATATGACAATACAAGAGGAAGACATAAAATTTATGCTTTGACCTATTTGAGAAAATTTGATGAACACAACTCTCTCTCTTTTGAGATTATAAGAAGAGAGAGAAACAACGACATTTTAACAACTGGAAGGTTTTTAAGCGGATTTCAAACCCATTCAAATGAGTTTTTAAACGAGTTCATTGGTGAATATGATTCAAAAGTTCCTTTGAGGAAGGGAAATCTCAATTTTTCTCTATCTATGGAATATTCAAATGGCAAAAATAGTTCTGAAGGTTTTTACACAGATTTCTATGGAAATGAAATTTCAAAAGCAACATCAAACAAGGTGAATGAAAAACTTTTTGGGGGATTTTTCAATTTATCTTACATTCTTCCCAGATGGAAATTTGATGCTGGATGGAGGGTTGATAGTAACAAATATGAATATGAGGATTATCTTTTTTCAAAAAACAACACGAATAGAAGTTTTAATGAGAATTGCAAAAGAGTTTCGGTAATGCATTTTATTTCTCAAGAAAATTCTATCTTTTTAGCCTTTTCTGAAGGGTACAAGATCCCTTCTATAACAGAACTTTTTTCCTATCCGGGATTTTATTCAAACCCTGATTTGAAACCTTCAAGAGTCAATGATTATGAGGCAGGATACAAATTTATTGGCGAAAATAGCAGGATAAAAATAACACTTTATAAAATGTATTTGAGGGATGAAGCGGTCTTTGTTTTGACAAACCCGATTTTATTTATCGGGATGAACGAAAACATAGGAAAATCAATAAGAGAGGGAATTGAGACCAATTTCTCATTTGATTTAAAAAACGATTTTGAATTAGAATTGAGCGCCACACTGCGAAAATCAGAAGTTACTAAAGGTCCCTATGAAGATGAGGAGATACCGATGACTCCAAAAACAATCTGTTCCGCCTTTATAACAAAGAGAATTGAGAAATTTCTGATCAATCTTGGAGTAAGGTATGTTTCTTCACAATATCTTGACAACGACCTTGAAAATGTTACAGAAAAACTTCCCTCCTACACTGTTATGAGTTTAAATTTAAGGCATCAAAAAGGACACTTCACTTATAATTTTTCAGTTGAAAATCTTCTTGATAGAGAATATTCTACGAGGGGAGTAACAAATGGCAAAGAGAATTTTTATCTTCCCGCATATCCTTTGAACGCTAAATTTAGTGTTACATATTCATTTTAACCCAACCTTGTCAAGCAATTTAAGTAGCGCACCTAAACTCAGGTTGTTGAGCAATTAAAGATGACACCAAATTGGACTTTTTCCCGACTTTGGCGGTTTAGAATGGTAAATTATTGATTATTATGATGATGCAATTTTTGGTAGGCACCACATCCCTTTTTTTGTTTATTTTTTTAGAATGTCCTGAGCAAAGGTTCTTTAGACTATCTTTTATGGAACATCAGAACTCTTTAATTGCATTGCAACGTATATCGTTTTTGTATCTGTCTTAATTGAAGATGGTGTACCGTAAAGATTACCACTATCTTTGTTCTTAAATATGCTTACGTTAATTGATATGAATGCCTGCTTTATCTTTTCTATTGACATTGCCTCCTTCTCTGAAGGATTCAACGATCTGGACAGCCTTTTTAGGAGAATTAGGTGTTACCTTTACTCTTACGAACATATTTTAGGATAACACAAAAAAAGTGAATGTTTAGTCCCTTTTATATTAGGCGCTACAAAACAGGGTCTACTAAAACATCCTTATTTTATAAATAGTTATCAATCACGACCCCCTCTAAACCGTCAAAGTCGGGAGAAAAATTCTCCCCTTTTTTATTTCTTTTTCAACTTTTTCTACATCCGAA
>DHFQ01000105.1 GCA_002402325.1 Candidatus Aminicenantes bacterium UBA4820
TTGAGATCATAAAATCTTTTTGGTTCATAATCTCTATCAATAAGTGTCTCAATTATCCCAACAATTTTTTCTGAGGCATTCCCTTTGCCATAGATGCTTCCTATATTTTTTATTTCACTTTTGAACTCTTGAGAGATAGCCTTTTTCATAGCCTCAACTATTTTTCTCTTAGAAAAAGGACAATCTATTACATTTTTATTTCTTAACCTGCCTTTTTGCCTATCTCCGATATTCACTACAGGCAATTTAAAAGATGGAGACTCGAGTATTCCGCTTGATGAGTTTCCAACCATCGCATCTGCAATTTTCATCAAACTGAAATACAACTTATTTCCTAAATTCTCAACACAATGGAAATTCTTGTTAATCTTACTTTCCTTTTCAAAAACTTCTCTAATCTCAATTCCTCCCGGATCGGCATTAGGCATAGTTGCAATTATAGTGCCTTTGAAATGCTTTAAGGCTTCGACGACAAGGTATGCACTTTTTTTATTTGAAACATCTGTCGCAGTTTCTGGATGGAGTGTCAAAAGAAAAATTGGCTTTTCAATTTTAATGTTCAGAACTTTTTCAACTTCATTTTTAGTGAGCAATTTGATTGACTTTAAATTGTCAAGCGATGGCGGCCCTGTTACAAAAACCCTTCTTGGCTCTTCCCCAAGTTGGATTACCCTTCTTTTATACTCTCTGGTTGAGACAAAATGAAGATAAGAGAGTTTTGTTATTGAATGTCTTAACGAGTCATCCATCGCTCCTTTCGTAACCTCACCACCGTGAATGTGGGCAACCTTGATTTTAAAAGGAAGGGCTGCAAGAGCAGCGCTGTGCATTTCAAATCTATCCCCTAAGACTAATACCATATCAGGTCTTCTTCTTTCATAAACATCTGCAAAAAAAAGAAGGGCAAGCGCCATTGATTTTGCAGTTGCTCTGTAAGAATCAGATGTTAGAATTATTTCACCCGTCTCACCGATTTTAAAATTTTCTTTGACTATTTCATCTACTGTATAACCATGCGTTTTTGACAGATGTGTTCCAGTAACAATTAGAAAATAATCAATCTTATTTGATTTTTCAATTTCTTTTATTATTGGCCTGTATATTCCAAAATCTGCCCTTGATGTCGTTACTATTGCAACCGTTTTCTTCATTCAACCATTTTCCATCTGATAATAGTATCCTTTTCAATATCAACTTTTGCTCTTTTATTTAAAAGTTTCTCAAGGTCAATTGGATCAATTCCTCCAGATGGCCTTTTTGCTGTAATCATCTCCCTTTTTATCGTTTCTCCTTTTTTTATTTTTTTTAATGAAACAATTGATTTTCTTGCAGCCTCCTTTGTGTTTTTTTCTGATTGCTTTAACTCTTTTTTCTTTTTTCCTAATGCATCTTCAACTTCCCTTATTTCTTTCACCATCTTTTTGTATTCTTGTGGTGTCAACGAGGATTT
This sequence comes from Candidatus Aminicenantes bacterium UBA4820, assembly GCA_002402325.1. Lineage (GTDB taxonomy): Bacteria > Acidobacteriota > UBA4820 > UBA4820 > UBA4820 > UBA4820. The sequence goes on from DHFQ01000105.1 coordinate 1,451, forward strand.
ATGGTCTGGTCCCTTCAATCTTCTATCAAGAGTAAAATGCTTCTCTATTATTTTTGCACCCATCGCTACTGCAGCAAGAGGAATGTGAATACCTTTTGTGTGATCTGAAAAACCAACAACAGGACAATATTTCTTTAAAATTTCCATTGCTTTTAAATTTATTTCATCGTAGGGAGCAGGATATGAACTAACACAATGAAGAAGAGCGAAATCATTGAATTTTTTACTTTTCAAATAAAAGACAACTCTCTTTACCTCTTTTTCATCAGCCATTCCCGTTGAAAGGATGAGAGGTTTACCAAACTTAATAACTTCCTCAAGAAGTAAAATGTTATTAAAATCTCCCGAACCTATCTTGAAAGCATCAACCCCAAGTTCACCCAAAAAATTGGCGCTTTCAACATCAAATGGAGTTGATAAAAAACTAATGCCAACTTTATCACATCTATCTTTTATTTTCTCAAAATCTGAAAATGAAAGTTCAAGTTCTTTTAGCATCTCAAACTGATTTTTTCTTTTTGCATATTTCTTCTGATATTGCGCCTGTGGTGCATCTTTTAAGACGAGGGCTTCTGCCCTAAATGTTTGAAACTTTATTGCATCCGCCCCACATTCCTTTGCGCTCTCTACCAATTTATATGCAGTTGAGAGTTTTCCATTATGATTTACTCCAGCCTCTGCAATAATGAATGAAGGTAAATCCTCTCTGACTTGTCTTTCTCCAATTTTTAGAATTACCATACGGTAAAACCGCCATCTACGACTATGTTTTGCCCTGTAACATACTCAGATAAATCGCTGGAAAGATAACCAATCGCTCCTTTAATATCCTCTTCTTTCGCCATCCTCCCTAATGGCGTCTTTTTTTTATACCTTTTAACAAATTTTTCATCCTGATTCCTGAAGACTCCTCCAGGTGAGATACAGTTCACTCTAACTGATGGAGCAAAGAGTGTTGCAAGATACTTCGTTAGTAGAATAAGTCCTCCTTTGCTCGCCCCATAACCAATAGGATTAGCCATTTTTGTTCCATCATACAAGGAAAAATCGGGTCCAACAATGCCATACATCGAAGAGATGAAAACTATTGAACCTTTTTTATTCTTTGCAAGATATTTTTGTGCATCCTGTGAGAGAATAAAGGCAGAGGTTAGATTCACCCTTAATGCCGATTCAAAACCTTTTACGCTTTGCTCTTCAAATGGAACCGCCCAGCCCGGAAAGTTTGTTGTTCCTACAAAGGCTGCGCAGTGAATAAGGATATCAAGCCTTCCAAAAGTGTCAATCACTTTAGGGACTATTTCTCTTGTTTCTTTTTCGCTCAAAAGGTCTGCTTCAATTGCCGCACTCTTTACATCAAACTCTTTTTTTATCTTGAGTGCAACAGGTTCACTTTTTTCTTTTGANNCCAATGTATCCTCCGCCACCCACAACAAGAGAAACTCTATCTTTGAGTTCCATTAAATCTTTAAATCTTTTCATTTTTTAACCATGGAAACTCAATTACTTTTGATTCAAGCAAAACTCTTGCCTTTTCAAAATCCTCAAGGTGGTCAATGTGGATCGCCCTTATCTCTTCAATTTCAATCATCCTGTTTCTTCCCTTCTCTATCCATTGTAACGCATTTTCAGAGAGAATAAAATCCCTTTTCCACAGATAGAGTGAAGCGTTGATTCTATAGACCTTCGGAACTTCTTGTCTTCTCTTGAATTTACCCGCTCCTTCAATTAAAGGCTTTATAAATCCATCTTCTCTTTCTATAACACAATGCCATAAAGGGTTGAATTCTGGTTCTGAAACTCCGATAACCCCATCAGCATCCTGCTCATTTTCAAGAATCTTAACTGCTTTTTCAATGTCTTGCGGGTATCTGCCCGGACTTGTTGGATCAAGAAGAAGAAGACTTTCAAACCGTTTTGCAAAAATATTCTCACACTCTTTAAGGCAGTGCTGAAGCACAGGAATCATTCCCGCATCATCGGTTGATAATTCATCGGGCCTTTTAAATGGTACCTCCGCTCCGTAGATTGTTGCAACTCTGGCGATTTCATCATTGTCCGTCGTAACCACTATTTTATCAAGATCATTTACCATCTTTGCACACATTATTGAATGTGCTATGAGAGGATGAGACATAAGTGGCCTTATGTTTTTTCCCGGTAATCCTTTGGAACCTCCCCTTGCTGGAATTGCGCAAAGAATTGGTTTTATTTTATATAACTTCTGAACATCCATTATCTTATTTTTTCCTGCTCCCATATTGGATCTTTCAACTTCCATCCGCAATCGGTCTTTTCAAAAATATCCTTATTGTAAAACCTTTCTACAACTTCAAAGAACTCTTTTTCTGAATACCCTGTAAAATAACAAAAATCTTCAACAGATTTAGGGTCAAATTTATGGTCATTTTCTTTTACCAACTTTATTCCCTCTTCTCTTGTAATGTAGCCATTTCTTATCCAGTAACATGCAACATCCGTTGCCCTCTGGTGGCCAAATTTTGGATATTTGAGCTGGGCGTGAATGACATAACCAATACTATCAATCTGGTCATAATTCTCAATAAATCCCTCCCTGTTCCATTCACCATTTGAATCGTGGAATCCAAACCTTTTTGCAATTTGATAATTTTTCATTCCATCCCACGGATAAAAATAACTGAGGTAAATGGGCTCAAGAGTGTCAAGAATCTCTTTTAATGGGTACTTTATATATTCAATTTTCTTTTTTGTTACCCCTCTTTCAAACCACCAATTCCAGTCTATTTCCTTCACCACATCATTTTTAATTTGATCTTTTGCGCTGTATGTCTCTTTCGCATCAGGTCCTCCATATTCATAGGCAATATTCTCTCCATAGATGATAAAAGGAATTTTCATCTGATAGGCGATTTTTAAAGGAACAGAGTAAATGGCGAGATCAATAGGCCAGGTCGGAGCAAGAAACTCTTCAAATGAGATTCTAATCATCTTCTTAAGAGTAAGTGGACTTGTATTGAATCTTAAAAGGTCGCAATCAAAAGCCTCACATATATTACGAATGTTGTGCTCACCCGCCTTTGTGTGAGTGAACCAGTCACATACGCTAACAAGAAGAGGGTGCATTTTGTAAATCTCCTTCATTACATAAGTTTGAAAGTGGCTGTCTTTGCCTCCGCTCACAGGAATTATGCAGTCGTAGTACCCATCATTTCTTCTATATTTATCACACAGGATTTTAAGTTCCTCCGCCCTTTTTGTCCAATCTGTCTTTTTCCTTTTTTCAACATTTAAACATGGATAACACACACCATTTTCGTCAAATTTAATCCCTGGTCTTGTCTCTGGCATAACGCACCTTTTACAATATTTCATCTTAACCTCCTTGAAAAATATTTAATTTAACCACTTTAATTTTTGAAAATCAAGGGCAATCCCCTTTAAAAATTTTGCACCCCTTCCAACAATCAACTACCTTTAAAACATTGAGTGATTCCTCGTAAGTTCCAAGAAATTGCCGCCTTTCCCCATTTATAATTCCGATAAACTCTTCCAACTCTTTTCTATAAAGTTCGTCAGGCTTTCTTTTAAACTCCATAATTTTTTCTTTTCCTTCGTGGTTGATTATTAACTTTTCCGACAGAAAATCGTATGTTGCGTCCCCATTTTTTGCCGATAAAATGCATCTTCTGACAGGATTTCTTGAAATGTAATCAATCGTAACAACTGCTAATGAATCTTTATAATCAAAAATTGCCGAGGCAAACTCCTCCCCCTTGATTCCTAAAATTCCGAAATTTCGCCTTACTCCAAAAACATTTTCTGGAATGCCATAAAAATAGCAAAGATAATCTATTTCATGACTCAAATCAAGTATTACTCCACCTTCATTCTCTCTTGCAGAATAACTTTCAAGGTAATTGACATTCTTCCTCCACTCAGGAAGGTAAGACCTACACTCAGAGTAGATATAAAAAAATTCTCCTATCTCGGATTTTATGTTAAAAAGGGTTTGAAAACCACTGTCATACCTTAAATTGTATCCGACAAAAAGATTCCCTGATATAAGAGATTCAATCTTGAGAGCTTCCTCTTTGGAGGTGGCAAGGGGTTTTTCACAAAGCACGAGTAAATCAAGGTTAAGTGCAGTAAGGCAATCGTTTATGTGTCTTCCAGTATCCGTGCAGATGATAACTCCAACCGCTCCCATTCTCTTTGCTTCTTCAAGAGTAGTTGCTGTTTTAAATCCATCCTTTTTTAACTCAAAAAGTCTCTCTTTTCTTGCAGGAACCGCAATAGTGCTTACTCCAATTTCATTTAAAATTCTGAGGTGTCTTCTTCCTATCGACCCTGTCCCTAAAACCGCAATTTTAAAGTTTTTTGTGCTTTTCATTTTAGCAGTGGATGGACTTCCCCATAAGTTGTTGGTTTAATCTCTTCTTTCCTTATTTTGTAGACAAGTTCTATTGATTTTCTTGCATCTTCAATTCCAAGCCCTTCATTGTTTAAAATTTTCTTATAGACAAGGGTATGAAGATCAGTAAATCCTTCTGAAAATTCTATTTCCTTCTCATCTATTTTTATTGATCTATAT
>DHFQ01000088.1 GCA_002402325.1 Candidatus Aminicenantes bacterium UBA4820
GATGTAAAAGTTAGTAATGGCGGAAGATAAGGAATTATTAAAAAAGTTTTTAAATTTTTACCACCCATCACTCTCTTTTGAAAAAAAAGAGGGCTATTCCCTGAAGAATCTGAAAAACGATGAGGAGAAGGCAAATTCGCTTATTGGCTTTCTTTCATGCCTCTCTTTTTTAAAAAGGGTTAACCTCTGCAATTTTGATCCAAAAGATTTTTCACTTGATAAAGAGAATCGTCCATTTATAAAAGTTTTCAATTTTAAAGAAGATTTTTCTTTTACCTTTCCAAAGATTTTTTCATTTTCAAAAGATCTTATTTTTGGCTCGAAGGAGATACGAAGGGGGAAATCAAGCAAAAGGTTTGAAAATTTAAAGGAAGTTTTTTTAAAATATGAGTTTGAAGAAAATTGCGATTTAGAATCCTTCTTTCTTGATGTTTTTAATTCAATTTATGAGGATAGAATCAAAATCACAATTCCCAATACTTATGGAATTGGCGTTGAGTGGAATCATTGCAATTTCTTTGAATCAAAGATTCGTTCATTTTCTCCAAAAAATATTTTTTATGAGAACATATTGAAAAATTGGTCAGATTTGAATTCTTACGATTTTATCAAGTGTGATTCCAATCTACCTTTTCCCTATTCTTCACTTCAACCAATTATTCTCTCTCTTTATGAAGATACGGACGAGGCAACCAGAGTTTTTAACGATCTTCTTTCTAAAGAAGAGGAAATTTTAAAAGATGGACTTTTAAAACTTCTTGAAAAGAGGGAAAAGGGTGTATTATTTTATGGTGAGAAGGTTGACTCGCACACTAAAAATTTGCTTTTCTCCATTTTAAACAAAATACCTTCAAAAGTTATCCTTTGTGTTGATAAAGAGTCTCCTGTCGTCGGAAAGGTGAACAATCTCCATCTTCTTTATCTTTCAAAAGAGGGAGAAAAATGGTATAAAGAAAACGCCAAAAATCTGGGATTTGAAGATGACGAATCTCTTTTAGATTACATTCTATCTGCGGAATCGCTACCCGTTTCACCTTTTAGTCCCCTTCTCCCTTTAAGAAGCATCAAGAACAGAAATTTCACAAAGGGAACTCCTCTTGAAATTTATCAAAGATTTGTGGATGAAAAAAATGAAGAGAAAAAGAAGAAACTTTTGACCAGATCGCTTATTGAGTTTGGCCAAATAGAAGTTGGGCTTGAGAATATTCCGGAATTGGAACCGAAAGATGATGAATATCTTTTTCTCAAAATCTATGCAAAATCCTTTATTCCTGATAACTCTTTTGTGCTCCAAAATTGCGGTAAAGTAAAAAAGATTGATGAAGAAGACAAATTTATTTTAAAACTTTTGAAGGCACGAAGTCTCTGGATTTCTGGAAATGTTGAAGAGGGAGAAGGAGAACTCCTTTCAATGTTAAAAAATGAAAAGGAGAAAAGAAATTACTTAAAGGTTTTAAACCAACTTGCAACACTTTATCTCAATTCAGGTGAGATTGAAAAAAGTGATGAGTGTTTAAAAGAGTTTTCTCAAAAGATGGATGAAAAGGATGAGAAAGAAAAATTATTGTACAATTATCTTCTCTCATTGAGCTCAAGAAATAAAAATGATTTAAAAGGCGCACTCAATTTTGCAGAAGAATCTTTAAAGGGGGCAAAAGGTGGAAGATACCACTATTACGAAGCGCTTTTAAATGTCGAAATTGCAAACATACTTCGTTTATTGGGTAGATTTGACGAGGCAAGGGAACACCTGCATACCGCACTTTTACAAGCAAAGGTTCTTCGTTCAAAGAATCTTGAAGAAACGATCATCTTTGACCAAATCATACTTGAGGTTGAAGAGGGCTCTCTTTTAAAGGCACAAAAAGCAGTTGAAAATTTAGCTGAGAACATAAAGAAATCTCCAATTGAAAAAATAATAGAGTCATACTGGCTTGCAAGGATTCTCTATTTAAGAGGTGAATTTTTCCCGGCTCTTATGGAAATCGAAAAATCTCTAAAAAATAGAAAAATTTTGAGTAAAGAACTTTTTCTCTCTTTGACCATTTTGAAGGCAAACTTACTTTTCAATTTAAATGACTTCAAAAGCCTTTATATACTTCTTAAAAGTCTTGAAAAAGACGAAGTTTTATCTTTAGGACCAGATTATTTTCTTGAGTATTATTCAATTCTTTTGCTAGCTTCATCGAAGAAAATAATTCCAGTTTCAAAAAATGACGAGGAGATAAAAAATAAAATTATTGAGAAGTGTTCACCACTTTCAATTATGACCTACTATATTGCTGAGGCACTTTCATCAAATTCTAACGACAAGATTGAATATTGGGCAAATAAATCGCTTAAAATTGCAGACAAATACAACAACATCTTTATAAAGGCTTTTTCTTTTTCTATTTTACTAAAGATAGGAAGGTTGCCCGTTTTAAAAGATGATGAAATTTTACAAATTGAAAAATTCATAAAGGAGAATAAAATAAAGGGGATTTTCGATTCTCTTCTTCAACTAAAAGAAGGGAAGAAAAAAGAGTCTTCAGTGCAACAAAGCGATGATAAATTAAATTTTCTTTCAAAGGTGAAGAGCCTTGATTTAAAGGAGAGTCTTAAACAATTTTTAAAATACTCAAAAGTTTCAGGGGTTTTAATAGTGAAAGAAGATGGATCTTTATTTTACGAAGGCGATGTCCCTGAAACATTCATCAAATCAAACATTTTAAAGGAAATCAATTTTGTTGGAGAAAAAAAGATTTTAGATTATCACCTCTTTTCATCAAAATCTGAAAAAGGTTTCTGGGGTGGCATTTTATCAAGGGAATACAATTCTCAAGCCGTTGATTTTTTTTCGGTCTACCTTGAACTTTTGAACGAAAACAAAACTTCTTTAAAAGAGGATGAGGTTGAAGAGGAATTTTCTTTACTTGATAAGTTGATTTTGGGAAATTCTGAGGAAATCAAAAATGTAAAAAAGAAAATCATCGAAGCATCTCAGTTTAATTTCCCCGTTCTGATAACGGGGGAGGCAGGTTCAGGAAAAGAAGTTTGCGCAAAAGGGATTCATCTTTTATCAAAAAGAAGCAAAAAGGAGTGGATCGCTTTTAACTGTGCGAATTTAACACCAACCCTTGCAACAAGCCAACTTTTTGGTTACAAAAAAGGTTCTTTTACGGGTGCTGATTCTGACAGAGAGGGGCTTGTCTCGGCAGCAAAGGATTCTACACTTTTTCTTGATGAAATTGGTGAACTTCCTCTTGAGACACAGTCCCATTTCCTTAGATTTTTACAGGATGGAACTTTTCAACCCCTTGGTTCAAACATTACTTTAACCTCAAATGCAAGGATAGTTACTGCAACAAACAGAAATCTTGAAGAAGAGGTTGAGAAAGGCAATTTTAGAGAAGACCTCTATTACAGGTTGAAGGTTTTGGCGATAGAGGTTCCACCTCTAAGAGAGAGAAAAGAGGACATTCCCCTCATCTTTGAAAAGTTTCTAAAGGAGGAGTGCGAAAAAGAGAAAATAAAAGAGCCTTTAGTTGAAAAGGGGGTAATCCTCAAACTTCTTTCCCATCCGTTTTATGGAAATGTGAGAGAACTTCAAAATATTACGAAGAGATTGATTGTCTCTTCTTTAAAAAGTGGAAAGATTGATGAAAGAAGTATAGAGTTTGATAAGTTTTTAGAACCTAAGGGGAAATTGCCACTTGATGAGAAGTTAAAAAAATATGAGAGAGAGTTGATTCTTGAAATTTTAAAAAGAAACTCATTTAACATAAAGGAGAGCGCAAGAGAATCAGGGCTTTCAAGGCAGGCTTTTTACCAGAGGGC
>DHFQ01000152.1 GCA_002402325.1 Candidatus Aminicenantes bacterium UBA4820
GATTGGTATTATCTTTTAACAATAAGGAGCTGATGCAATATCGGATTTTGGGTTAGAAATTCATTTTCCTTTCTCTTTTTGAAAAAAAAAAGTGATTCCAAACTTTCCAGACCCATATTTGTATCCCTTTTCTCATTGGGGGGTGTTGACAAAGCACTCCGAAAAGAGTATAGTAACACTCTTAAAGGAGTGTTACTTGAAAGGAGGATTTTATGCGTAAGTTAGTTGCTTTTTTTATGATGGCCGTTTTCGTCTGCTTTGGGGTTACCCTTTTTTCTCAAGAACTTGATCCTTTGTTACAACTTCTTGTTGAAAAAAAAGTTTTAACTGTTGAAGAGGCTCAAAGTGTTCAAAAAGAGTATGACAAGAAAAAGGAAAAGGACAGGGTTGAAAGCAAAAAGGTTGTAGAAGAAGCCGTTAAATCTACAAAACCACCTTTACCTGATGCTTTGAAGGGACTCTCAATAGGGGGGACATATTTTATCTCTTACCAGAACGGTAATTCTTTTGATGCAACTCAGGAAGATGGAAGTAAAGCATACAATAAATTCGTTCTGAAAAGGGGATATCTTGATGTTAGAAAAGAGATAACTCCATACCTAAATGTAAGATTTACACCCGATGTAACGCTTGATTCATCCGGCGATTATAAGTGTCGGGTTAAATTCCTTTATGCCGATTTTCATTTTAAGGGAAACAAATATTTTAATAGCCCATACATAAGATTTGGCACAACCCAATTCCCATGGTTTGATTTTGAAGAAAATGCAAACGCTTACAGAATGCAGGATCCCCATTTTATGGACAGGATTGGGCTTGGCCAGACAGCAGATACAGGGATACTTTTTGGAGTTGGATTTGGTGAAACTCTTCCTGAAGATTATCTCAAAAATGTTTCTTCATCTTATGCCGCTAAATGGGGCTCTTTTCAACTCGGAGTTTATAATGGTGGAGGATTCACTTCAGGTGAAAAGAATACGAACAAAGTTGTGGCTTCTCATTTAGCCTTAAGGCCTTTTCCCGAATTACTCACGGGATTGCAACTTCACTATTTTGGTGTAAGAGGAAAAGGCAATGTTGCAGATGATACAAGATATACAAAGGATGGAGAGTTCAAAGGAAAACTCATTTATCCCGATTGGAAACTTGACGCTTTTGCCATAAGTTATCAACATCCCTGGTTCACTCTAATCGGACAATATTTTGAAGGAACAGGTAACTCAGCGGGAAATAGGTATTACACCCCTGATGACTATGTAATTGGGAAAGTGGCTTTTGATGATATTTTCAAGGGATACTCACAAAAAGGCTACTCATTTTTTGGCGAAGTTAAAATGACCTCATCAAAAAAGTGGAGAATCATAGGAAGATACGATTACTACGATCCCGATACAAAGGACATTTTAATACTTAAAGGAAACGAGGACATCCAGAAAAGATACATTTTTGGCATCGCAAACTTCTTCTTTAAAAATAATGCCTTCCTTCTTGATTACCAGAGACTTAAGCACACAGAAAGATACAACTCGACAGATAAAATCCCTGATGAAAACAGGTATCAGTTAACTCTACAAATAAAGTTCTAAAGAAAAGTTTTATGCAATATAAAAGGCTCTCCTTTGGAGAGCCTTTTTTTAACAAGGTAAACGCAGGCATGGACGTTAGAGGTTTTTTGGTGAAAAAATGTAATTTACAAACAAACGAATTGCCTATTATCTATCTAATTTTTCCTAATCTCTTTTTTCTATTCCGTACTCCTTCATTTTTCTCCAGAGGGTAACTCTTGATACGCCAAGTTTTGATGCGGTTTTTGATATTCTCCATCTCGTCTCATCAAGGGCTTTGACAATAAGTTCCCTCTCAAGGTTTTGAAGGGGGACATTTATTTGATGAAGTTTCATTTCAGAATTTATCTGCAATGGAATTAAAGGAAGGGGCAGGTCGGATGCCTTGATATATTTTCCTCTCGCCCTTATTGCTGAATGTTCAATGACATTTTCAAGTTCTCTTACATTTCCGGGATAATCATATTCCATCAACCTTGATAATGCCTCTGCTTCAATTCCAATTATTTCCTTCTGCGGCATTTTTGATGAGACTTTCTTTATGAAATGGTCAACAAGAATTGGAATATCGTCTTTTCTCTCTCTTAATGGAGGAAGATTTATTTTAAAAACATTCAACCTGTAGTAAAGATCCTGTCTGAAAGAGCCCTTTCTAACCTCCTCTTCAAGATTTTTGTTTGTAGCGGCAATCAGCCTCACATCAATTTTGATTGTCTTAGAGGAGCCGACTCTTTCAAGTTCTCCCTCCTGTATAACCCTCAACAACTTTACCTGCATAGATGGTGGGATTTCGCCAATCTCATCAAGGAATAAACTACCTCCGCTTGCGTATTCAAACCTTCCAACTTTGTCCCAGTTTGCACCTGTAAAGGCACCTTTGACATGACCAAAAAGTTCGCTTTCAAGAACTCCTTCGTTCAAGGCTGCGCAATGGACTTTAACAAGCGGTTTCTCTTTTCTCAAAGAGTTGTAATGGATGGCATTCGCTACAAGTTCCTTTCCCGTTCCGCTTTCTCCCGTGATAAGGCAGGTGGAATCGGTGTTTGAAACCATTTTGATAAGGTCAAAAACCTGATTCATAGAAGCACTTTTTCCTATTATATTTGAAAAGTTATACTGTGATTCAAACTCCTCCTGAATCTCCTTTATTTGAGTTATATCTCTAAAAATCTCAACACCGCCTATCAGTTCCCCCGCGCTATTTTTAAGAAGCAAGACCTTTGTCCTTGAGAGAAATTTGTTTCCATCTTTGGTTGTGTACCACATTTCAATGTTATCAATATCCCTATTTTGAGAAATTGCCATTGTCATAGGACATTCATCATCACACCTTGAAGTTTGTGTTATGCTTTTGCACTTTACCTTTAAAATTTCTCCCTCTTTGTATTTGAGAAGTTTTCTTCCTTTTTCATTGATGTAGACTATTTTTCTCTCTTTGTCTGTAACGATCACTCCATCGTTAATGTTGTCAATTATTTTGAAAAAATTGATGTCTTCAAGAAATTCTTTCATTTTGTCTCCAGAATTTTATTATACCATTTTTGTAACCTCTCCAAGTTTTTTAAGAAGGTATAAAACATCAGTTTTTTTTGTTTTATAAGAAAAACTTACCCTCAAAGGGAATTGAACATCTTTGTATCCCATCTCAAGAATCACTTTTGGAAGGATTGATGAAGATGCGTGGCAGGCAGAACCGGTTCCAACGCATATATTGATTTTTGAAAGTGTCTTTTGAATCTCTCTTCCATCAAAATCTCTTAATGAAAAAAATGAAGTGTTTGGAAGTCTTAAAGCGTTTTTTCCATAAATTTCTATTTTTAAAAGAGAGGATAACTTTTCTTCAAAATAGTTTCTAAGAGTTTCAACAGTTTTATATTTCTCTATGTCAATTGAATCTGAAACTTTGGCAAATGAGTAGATCAAAGGAACGCTCTCTGTTGAAGACCTAAGCCCCTTTTCCTGTCCACCTCCGTAAAGCATTGGATATAACTTAACCCTTTTTTTAAAAGCCAGTGCCGCAACACCTTTTGGGCCACCGATTTTGTGTGATGCAATGCTCAAAGTGTCTGGAAAATATTGTTTGAAGGGAAGTTCAACTTTTGAAAACGCCTGAACACAATCAAGATGAAGCAAGGCGTTGTATCTAAGGCAAATCTTTGCAATTTCCGCAAAGTTTTGAATTACACCTGTTTCATTGTGGGCAAATATTAAAGCAACCGCGCTTCTTTTCTCCTTTAAAAATGATTGAAGTTGGTTTAGATCAATGAGGCAATTTTTATCTACAGAAACTTCGCAAACATCTTTACCCATCCCTCTTAACACATTTCTTAATTCATAAACGCCTGGATGCTCAACCTTTGACATTACGATTCTTTCTATTTTTTGATTTTGAGCGTAAGAGAGAAGGGCGATATGGTTTGATTCGGTTGCGGATGAAGTAAAAATCAGGTCGCCATCAAAGTTTAATTTGTTTAGAATTGTTTTTCTTGAATTTTCAAGATACTCCTTTGCAACTTTTCCGGGTGGATAAGAAGATGAAGGATTTGCAAAGGCAAATTTTTCTCCCTCAAGATACGCCTTTAACGCTTCTTTTCTAACTGGAAGAGTGGCGTTGCAATCAAAGTAATAAAAATCTCTAATTTTCATTGATAATTATCTCCCTTTCATCACCAATTCTTTTTGTAATTTTATTATCATCAAGAAATTCAAGCAGTGGTATTGCACTTTTTCTTGTTAGATTAAAGATTTCTTTAAATAAAGGGACTTTGAATTTAATCGTTCCCTTTCTCTTTAAATCAATCAGTTTTCTTTTGATTTCATTAAGACCTTTTTTTGAAATGAAAAACTCGCCTTTACCAGAGGAGACGAGTTCATATTCTTCTATAAGCAAAGCGATTAAGAATCTATCATTTTCTTTTGCCAGATTGAAAAGGGCTTCCTTTTCAACCAAATTTATTTCATTCATATTAAGAAGCGACACCAATTCTTTGTAGATTTTGGATTGGTTTTCGTTTAGCAAAAATTGAAACTCTGTTGCTTTTACTCTATCCCTTTCAATTTTTAATTTGTCTTCTAAAACAAGAAATTTAAGCACTGCTTCTATCTGTCTTAAGTTGAGCATCTTGCTAAAATGGTTCAAAACTTCCTCTTTGTTCAACCACAACCTTTGAGAGGGAACTTTATGCCTTGTTAAAACAAACTTTAAAACTTTCTGTTTCAGAGTTGAAAAGTGGGAAGATTCAATGACCCAATCAATCTCATCAAAAAAGATTACACTTCCACTATTTTTGAATTCAATTAACTTTTCTTTTGCTACCTCTTTATTAAGATTCAATTTTTTGCTCAAATCACTTATATTTGTTCCCCACTCCTCTCCCTCTACAATTGATGCAAACATAACACTTTCAATATTGCCTTTTTTCAATAATTCAACCATTTTTCCTGATAATTGAGAATTCCATTTAACCTTTCTTGATGATGGAAGGAGAATCTCTCCTCCTCCAACTGTCCTTAGAGGCGAGGGCATTCTTAAAATAAATCTATCTTTAAAAGAGAGTGGAAGATCCGCAGAAAGTTTTATTTGACATATTGAAAAATCCTCCTTTTCTTTAAGAATTATCCTTGCAAGTGAAGAGGTTGTACCTGTGTAAAATTCATATTCATGGTTTCTTTTTAATCTATTCTCTTTTATTTCCAATTTTGCATAATACAAATTTGATTTGAAAATTGGGTCGCCCTTATAAACAAATTCTCCTCTTTTAATTTCACCAAATGGAACTTGAGGGACATTTATTGCGCATCGCTCCTGAGAAAAGCCTTCAATTCTCTCCTCTCCAAACACTTGAACTCCTCTTACAACGCTTCTTTGATTTGAAGGAAAAAAGGAGACTTCATCCTGAACTTTAACAACTCCAGATTTTATTGTCCCCGTTACTATTGTTCCAAAACCTTTAAGAGAGAAAACTCTGTCAACCCACATCTTGAATTGCCTGTCTAAATTCGTAATTTCCATCTCTTTTGCGGATTTAAAAAGGAAATCTTTCAAATTTTCAATACCAAAACCCGTTTTAGAACTTATCTCAAAAATTGGTATCTCTTCATAACCTTCCGATTTTAGAAGGTCATAGACCTCACCTTTAACAGTTTTTAAATCACTATCTGAAGCAAGGTCGCACTTTGTAATTACTGAAACTCCCTTTGAAACTCCAAGATATTTAACAATTTCAAGATGTTCAACTGTTTGAGGCATCACTGATTCGTTTGCGGATACCACGAGAAGAAACATAGAGATTCCACTTGCCCCTGCGACCATATTTTTGATAAATTTCTCGTGTCCTGGAAGGTCAACAAAGTGAATTTGCAAATCTTCCTCTTTCATAAATGCAAAACCAATATCTGTTGTTATTCCTCTCTCCTTCTCCTCTTTTAATCTATCCGCATCAATATTGGTAAGTGTTTTAAGCAAGGTCGTCTTGCCGTGGTCAATATGGCCGATTGTTCCAATAAGAATATGTTTCATTTTAAAATCCTTTTCAAAAATAGAAGAAGATTATCACCATAAGAATACTCCCTGTCGATCGTAAAGGAATAGGGAATTCGGGGATGAAAGTTTTTTTGATGCTGAATAATAATTTTTCCCTCTCTTTTTAAAATATTGTTTTGCTCAATCGTTTCAAGAATAAAAGGAAATGGGTTATCTTTAAATGGTGGGTCTAAAAAAATGAAATCCCACTTAATCCTTTGAATTTGAATTGTCTTTAACGACTTTTCGACAGGAAGGCAGAGAACATCTGAACATTGACTTATTAAAAGCATATTTAAGTTCTCTTTTATTAGTTTAGAAGCCGAGAAATCTTTTTCGACAAAAAGAACATAAGATGCTCCTCTACTTATGGATTCTATTCCGACGCTTCCAAACCCTGCATAAAGATCAAGAAAAGTCGCTCCTTCAATATCTGCTCCGATTATGTCAAAGAGAGCCTCTCTAACAATTGAAGGGGTTGGGCGGGTGGATAACTTCTTTCCCGTCTTCAAAACTCTTCCTTTGTAAATGCCTCCAATTACTCTAATCATTCTAACATTTTATAATACTTCAAAAAATTGTTATAATAAAGCAGGAAGGAGAAAAAGATGTCAGGAGTAAATAAAGTTATTTTGATAGGACATTTAGGAACCGATCCTGAAGTTAAGTTCACACCAAACGGAACAGCGATTGCAACATTTAATTTGGCAACTTCTGAGAGGCGAAAGGACAAAGATGGAAATTTTATAGACCATACAGAGTGGCATAGGATTGTTGCCTTCGGTAAGGTTGCCCAGAATTGCGGACAATACCTTAAAAAGGGAAAGCAGGTCTACATTGAAGGCTCTATCTCTTCAAGACAGTACAAAGACAAAGAGGGACAGAATAGAACCATCTTTGAAATAAAGGCTTCTCAGGTTCTTTTTTTAGGAAAGGCAAATAGTGGTACAAGCAACGAAGAACAGTTAGAAGAGCCAGAACCTTCAGAAAAGGATGATGATATTCCCTTTTAAAAAATGGAAAAAACCATTTCAGAATTGATACTTGAATCTTTGAATATTTCCATCTATCTTGTTTTTGCTATATCATTTTTTGCAGCAATGCTTAAATATGTCGTTCCACCTCTACCCGGTGATTTGACTATGCTTCTTCTCTCTTTTTACGCAGCATTCAAAGGGAAAAGTCTTATTTCCGTTGGATTGGGAATAGCGATAGGTGGAATTGTGGGGTCGTTTCTCGCATACAGGTTTTGTTCTAATGAGAGATTTATTTCATTTTTTGGAAAAAGAGTGCAGAAAGCCATTTTAAAACTCAAAAATGGATTTTTAAAATTTTCTTTTTTAATAATGGTCTTTAATCGATTTCTTCCCGGGGTAAAACCCACGATATTTCCAATTGCAGGGATTTATAAAACGAACCTTTTTTCCGTAATTTCTGCATCAATTATTGGAAACACTCTTTATGCTCTTTTCATCTGCTCGGTAGGATATTTTGCAAAAACTCACATTGTTGAAATAAACGGGCTTTATCACATCCTTGCGGTGTGGATTGAATTTATAGTTTTAACTCTACTTTTCTTTGTCATTTTGTTTGCGTTTAGAAAAAAGATTAGAAGTTTTTTTAAAGGATAGTAAATGGCTGAACCTTCCTGTAAAAAATGTCAGGATAGTGGATTTGTTTTTAAAGAGATTGATGGGATAACTTACTCAATTCCCTGCTCCTGTCAGGATACGGAGAAGTTCACCTTTTTATTGCAATCTGCAGGGATACCAGAGATTTATAAAAATAGATGCAATTTTGATAATTTTCAGGTGATAAAGGATAACTCTTCAATAAAAGAGGCTTATGAAGTTGCAAAAAAATATGCTGAAGAGTATCCCGCCTTTGAGAAAGGAAAGCCCAACGGTCTTCTTTTTATGGGTCCCTGCGGAGTTGGAAAAACCCATCTTGCGGTTGCAATATTAAATGAAATAATGTTTAAGAAAAAAAGTCCTGCAAAATTCGTTGATTTGAATGAACTATACAGAGAAATAAGGGCAAGTTATGGAAATAAAGACTTTTCTGAATATGAGATCTTATCTCCAATAGCGGACTCTGAACTTTTACTCATAGATGAATTGGGTTGTGTCTCATCTTTGTGGGCTCAAGATACTCTTTTGTATATAATAACTCAGCGATACAATAAATCCCTTCCCACACTGCTTACGACGAATTATTCTGATGACGCTCAAGGAAAGGAAGATTCACTAATAGAGAGAATAGGAACAAGATGCAGGTCAAGGCTTTATGAGATGTGCAGAACGGTTATTATAAATGGCGACGATTTCAGGAAAAGAAAGAAATTTTAACTATTTACATAATGCCTTTATTGAGGTAAACTTTTTAACTTGGATCAGGAGAGTTTTATCATTATATGAATGTTGAACTTATTGCAGCAAAAGATTACCTTTTCACAAAAATTGCGCTTTTCGAAAACGGAAAACTTGTAGAATATTTTATAGAACCCAAACACCTTTGCGGAATTGTAGGTAATATCTATCTCGGGAAAGTTAACAAAGTGCTTCCAGGAGTTGATTGTGCCTTCATTGACATAGGGCTTGAAAAGGATGGATTTCTCTATAAAGGAGATATGATTCCCTTCTTAAGTGGAGAAAGAGAACAAAAGCCGCACCCTCTAAAATCACTGAATGTTGGTGATAAAATCGTAGTGCAGGTAACAAAAGAATCAATTGGACAGAAGGGTCCAAGGCTTACGACCTGCATATCACTTCCAGGAAATTATCTTGTTTTTTCACCATATTCAAGCAAAATAGGAGTTTCCAAAAAAGTTTCAGACTCAGAAAGAGAAAGGCTTAAATCAATGTTGTCCGTTTTGAAAAGGGATTTTGAAGGCGGTTTTATTGCGAGGACAGCAGCAGAAAGTGCCTCTTCTGATGAACTTTCTTCAGAGATGCAAAGTCTTGTTGAGCAGTGGAGTTTGATTTCTTTAAAAATAAAAAAAGGTGATGCTCCAACCCTTCTTCATCAGGAGCTTTCTTTGCCTCTAAAGGCAGTGAGAGAAATCCTCGTCAAATCCAAAGGAAAGTTGATAACCGATGATGAAGAATTGGCAGAAGAAATATCTTCGTCTCTAAATGGAATTAAAGAAAAGGAGATCAAAATTACTTTATGGAAAAATGAAAAGGACATTCTTGAAGAGTACAATGTTGAACCAGAGCTTGAAGAAGCGTTGAAACCAAGAGTGTGGTTATCCTCAGGTGGTTGCATCGTCATTCAGCCTACTGAAGCACTTGTTGCGATTGATGTAAATTCAGGGAGGTTTGTCGGTAAAAAATCTCTTGAAGAGACAGCCTTCAAGATAAATCTTGAAGCAGCAGAAGAAATTGTAAGGCAGTTGAGATTAAGAAATCTGGGTGGAATAATAGTCATTGATTTTATTGATATGGCTGAAAAAAGCCACAGAGAGCAACTGATTCAAAGGTTACAGGAATTTTTAAAAGCGGACTTCGCCAAAACGAGAATTTTAAAAATATCAGAATTTGGGCTTGTGGAGATGACAAGAAAGAGGACTTCAAAGCCTCTTGAAAAAATTTATTACACAACCTGCCCCTGTTGTGAGGGAAAGGGGAAAATTAAAGCTCCATGGAGGGTTCTAAACGGAATTTTGAAACAATTGCAGAACACCTCAAAAGAAAAGATGTATCTTGTGAAAGTCTCAAGTTATGTCAAGAAGTTCATAGATGAAAATGATGGGATGTTTGACCTTCCCCAAAATATAATCATTGAAGAGGATAAAATCAAAGATCCATCAAAATTTGAAATAAAAAGGCTTCCATCAAATTTCGAAAAAAACATTTAATGAAATATCCTTCACCGTAGGTCTTAAGGCTGCGATGTTTTTGCGTGAAAAACATTGTAAATTGAAAATTGTAAAGTGTGTTGAACAATATAAAAAATCACCGACGCAATAACGCTACTAATTTTTTTTACAATGTGACATTTCTAAAGAGTCCTGACAGATTTCTTTGCCAATAAGACATATTGAAATTCTTTGGTTGTGGAGAAATAGGTAAGGCTAATGGTTTTCAAAAAACGAAGTCTTTGAAGTTGTAACTGGAAGATGAGACGGTTGACTTTTGGTCTGATTTCTTTCTGGTTATCTCTTTCATCGTTTTTATCTCTCATCTATTCCAATTAAAACAAGGGGAACTGCGGGAACTCCTCTTCCGTGTCTAATAACATTGTAGAACTCTCCTTCGTAGTATGCCACGCCTGAACTCATCTGGCTCTGGAGTGATTTCATTGGAAGAATTTCAATCCCGACATCTATGGTGTCTTTAACATAGAAGGCAAGGTGTTTGACAAAAAGATCATAAGCGACAAAAGAGTATTTGCCAAACTGAACTTCAATCGCAACTCTCTCTTTGACAAAATCGGTCTGATTGTAACTGTAAATTGCTTTTTCACCAGCGGATTCTATTTCCTTTTTCTGTTCTAACGCTTGAAGTGAAAGAGTTTTCCTTATGAGTTTCTCATTTTTTGTAACCCAATAAATGACTCTGCTTTCCTTCCATCCCTTTACTCTTAACCTTTTTTTAAATTCGTTATTGAGACAAACAGGGCTAAAAAGAATCTGACCTGCTTTTCTTTTTTCTTTTGACACTTTAGTTTTGCATTTTGAAGCATCTATGTTTTCTATTACATTTTTGACTTCCTTCCATAACTCAAGCTTGTGGACAAGGAGAAATTCTAATCCATTCAGATGGGAATAGATTTCAACTATTTTCACATTTTTCTCCTACTTCTTTACCTCAATGTCAGATTCGTTAACACCAATTAACCTCCCGAATGGTGAAAGAGTCAGTTTATTGTGTTCTGAATGTGGGTCATAAATGGGTTTATCCATTGGACGAGTGTGAAGCGTTCCACTCAGTTCTTTTTTTATTCTTTCTTTTGCAATATCAATGTATTTTTTAACAGTTTCAGCGCCTGCTCCCTTCCTTCCATGTCTTATGGCTGATATAATTGTTGTCCCCGTTCCAACAAAAGGATCCAATACCCAGTCGCCTTCGTTTGTCATACTCAAAACAAGCCTTTCTATGAGTGCAACAGGAAATTGACAGGGATGCTCTGTCTTTTCTATGTGATTGCTTTTGACATTTGGGATATCCCATACATCACCTGGATTCTTTCCCAAAGGATTGCAAGAGTATTGCCCTGCTTTTGGTCCCTTAAAGTATTTCTTTCCGGGATATTTTTGTGGGACTCTCACATTGTCAAGATTGAATATAAAATCATCCCTTTTGGTGAACCAGACAATTGTCTCGTAGCGACCTGAAAATCTTTTACTACAATGAAGTCCGTGTTCAAATCGCCAGACTATCCTGTTTCTCATTTTTAAATTAAAACTTGAAAAAACAGGGTATAAGATTGTATCCAGTGGAATAATTTCGCCTTTTTCAACATAATTCCCCACCTGCCAGCATAAACTTCCTTCTGGCTTGAGAACTCTGATGCATTCTTTGATCACCCTTCTTTGCTGTTCAACATAGAGGTCAAGGCGAAGTCTTTTTTCATATTCTTTGCCAATGTTATAAGGAGGTGAGGTTACAACAAGCTGGATTGTTTCATCGGGAATGGTTTTTAAGAGGTCAAGGCAGTCGCCGTGGAAAAGGACTACCGATTGCGATAAATCAAAAACAGGGTTAATAGAAATGTCATTACTAAACAAAGATTCTTTAACCTTTTTTCCCTCAAAGGGTGGAATATGGTTGGTCTGATAGAGGTGATTTTGCCTATTTTTCATCATAGAACATATCCTTTGCAAGATACAATCGTTTTAGAATTTTAATGAACGCTATCTTGTGTTGCCTTATCTTTTTTACTATTTTTGATTTATTTTTAAAATAAAATGCTCTCATTTTTTTACCTCATTTTTATTATAATCCTATTGCACAGTTAAAGCAATATTATCTACTTAACCCAAAATCCGATATTGATTTACATCTTGATTTGACGCAGGTAAATGCTCCTCC
>DHFQ01000112.1 GCA_002402325.1 Candidatus Aminicenantes bacterium UBA4820
ACTTAAAATTAAGTATTGTTCTGAACAAAATCACTTACCTTCATAAGATTTTCCAAAAAATCTCCTTTAATAATCTTCTATGAATACTCTTTATCTGTTCATCATTATTATTTTACCTCTTTGATTATTCAATATCTCTTCCCGGATTCAAATAGAGTAAGTTGCTTTTCTTCTTTCTTATTCTTATATATTATGTCTTTCTCTATATTCTCTAACCTTTTCAATGCAATCTTAACATACTCTGGATTACTATCAATTCCAATATATTTTCTTTGCAATTTCTTTGCTGCAACACAGGTTGTGCCACTTCCAACAAAAGGATCAAGGACAACTGCAGATTCTGAAAAAGTTGTTAGTTTAATCAGATATTCACAAATTGCTAATGGCTTGACTGTCTGATGGATGTTAAATTCTCCCTTTTCTTCTTTAGTTGGTTTTGGCAAAAGAAAGCACGTATCTATATTTTTATTAACTGGTTCTGTAGTTACGACGTTAGAGGGAAACATGTCATTCCCAATTTTCGCATTTGTGTTTACAAGTCCTACATAATAGTTAAGCATATTTTCTAAAAATGTTTTTTCACAGGGCTTTTGAGCCATCATAATCGGCTCAAAGCAAGATTTTATTTGAGGGGTCTTCCAACCATTTAATCTCTCTTTTAATTCAGTTTTAGATTCTTTATCACAATTTAATTTATCAATAAAGTGATTAAGAGACATCGCTTTAGGCTGATTTTGCGTATAAAGCCAGATAAAACAATCCCTTATTAAAAAACCCGCATCATCAACCGCAGAAACCATCCTGTGATAAAGTCTGGGACTCGAAAATGAAAAAAAGAATCCACCTGGTTTTAGCACCCGGTATAACTCTGTTGATATTCCTAAATACCATTGATAAAAATGTATCCCCTGTTTTTTATCAAATTTCATTCCCGGAGGTAGAGACTTTACAACATTACAATAGTCTGTTATTTTAGAAACCCTTTGATGATTCCAGTTGTTATCCATTTTGTCCAAAAAGTAGGGAGGGTCAGTTAGAATAAGGTCTATTGAGTTATCTTCAATTTGAGGGAGAACCTTCAGACTATCTCCCAATATAATTTTATTTATCACTTTCCTATTTGTCCTTTTTTGAAAGTAAGGAGTAAGAGTTTTGCTCATTCAAGGGATCTTTGGAGAATTGCAACAATTTACCATTTTTAATTAAACTCATCATTAAATCGCCTTTCACTTAGAACTTAATTATCCAGGAGACTTTTTGTTTTGTCAAGATTTCCTGATTCCAATTCAATCTCTCTTGACATTTTTTTGAAATGAGCATATGCTCATAACTTGATATGGCAAGAAGTAAAATTTTAAGAAAGATTCACATAAAATTTAAGAAAGAGAATGAGCCTCATATCTTCACAGGAAGAAAAGAGAGTGTTGTCCTCACTTATGACGAGTTTGAAGCGATAAGGCTTTCTGATTTAAGCGGTTTCTATCAAAAAGATGCCTGTAAAATGATGGGAGTTTCAAGGGCAACTTTTGCAAGAATTCTTTTAAGCGGTAGAAAGAAATTGGCTCAAGCTCTCATAAACAAGGCAGCAGTTACTCTTGAAAAAGGTGATGTTGTCTATGAGAAAGAGAGTTTAAAATGCCCGATTCATAGTTATTTAAAAAGAGAGGGGAAATTCTGCTTGTGCAAAAAGACAGAAGGAAAATAGATGGAATTTGTTAAAATGCTTTTCGAAACATTAAGAATTTCTGTTATGATTACATTTTTTGTCCTTACAATGATGATGCTTATTGAATTCTTAAACATTTTGTCTTCTGGAACCCTCTCAAAATGGCTTGTAAAAGGTGGGGTGTTTCAATTTTTATCTGTAACTTTGATTGCAACGGTTCCAGGTTGTCTTGGTTCATTTACAGCAGTTTCCTTATTTCTTCACGGTGTTATTTCAAGGGGAATATTGATTGGGAGTATGATCGCTTCATCAGGAGATGAAGCCTTCGTTATGCTTGCAATGATGCCTAAAATGGCTCTTATTCTCTTTTTGTTTTTACTTTTTTATGGAATAGTTGTGGGAATTGTCATTGATAGAATTTTTGGCAAACAATTCTTTTTAGTCAAAGAGAGAAATGATGAACTTGTTATTCATACTTTAGAAAAAGAGAGCTATAAAAGGGCAACTTTTACGGAATGGTCTTTTATGAGGATTTTTCTCCTTTTGGCATTTCTAATAATTTTTGTCCTTGTCCTCTTTGGTTTTTTGGGAGAAAAGGAGTGGAATTGGGAGAGGTTTGCGTTGATTGCCTCTTCGTTAATAGGATTTTCTGTTATTTTTTTTGCTTCAGACCACTTTATTGAAGAGCATCTTTTAAAACATATTTTAAAAAAACACCTTCTTAAACTTTTTCTATGGACATTTTTTGCACTTCTTGCGATGGAAATAATAAAAGTTAGGGCTGATTTTGTCGAGACTTTGATTAAAAACCATCAATTTTATGCAATTATCGTTGCCGCTTTAATTGGAATTTTGCCTGAATCTGGTCCCCACCTCATTTTCGTAATGGGATTTGTAAATGGAATTATGCCATTTTCAACGCTTGTTGCATCAAGCGTAGTTCAGGACGGACATGGGATGTTGCCACTTCTTGCAGAATCACCAAAGGAGTTCATCAAAATTAAATCTATAAATTTTGTCGCAGGCGTTCTCTCGGGTGTGGTTTTTATGCTAATTTTTCCCTACTAACTCTTGATAATTTGAGAAAACTTAAATAAAATTGCAACTTAAGGAGGTTTTTATGGGAATAGAAGAACACGGTAAGAAAAAAGAGGAAGAATGGATTAAAGAACAGGAAAGAAAGAAGATTGAAGAGTTCAGAAAAAAAAGAGAACAGGAGGTTAAAAGGAAAATAGACGACGAAGAGGAGAAAAAGAGAGAAGAGTTGAAAAAAATGCACTATATGTGTTGTCCAAAGTGCGGGCACAAGATGGAGGAGGTCCTACTTGTAAATATTAAGGTTGATAAATGCACCGTTTGTGAGGGGATCTTTTTTGATAGAGGCGAGCTTGAAGATTT
The DNA here is from genome assembly GCA_002402325.1 of Candidatus Aminicenantes bacterium UBA4820. Classification (GTDB taxonomy): domain Bacteria; phylum Acidobacteriota; class UBA4820; order UBA4820; family UBA4820; genus UBA4820. Next base: position 3,065 of record DHFQ01000112.1, read on the forward strand.
GGTTATGACAAAGGCTGAAGAGAAAAGAAACTTTTTTAGAAAACTTCTCGGATTTTAAGTGATTAAGATAGAAGAACCTTTAAAAACTGATGTTTTGATTCTTGGCTCTGGAATTGCAGGATTAAGGTGTGCACTTGAAGTTGCAAGATGCGGACTTGATGTAATAATCGCTACAAAGGATTTTCCAAGAGAGTCAAACACGCTTTATGCTCAGGGAGGAATAGCAGCAGCGGTTGACCCGGATGATTCACCCAAAAACCATTTTGAGGATACTATAACCGCTGGAGGGGGAATTTGCAATGAAAAGGCTGTAAGGGCGCTTGTTCAGGATGGGCCAAAAAGGATAAAAGAACTTATTTCTTATGGAGCAAATTTCGATAGAATATCGGGAGAACTTCACCTTACAAAGGAGGGTGCTCATCGTCTTAATAGAATTCTCCACTCGGGTGATTATACAGGTAAAGAGATTGAAAGGGTTTTAATGCTCAAAATGGTTTCAATAACAAACATCAAGCCTCTTCCTTTTATGATGGGAATAAAGTTGTGGATTGAAGATGATAGATGTGTTGGGGCTTTTTTGCTTGATGTTGAAGCAGAGAGCATTCTGCCAATAAAATGTAGAGCGGTTATGCTTGCAACGGGAGGAGCGGGAAGAGTATTTCAAGAATCAACGAACCCTTCTATTGCAACAGGAGATGGAATGGTTATAGCACTCGAAGCCGGGTTAAAGATGGCAAATCTTGAGTTTGTTCAATTTCATCCAACAGCACTCCATCTTAAAGATGCGCCAAGATTTCTTTTATCTGAAAGTATGAGAGGAGAAGGAGCATATTTAAGAAACCTTAATGGCGAAAGGTTTATGGCTAAATATGACGACAGGATGGAACTTGCTTCAAGAGACATAGTAGCAAGGGCAATAGTCAAAGAGTTGAAGGTAACAAAGGCTCCGCATGTTTTTCTTGATTTAAGACATCTTGATAGCGACTTTATAAGAAAAAGATTTCCAACAATTTATGCAACCTGTCTTTCTTATGGGCTTGACATAACAAAAGAGATGATTCCCGTTCACCCCGCTGCTCACTATATTATGGGTGGTGTCAAAACTGACACTTATGGAAGGACTTCATTAAAAGGTGTCTATGCAGCAGGAGAAGTTGCCTGCACTGGAGTCCATGGAGCAAACAGGCTTGCAAGTAACTCTCTCCTTGAAGGGTTGGTTTTCGGATACAGGGCAGGAAGGGCAATTGTTAAAGATTATCTTCCTTTATCAAAAAAGAGTCCCGTTGTCCTTGACACATCATTTAATGAAGTGGAAATAAAGATAGTAAATGAGTTAAGAAGACAGATTGCGACTTTGATGTGGCAGGCTTGTGGAATCGTTAGAAATGGAAGTGAACTTGAAAATTTGTTTTTAGAACTTTTAAATATTGAAGCAATTTTTGGAAAAGAACCTTTTGAAAGAAGAAGAAGGGAAACCTGGAATATGATTCAATTGGGGAAGGCGATTGCCCAGTGCGCAATTTATAGAACTGAAAGCAGAGGTGCCCACTTTAGAGAAGATTTCCCATTCAAAGATGATTTAAGATGGAAAAGAGAGACAATCTTTGTCAAAAAAGGCAAAGAGTATAATTTCATAAAAGAAGAAAAAGATAAACTACTTTAATATAT
>DHFQ01000126.1 GCA_002402325.1 Candidatus Aminicenantes bacterium UBA4820
TGACAACTCCAACCGATTCATTGGATGGAAGTAAGGAAACCCCCTCTCGTTCTCCCCCTGAGAGATGGTTCTTTCCTCCTGAGAGGAGGGGAGAGAAAATCTGCGGGTGGCTTGAAAATTGTTTTTAATAATTGTAATATTAGTTCTTTAGGAGGATTTTGTGTTTGAAACATATCTTTCTATTTTTATGATGGTTTTAATCGCCATCGCACTTGGTGTGGGAATGTTTGTTTTCTCATACATTTTTGGTTTTGTTAAAAAATCAAGGACATCAAAGGAGACTTACGAATGTGGGATGCCACTTCTTGATGAGGCACAAAAGAGGATTTCAATAAGGTACTATGTGGTTTTGCTTTTGTTCCTACTTTTTGATGTTGAGACTCTTCTTTTATTTCCAATAGTCGCTGTTTATAGAGAGATGATGAAAGATACGGGGTTTAAATTTTGGACTCTTTTTGAACTAATCGTCTTTATCGGAATTCTCTTCATTGGTTATATTTATATTTATAAAAAGGGTGCTTTGAAATGGGAATAAGCAAAGAGGATTTGCTAAAGGAGGATCTTGAACTTGTAAAGGGTGGTGTAATTCTTGCCCCTCTTCACAAGGTAATAGATATCTCAAGAAAAAATAGTTTATGGCCTATGCCCTTTGGTTTATCGTGCTGTGCAATTGAGATGATGGCTGTAGTTGCAGCAAGGTATGATCTTGCAAGATTTGGGGCTGAGGCTTTTAGATTCACGCCAAGGCAGTGCGATTTGATGATCGTCGCTGGAACGCTAACAAGAAAAATGGCAGAGGCAGGGAAAAGGATTTACGATATGATGCCAGAACCAAAATGGGTGATAGCGATGGGCGTTTGCACGACAACGGGGGGAATGTTTAACTCTTACTCTGTCGTTCAGGGAATTGACCACATAATACCCGTTGATGTTTATATACCGGGATGTCCTCCAAGACCTGATGCTCTAATTTATGGAATAATGAAAATTCAGGAAAAGGTGATGAAGGAAAAATGGATACCGGGGCAGGAAAGAAAAGTTGGCCATTACAGGGGAAGAGATCCAAAATATGGTGCTTTAAAGGTTTTAAGCGAGGGACCAAAGAGTTTGACAGTTGAAACAGATGAAAGCAGGTCGGACTGGAGAAAGGGATATTTTGGTGGCTGAGATATATAAGGGATGGGATGTTGATTTAACTGAAACTATCTCAAGACTTAAAGAGAGCCTCAAAGATGTTGAATTCTCCGTCCACAACTTTCGTGGTGAGACGACCATAATCGTTAAAAACGGTGATTTGCATAAAACTCTTGAGTTTTTTAAGAATGACGGATTTGATTATCTTGTTGATGTTTCATCATCCCACTATCCTGAAAGGGGAGAAATAGAAGTTATTTATCTAATTAGAGAGTTAAAATCAAGAAGGCAGATAAGGGTTAAAAGTGCTTTGAGTGTTGAAAATCCGATGGTTTTATCTGCATGCGACTTGTGGCGTGGAGCGGATTGGTTTGAAAGAGAGGTTTATGACCTTATGGGTGTAATTTTTGAGGGGCATCCCGATTTGAGAAGGATTATGATGCCTGAAGATTTTGAGGATTTTCCTTTGAGAAAACAGTATCCAATGGAAGGCGACGATGAGTGGAGAAATTTTTTAAAACCTGGTGAGGGAGAATGAAGAAGGAAACAAGAGATTTAGGACTCAAAACTCAAACTTTGACTATGAATATGGGTCCTCAACACCCTTCAACTCACGGAGTTCTAAGAATAGTTTTGACCCTTGATGGCGAAGTTGTGGTTGGAGCAATTCCCTACATCGGTTTTTTGCATAGGGGAATTGAAAAAATTGCAGAGAATAAAACGCTCCATCAGGTAATTCCATACACTGACAGGATGGATTACCTTTCACCAATATCAAACAACATCGGCTTATGCCTTGCTGTTGAAAAACTTATAAACTTTCAAATAACTGAAAAATGTAGGGTTATGAGGGTAATCGCTTCAGAACTTGCAAGAATCTCATCTCATCTTATATGGATTGCGACGCACGCCCTTGACCTTGGTGCAGGTTCTCCCTATTTTTATGCCTTCACTGAAAGGGAAAAATATCTTGACATCTTTGATGAGATGACGGGAGTAAGGTTCACAGTTTCTTATGGAAGGATTGGAGGTCTTGCAAGGGATTGGGAAAAGGGGCTTGATAAGAAGATATTAAATCTTGTTGAAAATACGCCAAAGTGCATAGATGAGCTGGATAGACTTTTGACAAGAAATAGAATTTGGATTGAGAGAAATCAGAATGTTGGGGTAATTTCAAAAGAGGAAGCGGTAAATCTTTCACTTTGCGGTCCTAACTTGAGAGCATCAGGGGTTGAATGGGATATAAGAAAAGCCTACCCATACCTTGGTTATGAAAAATATAAATTTGAAATTCCTGTTGGTGAAAATGGCGATGCATACGATAGGTATCTCGTAAGAATGGAGGAGATGAGGCAAAGCATTGAAATAGTTAAGCAGGCACTCAAGGATTACGATGAAAAAGCTTCTTTATGGCCAGAAGATATTGAATCTCAAAAATCTTTTTATCCTCCAAAAGAGAAGGTTTTGACGAGTATGGAAGAGTTGATTCATCAGTTTATGGTGGCGACAGAGGGACCAAAAACTCCAAAATATGAGGAAATTTATTTTGCAATTGAGGCGCCAAAAGGTGAACTTGGATTTTATATCGTAGGCTCTGGTACAAATGTGGCGCATAGACTCCATTTTAGAAGCCCAACCTTTGCGAACCTTCAAGCCCTTCCAGTAATGTTAAAAGGTGGAATGGTTGCAGATGTTGTTGCAACCGTTGCATCGCTTGACCCTGTTATGGGAGATGCGGACAGATGAGGGAGATAAAAGAACTTCTTCAGGATAAACATTTTATAAACAAAATTGAGAAGTTAAAGAAGATGTATCCTGAAAAAAGAAGTGCTCTCCTTTCGGCACTTCATCTCTGTCAAAGCGAGGTTGGCTTCATTCCTGAAGAGTTTCAAGAATTTATTGCAAAAGAATTATCACTTTCCCCCGCTCATATAAAGGGGGTTGTAACCTTCTATGAGATGTTTTATGAAAAGAAAAAGGGAAAATACATCATTCAGGTCTGTAGAACTTTGCCCTGTATGCTTTGTGGCGGAGAGGTTCTTCTTGACCACATCTCAAACAAATTGGGGATAAAGGTGGGAGAGACATCAAACGATGGAAAATTTAGCCTTGTTACAGTTGAATGTCTCGCCTGTTGCGATAAAGGTCCATCAATGATGATAAATGAAACTCTTTACACCGCTGTAACTCCCGATAATTTTGATTCAATTTTAAAGGAACTAAAGTGATGGCGGAAGAGAAGAGGATTCTTACAAAAAATCCTGGGAAAAAGGTTCTTGACATTGACTCCGCAATGCAAAATGGTGGTTATGAAGCATTGATTAAGGCGATGACAAAGATGACCCCAGAGCAGGTTTTAAATGAGGTGAAAATCGCAAATTTGAAAGGAAGGGGCGGTGCCTCTTTTCCTGCTGGTTTGAAATGGAGTTTTCTGCCAAAGGGTGAAAAGGTCAGGTATCTTGTTTGTAATGCGGATGAAAGTGAGCCGGGAACTTTCAAAGATAGATGGCTAATTGAAAATGACCCTCATAGAATTATAGAGGGAATTATAATTGCGGGATATGCTACACAATCAAAGGGCGCCTTCATCTACATAAGGGGGGAAATGGTCGTTGGGGCTAAAATTCTTGATAAGGCTATTTCTCAAGCGTATGACCGCCATTTTCTTGGAAAAAATATTCTGGGTTCAGGGCTTGATTTTGATATATGGATTGTTAGAGGAGCAGGTGCTTACATTTGCGGAGAAGAGACTGCACTTATGAACAGTGTTGAGGGAAAAAGAGGTGAGCCGAGAATAAAGCCACCATTTCCTGCGGCTTATGGAATTTATGGGAGACCCACCAATGTCAACAATGTTGAGACTTATGCAAATGTTCCTCAAATTATTTTAAACGGTGGGAACTGGTATGCAAATCTTGGAAGCAAAGATACGCCGGGAACGAGGCTTTTTGGACTTTCGGGTCATATCAAAAAGCCGGGGATATATGAAACCACTTCAGATGTAACATTAAGAGAACTCATTTACGATTTTGGAGGTGGGATCTCTGGAGATAGAAAATTAAAGGCTGT
>DHFQ01000069.1:0-325 GCA_002402325.1 Candidatus Aminicenantes bacterium UBA4820
TTATTAATTGCAATTCAAAATTTACCGCCTGACTGCCTGAAGTTAACTCTTTTTCAGCATGTTACCACATCCTCATTCTAATAGCATTTTTTTGTCTACGATGTCTTGGCGCTCAACACTTAACACTTAAACTTTTAACCTTACCCCTTATGGATTATGCTCCCGGGGAAAATCTCTGCAACGAGGTCATCACATCCGAGGCGTCAAGATTCCCTTTTATCCCGGCATCTAAAAAAATATTCATTGTTTCTATCTGATCGAGATTAAGAAGCCGTGCCGCCTCTCGAAGAGTAACTTTTCCTTGTTTATAAAGATTACCCACATA
>DHFQ01000069.1:332-928 GCA_002402325.1 Candidatus Aminicenantes bacterium UBA4820
ATCGAGAGCAGCCATCATTTCTTTCGGAATCCTGAGAGATTTCGTTTTCATTAAACCCTCCAATTATCTAACGCTGACTTAACAATATTATATTCGTCATCACTGACAAAAGGGGATAATAAGACCAGCTTACTGTAAGCTTCATTTAAAGTTAATGCGCCCTGTTTTAGTAAAATCACAATGAAAACCGCAGGAGTTATATAAGGGACATCAAAAAATTTAATTCTTCTTATGAATCGTTTATCGTCACTACAGATGGCGTCAAATTTTTTTTGTTGAAAAAGCGTGAATACCGCATCCTCTCCTTTATGAGGAGATGGTCGCTGTTTGGCAACTGAGAGCAACTTATTTGAAATATTTTTTTTAATAATTGTGGCGTCCGGATGCTCAACAGCATTATCAATTACTTCCTCTTTGACCGCTTGAGGGATAACAACTGAAAAATTTTTACAAACAGTTTCTTTGATTTTTGCCTTAGTTAACTTGATCAAACAATCCGCGTCCATGAGAACTTTCATGTATTGCATTGTAATAAAAAGATTGCAATTTGTCAAGTTTTTCTTTTCCCCCCTTTTCACTTAACCCTTTCACCTTAA
>DHFQ01000069.1:956-4338 GCA_002402325.1 Candidatus Aminicenantes bacterium UBA4820
GCTTTGAGCGGAAATGGGTAAGGCAATCAGATTTTTATATCTCTTAATAACCTCAATTGTCCCGTCAGTTGAGTTGCCGTCAATAATGATATGTTCTACGTGCGGATATGTCTGGGAGTGAGTGCTTTGAAGGCACGGTGTAATTGATTTCTACAAAAGATTTAGCAATTCTTCAATGCTAATATCCGCATCACGAATCAATTTGTGGAGTAATCCTTTACCAAGTAATTTGTGGCGGGGAATAGTTATCGGCTTTTTGCCTTTGTCAAATTTATGATGCATTCGGATATGGCTACCCCGTTGGCGAATTACTTGATAACCAAGCTTTTCAAAACATTTGACTGCTTGTTCTCCGGAAACGGAAGGAAGTTTAGGCATAACTTAAGGTATGAAAACTTATCTCTTGAGGCCGGAAATTTTTAAGGATCGCGCGGTTTTCTTTTTCTTCTAAACACAAATCAATTACTTCACGAATATTTTTCAATGCCTCATCAATAGTATTGCCCTGAGAATAACAGCCGGAAAATATTGGGCATTCTACCACATAAAACCCATCTTCATCTTTCTCAATTATTATCGGCAATTGGTGAGTCTTCTTCATTGGTTAGTCCTTTATTGTTAAAATCTTATTACCGAGTTCGGACAATAAGTTCTTGCTTTCATTTTTTTTATACTTAAAAGTTACCATGGTGTCTGCTGATTTTCAAGGAAATAAATAATGAATTCTTTCCCCCTTGCCCTCGCGCTCTCGCTCCTCGTTGCTTCGCCAAATATCGTAAATCGTAAAGAGTGAAACGCAAGGTGTTAAAACACGTGCTCACGTTTCACGGAGTATGATCCTTAAACCTTTTAAACCGCTTTGAGCGGAAATGGGGAAGAATTGAGTTATTTTGGAAAGTGGTTTTAGAAGAAAGGTACGTAAACTCGGATGAAGTCCGTTGACCTTCCAGGCCCGGTAATTCTCGATAAGTGCTCTTAAAGTATAGAGACCCGGACGGCTTGTCCCGCCGGCTCTCATCTTCACCTCGTTAGAAGGCTTCCGACGGGGTCTTTCTAACGGGGTTTACCGGAACCTGTTGGATATGTAATTTTTTACTTACGAAGTGGAAGAGGCGTAGATAGTGGTTTTTTTTAAAAATGGTCGCTGTCCCTATTTTTTTCACCCTCTGCGTTCATCCCATCGAATTCTCTTTGACTTATCGAGAAATGCAATGATAAAATTATTGGCATCTTCAAGCCACTGAAGTCTCGCCCTTGCCGGCATCCGCCTGAATCCCTCAATCTGCTCCCTGGTAATCTGATGAGCAAAATTTTCTCTAATGTTTTTTTCTCCGATTTTTTTTCTCACTTTTCATAACCTCCTGACGCGCACCCTTGAATTGAATTTTTTATTTATAAACATCTCCTCTTGGGCCTATTTTTGTAATCACCAGGGTATCTTTAATAACTACAAAGAGGATTCTATACCTACCCACTCGGATTCTATAAGAATCTCTTTCACCGGTAATTGGCTTAATATCTACAGGCAATCCATTTGAAAGTTTTTGCAAGGCTAAATCTATTAAAGCCTTATAGTCTCGAGGTAGTTTTTTATAATTCTTGGCAGCTGTTTTACTAAACTCTATTTCAAAGTGTCCCATTTGATTGTTTCCCCTTTTTTTAATTCAGTTTTTCCTTTATCAATCTCTTCCCTCTCCTCGTTAGTTAAAGGGGAAACATCACTTTCCACTAAGGCTTTCCAGAAAACCTCTACCAGAATATCATCCGGCAGTGTTTTTAACATATTTACCATAGCATCTTCCGGTATGGTTAATGTCTTAGCAAGCATAGCCGTCACCTCCTCAGCATAATTTTTTTTCTTGTCTTCTTATTTTTATAAAATAGCAGAAACAAGCGGGACAGTCAAATTCGGGGAGGTTAAAGGTTAAAGGGTAAATCTTTTTTGATAAATTGATTGATTTTTGAAAAAGGTTTCAGGAGAATCGTAATCGGGTAATGAAGTCCGTTGACCTTCCAGGCCCGATAATTCTCGATAATTGCTCTTATGGTATAAAAACCCGGACGGCTTGTCCCCCCGGCCCTCATTTTTACCATAACCTTTGGGATATACGCGGCGCTGACTCCATGCTTATATAAAAACCTCAGCATCAGTTCATAATCAGCCGCCAGCGGAAAATTCAAATCTAACAACCCGTATTTCTCATAAGTACTTTTTTTACAGAAAAACGTAGGATGAGGCGGCATCCAGCCTTTTTTAAATTTTTCCTTTTTATATTCCCCTGACTTCCATTGCCTTACTATTCTGGCAGTATCGTCTATATTCACATAAACCAGGTCACCATAGCAGGAATCGACTTTATTTTCCGTTATTGCCCTGACCACTTCTTCTATCACCACTTCATCAGCATAAAAGTCGTCGGAGTTCAGAATTCCGATAACATCTCCGGTTGCTTGCTTTATCCCTTTATTCATCGCATCATATATGCCGTGGTCCGGTTCGGAAATAACTTTGGTTATTTTATTTTCGTATTTTTTTATAACATCGAGAGTGCCATCAGTAGAGCAGCCGTCAATGATGATGTGGTCTCTATGGGGATGGGTTTGGGAGTGAATGCTTTGAAGGCAGTCTTCGAGGGTCTTTGCTCCGTTATAAACTGGTGTGATGATGGATACTCTCATTCAAAATTACCTCTTCCCTTTGTTTTATCGCCCAGTGGCTAAGCAAAAAATCTATCAAAGCCTTTCCTTTTTAATTCCTTTTTCAGCTTTTCATCGCCGGTAAGCAAATAACCGTCAATTTCAAGAGCTAATGCAACAAATGGAACATCACTTTCATCTTTTCCTTTGCACAAAGCATCTGCTTTTTCATAATTCTCTGCTGAAACCACTTCTTCCTTAACAAAATTTATTTTTTTCAGTATCTTCCCCAGAAACTCATATACCTCTTCTTCTGATTCCTTTGCGCATTTCAATATCTTTTCTTTATGCCTGAATATCTCAAGGAAAACGAAATTTGGCGAATAAAATTCATGCGGTTCATCAAAGAGCACGTCTCTGTGCCTTGAGTTTTTAGAAAGAAAAGAGGAAAATAAGATGTTGGTATCAACAACTACCTTCATTGGTTCTAATTCAAAAATCTCTTTTTATTTGCCTGCCACCATGTGCTCTTAATCTCCTCAGCTATTTTAAGAATATCCTTGCTGAAGTTTATTTTTTCGGCATTTTGTTCTACCTCAAGTCTCTCCAGAAATTTTAAAAGGATATTCATATTCGCCTCTGTTTTATCAAAGGTCACTACTATTTTATCCCTTGAGGACTTAACGGCTATTGTATTCATACATTAACCCCCTGCAATTATTATTAATTGCAATTCAAAATTTAC
>DHFQ01000101.1 GCA_002402325.1 Candidatus Aminicenantes bacterium UBA4820
AATTTGTCTTGAGGTGTTGAAATGAAAATAAAAAAGGTATTAAATAGAAAGGAGGAGAGATGAAAGAAAAGTTAGTTTTAGGGATTTTATTTGTTTTGAGCCTATTTTCTCTGTCAATTTATTCACAACAGGATCAATGGTATGAGATTAGATATCCCGTGAGTCTTCCAAACTACTCCAAGTGTGGAGAAAACTCGCCGATAAAATATTATAGCGATTCTTGCGTTACGATACCGCTGACTGCATACAATGTTAATGATGGTAGTTTGGGAAATGTCTATTGGGTAGCATACCAATATTTTCCTGATTATAGCGACACAGAAATTTGCACATCTATATCAAGGTTTGATGACGAAGGTGATTGTTATGATTTTCTAAGCGGATGTCATTATCATCCAAAAAGTGACTGCCCGACTGAAGACGGAATGGGTGCTCTTTTCTCCGATTTAATAATGTCAGATTTAACATCTTTTTGGGGAGAAACAGGAAGAGAAGAAAGATACGCTTACAAACACTCTCCAAAGGCTTCAGGGGTAGTTTTATTCACAGCGAGATTACAACTGAGAGAAGGTGGCTATTTTCTTGAAAACGAAGTTTATCATTATGACCCTTCCCACCCTTCAGGAAAAACTTTAGTAGGAAGAATAGCGTTTGTTTATAGATTGGGGGTTCGTCTCTGGGGAGGATTTTATGCTGATATGCTTGAAGAACTGCCTGAAAACCAATATTACACAAAGCTCAGAAATATTGACGAGAACCACCCTGACAGCTGCGCATTTTATGGAACTTCATATATGAGTACTATGATCGCTAAACTTGCGGAGGCATACTACAATTACGGCGATCAACATGTCAGATTGTCAATAAATGATATGAGTTTAAAATACGGAGGTGTTTTTGACCTAAATAATGACTGCTCCAACCCCCATTGGAGACACAGGACAGGTGGGTCGGTGGATATAAACAGAAGCGGAGCCAATACAGATGTAATAGATTTGCTCGCAGAAGAAAATCAAATGGCTCTTTGCCGAATTCAAGAAGCGACTATACATTATGAATACAATTAAATATGTGATTGGGAGGAAAAGATGAAAAAGATAATTTTTTTCTTGTTAGTTTTTGTTCCTTCTTTTCTAATATGTTCAAGAGATTTACCGCCTAAGCCAAGATTCAACACACCTGTTGTGGATTGCAAGGTAACGCTTGTTCAACAAGGTATGTGGAAATGCCATTATGAATATTATGTTTCAAACCCTCAAGAAAATGAAATTCAATGTGGTTCATTTAGAATTGTTATTTCAGGTAACGAAAATGAGATAGAACTTATCGCTGCCAATCCTCAGCAACGGGACAAAGGAAGAATTGTGTTTAGAGAGCCATCAGATAGCAGAAACATTCCATTTACACCTAATGAAAGTTTTGTATCTTGGATATTTGATGCAGGGGAGGGAGCACCGGGGCTGAAAGAGGGTCCTTTGACTTTTACATCGCTCTATCCACCGCAGATTAGAGATGCATGGTTAAATCCATATATTATGTCTTATGTTGACTCTCTCCTTGGCCAAGGCATCGAACTAACAGAAGAAGAGATTGATGAAATAAAACTGAGTGGCATAAGAAAAATCAAAACTTTAGGACCTTTAAGAAGCAACGCAGCCGGTTTTGACCAATGGAATCAATTTTTAGCCGATGTGGATGAAGCAAAAAATCTAAACTGGATAAAAGATATTTCTTTTTATTTTACAATCAAGGAAAAACTTACTTCAGCCCGTCAGGCGGCGTTAGATGGAGACCTTTCCACCCTTGATTCAAAGCTTCAGGAAGTTATAACAATGATTGAAAATTGTGGGAAAGATATTTTAACTCAGGAATCAAGAGACCTTATATGGATTAATGCAAAATGGTTTCAGGGTTTTATTCCTTGGCCTTGTGAACCGAAATTGACGCTTTCTCCACTGACAGCCGAGCATTCTGTTGGTGAATTGCATACAGTTGCTGTTCAATTGGTGAATACTGCAAACAATCAGCCTTTAGTTAATGAGCCAGTAACATTTATGGTAACAGATGGTCCAAATAATGGCACAACGGCGTTGAAAAATACTGACAGCCAGGGAAAAGCGACATTTTCCTATTTTGGAAGAGGTATTGGAACTGATACGATTGTCGTCTATGGAGAAGAGGGCGGCTGGAACCTCCGGGCAGAAAAAAAAGCAACCGAGAAGGGAAGAAAAGAACAACTGGAAGAATGTCATTCTAACGGGAAGCAGTCAAACAAAGCGACAGTTCAATGGAGGGGCGGGATAGATCTGTCAATGGTTCATTTCAGTCCACCCTATCTGATCTCAAAACCGGGTAAAGAGTTCTATGTTTATGATATGGTTATAAATGAGGGGAACATTTCTTCTCCGCCAACTTTGGTAAAGTATTTTCTTTCAACAAACGAAAACCTTGAAAATGGAATTTTGGTGGGGCAGAGGGAAGTAAAAGCACTTGAAGAGAAGGAAATGGATAAATCTGGTAAGTTGACTTTTTCAATACCATTAGGAGTTTCAGAAGGAAAATATTATCTCTGGGCTTGCATAGACCCAGATGATAATGTAATTGAAATAGATGAAGACAACAACTGCTCCTATATGAATCCATTCATTGCTCAAGGGACAATAGCAATCGTCGAAGAAGAGAATTCTCCACCCGATTGTTCAAAGGCAAAGC
>DHFQ01000160.1 GCA_002402325.1 Candidatus Aminicenantes bacterium UBA4820
GATTGGTATTATCTTTTAACAATAATGAGTTGATGCAATGTCGGATTTTGGGAATAACCATTATATTTTTGTTATGAAGTTAACTTTCTTAAAAAAGATGCACAACAGTTGAGAATAAATTTTATCCATTCTGGCACTCGTCGATCGAACATTTCAGGATTAAAGATAAAAATCGGTCAATGCCAAAGGCTATTCCGGAAGGAGAGTGAAAATTTTCAACAGAATCAAACAGCTCTTCATCTGCAGGAAGGTTCTCTTTTCCCAATCTGACTCTCTCTTTTTGAAATTCTTTGTATCTTTGAAGGTTCTTTTCTTTTCCCTTTAGTTCATTGTAGGCATTAGCCAATTCCACACCATTTATGTAAAGTTCAAATCTTTCTGAAATGCCATTTTTCACCTCTGAAAGAGCGCTCTGAAATTTGGGGTAGCCATAAAGAATCACTGGTTTTTCAAACTCATTTAATTTCTTTTCAATCTTTGAAACCATAAGGTAAGAAAAACAATCGTTTTCATCCCATTTCTCATTTGTTTGAGCACCATTTATTTTTGCAATTTGACGCCACTCATTTAAACTTTTAAGTTCCGTAAATTTTTGTCCAAAACTTTCTTTGAAAAAGTGATTCAGTTCAATCCAGTTGAAACCTTCGTCAAATCTTATCTCTTCTCCGTTTATATTTATCACAGGTTCAAAGGAAAAATTATCCTTTATAAAGCAAAGCAACTCTTGAATATCCTTTGCAATTTCTTTTAGAGACGAATTCTCTCTATACCACTCAAGCATTAAGAATTGGTGGGAGTGGCTTTTTGATTTTTCTTCATCCCTGAATGAGGGTGAGAGCGAAAAAATTTTTTCCTCTCCTGAAGAAAGGATTTTTTTTAGATAAAATTCTGGTGAAGTGGGAAGAAAGTATTTAACACCGCTAAGAGTTCCTATTACAATAAAAGGATCAAGGTGGGGCTCCATACAGGGCGATTTTAAAAGTAGGGGGGAATCAATTTCCAAAAAGTTTTTAGAGTAAAAAAAATTTCTTATAAGCCTAAGAAAGAGGTCTCTTTTTTTTAAGAATGGCAACTTTTTCTTTAATTTAATGAGATTTTCATTCATCAGGTTGAAAAGTAATGGAATTTACAAGTGAGTTTCCCAGAATGAGTTCTTTTAAATGGTTATCATTCTTTTCAAAAGGAATAAGCGCATAAAAAAGTGAGTTGAGTTTGTATTTAACATCAACACCGGTAATATCCGCAGATTTATCAAAGTAAGAGAGATAAATCAATCTCCCAATTGTTTCAAGATTTTCAGGGGTGATGAAAGCATCAACCAATTTGTAGTTTTTAACCTCATCACTTTCAATAATTTTATCTTCATTAAGAGCATATTTTACAGTTAAATCATCATAGTATAGCCCCTTTAAATTATAAAAAGCACCGTAGTACAGAGGACCGAGAGTTTTAAGATGGGAAAAGGTATCCATCTTTTTTTTGTCGTCTGTTTTTATGGAGAATTCCCCAACCATTTTGTAAAATGGAGCGTAAAAGGGGGTACCTGTTACCTTGAAATTTTCTTTAATAATGTTAAGCGGTAGTGAGGAGGGATAGGAAGCCATTACAAAGGCAAGTCTGCAATTGAAACAGAGATAAACTTCAGAATTCTTTCCACCTTTTAATTCATTACCACATCTATTACATTTTACAGGAATGAAAAGGTTTTTCATAACGATTTTCGCCCTTTTAAGGAGTTTTCAAATCCTTCTTTAAAAACTTTGAGCACAAATTTTAAAAAAGGTGAAAGAAACGATTTTGGCGGCTCTCCCCATCTGCTCAAAAATAGACCATCCGGTTTTACTTTAGCCCCAAATGGTGTTTTAAGAAGGAGAAAGGCGATATTCAATCCACCTCCAAAAATTAAAGAAAGTATTAAAAATATTATTGTCCCAAAATAAACAAAAAAGCCTAAATTTTGTTGAACCGTTTTAAAGGTTATTGGGATGAGGAGAAAATTTAAAAATTGCCCGAAGAAGAACCCCAAAAAGGAAGAAAGAATAAGGGAAAGAATCACGAGAGGCTTTCTGTTACAGGGGATCATTCCCCATAAAAAACGATCCTGAAAGAGGTCGTAAGTTATGGAAAAGTAACTATCCCGAAATTTAAAGGTAACTTCTAAAACAGGGTAATAAACAATTGCCATTTTTAGTTCAAGGATTTCAATATCTTCTTTACCGCCTTTTGCAGAAAGAATCCCCCTTTCAATGATGTTTTCTTTTGTTATTGAAGGGGTAATCACTTCACCTATTCGGGCAATTTCCTCCAAATTAACAGGTTTAATTTTTTCCAGATTTTCATTTATAGTCTTTCTCAACTCATCAACTTGAGGATCTGCATCTTCAATTGAAACAGAATTATAAATGTAACGAAAATCTCCCAGTACTACCCTGCTATCCTCCTCAACTATAGTTTTTGTTTTCAATTTTTGATATTGGTTTCCAAAAGTTGAGCCATCATCACTACTTAAATCAATTTTAGATGGATTTTTATAAACGATTCTCTCTTTACCAGGTTCAAAAACTCCACCCTTCTTCCCACTCATTAAATAGAATGGAATAAATCTCACTCTTTTAGAAACCAATACCGCTTCTTTTCTTACAGAAGGATTTATGATTTTGTTTTTAAACAGTTCTTCGCTTTTTTTCCTTATATTGTTTTCGTTTGCTTCTAAAACAAATCTTGGGGTGAATTCTGGAGAATTAAAATAGAGTTTCTCACCACAAAAGGAGCAGTTTAGCCTTCTTGAGCCGAGGGGGGGTGGAAGCACACCACCACAAAAAGGGCAATTCAGGTTAATATCGCTCATTCCTTTTCCAGATAGTTGGCAAAAGGAGGAGAAAAAATAACTGATAATACCACCGTTAGAAAGAATGCTCCAATTGGATGTTTGATAATAAAAGAGAGGGCTGAAAAAATTAGAAAATAAAAAATTAAAAGCAACGCAACCTTGTTTGCCTGTTTTTGAGAAAATGAAAGTGGGAGATTGTCAAGAAATTTCACCTTTGACACAGCATTTATAAAACACCTCTTTTTCTCTTCCTCTATTCCAAAAGTAAATTCATAGAAAGGGATGTAATATATTGCTCCATTTTCTTTATTTGTAACTATAAGACTTTCATTGGAAGGAGGAATTAATTCTCCCCACTCCTTCATTTTTTCGCTGTAAAAAAGTGGTTCTGATGATGGAAACTCAATTTCAGAAAAGTAATTGGGAGATGGAGAAAAAAGTGGAGTTAAAGTTGATTTACTCTCTTTCTTAAAAAATGGTAAAAAGATCTTTTTCACTGAAATAATTGGCATATCTTGAAGATTTAATATTTTTAATTCCGATTCAAAAATTGATGAGGCATATTTTTCGGTTATGATGGGTTCCAGATAAAAATTTTTGAAAAGAAGATTATTTGTTAAATATAAAGTTGATGAGCAATAGGGGCAGGAAAGAAAATCAACATCTTTTTCTACTTCAATCAATCCGCCGCAGGTTGCGCATTTGAGGGAAGCCATCACAAAGTGCTCTTTGAATAGTTGTAATAGGCGGGCTCTTTTAAAATGATAGCCTTGTTTAACTCTTCTTCAAGGTCAGAATGGTATGTTCCACATTTCAAACATTTCTCACAAAAATCTTTGTAGTATTCGCTTTTTTCTCCACACTCGCAGACAAAAACAAATTCTTGAGGTTTAAATATCCTGAACATCTCTGAGTAGTGTGAGCAAGCTTTTGCGTATTCCTGCCTTCTTTCATTTATTTTTGCAAGAAGATATTCAAGCAAATAAAAGTGTGAAAGTTCATACTCCAACTCTTTCAAGATTGATTCCGACTCATCAAAAAATCCCAATTTAAAAAGAAGCCTTGCAAGGAGAAAACGGGGAGCGTGATTCGCTTTGTTGTTCGCAATTATATTTTCATACTCTTTTATTGCTCTCTCTGGTTCGCCCTTTTCTAAAAAAATCTTTTCCATTGTAAGAAGAGGCATAATTGACCCGGAATTTAAAAAACCCTCTTTCAAGTTTGCAAAAGCGTATTCTTCATCTCCTGAGAGGAGTAAAGCCTCAGAAAGTTTTATGTATGTGGGATAAAAGTTGGGAAAATTTCTTTTAAGAGATTCAAAACCAAGAATCGCTTCGTCTATTCTCTTTTGCTCTAAAAGAAGAGAGTAAATTTCATAGTCTACTGTGACTGTAAAAATTTCATCCTCTTTTATTTCCTCTTTCAAAACGGATGCCTTTAAAATTTTCTTCTGAACTTCCTTTGCCTTATAAAAATTTTTTTCTTTGATATAAATATTTCTCAAGAGTCGCAAGGCATAAAGAGCCCTTTTTGGCTGGATTGAAATTATTTCATTCAAGAATTTTTTTGCCTCTTCAGAATTTTCCTTCCTTAAATAATCTGTGGCAAGTGCATAAAGGGCGGTGATGTTTTTATTATCTTCAAGAAGGGATTTCTTGTGCCACTCAATTGCCTCATCAACTTCCCCTGCTTCCCTCAGCGCATCTCCAAGCTTGATCATAGCGGGAACGGAATGAGAATTTAAAAGAATTGATTCTCTAAAATGCTTGATCGCTTCAAGAGGTCTTGCCTGCATCATCGCATCAATTCCTTTGAAATATATTTGTTCCGATTCCCTTTTAGACCGTTCCTTCAATTTTTCAAAGAAGTAAAAAAGAATTCTATCTATACCAAGTGCAAGAGCAATTACAAAAAAGACAAAAAAACCTGAAAAAATTGCGATGGAAAGTGCTGTAGAAAGCTTTATCTCCCTGCCAAAAACGAAAAAAGGCATAGATAAGAGTTTTAAATTTTCCTCAACAGAATGGACGATTATTATTACAAATATTAGAAGGAAACCGTAAATAAGCGCCGTTTTTTGGCGCATAATCTATCACTCCTCTTCTTCTAATAGGCCCTTTTCCTGAAGTTCCTGACAGGCACGACAAAGTTTCGCCCATGGAACCGCCTCAAGCCTTTTTTCTTCTATTGGATTTCCGCAGTTTGTGCACTCACCAAAGTCTTTGTTTTTTACTCTTAAAAGTGCCTGATCGATCATTTTGAGAATTTTTCTATCGGTGTCAGAAAGCGAATACCAATACTCTTTGTTGTAGTTAACCGATGCCTCATCTACAGAATCAAGAGTTCCATCAATTCCTCCATCACCCGATTTCTTGATTTTATCAAGGTATGCTTTTTCAAGGTCACTTTTCTTTTGAAGCAGAAGTTTTTCAAATTTTGCTCTTTTCTTCTTGTCCATTTTAAACCCTTTCCTTCATTTTGAGTACGGAATATTTTTATACAGGGTATAAGCCCTGTAAATTTGCTCTATTAACATCAGTAAAGACAATTCATGGGAAAAGGTCATCTTAGAAAGCGAAATTAAAATGCCCTTACCTTTAATGATGTTTTTATCAAATCCGAATGCTCCTCCAACCGCAAATGAGACTTTTCTCCCCAAATCCTTTTCCTTTTTTAAAAGTTTATAAAATGAATCGCTATCATATTCCTTTCCATCAGGATCGAGGAAAAAGCAGAGAGAATCTTTTGGCAAGTTTGAAATTAACTCTTCAGTCTCCTTTTTCGTCTTTATCGAAGGGATAGAATTGTCCGAGGGGGAGATTGAACTTAGCGATACTTTCCATTCATCTTTGACTTTATCTGTCAATCTATCTATCTCCTCTTTGATCGACCGATTCTTCGTTTTTCCAACCGTCAATATTCTTATCTCCCACATATAAACAAATATAATAACTCAAACTTATTTTTGTTTCAATCTCTCCCATAAATTTTTTCTACTAATTTTTAACCACTTTGATGCTTCGGTTTTGTTGCCTCCAACCGCAGAGACGACAGCTCTGATATAGGAGTTTGTCAACTCCCTTAATGTCAATCTGTTTGTTAGTCCATCCTCTATCGGATTAAAAGGAGAGATAAAAAAGGAGGGAGGGAGGTCTTCAACATCAAAGTTTTCCTTTCCGCTTGATGCCAGATAAAAGGCAAGGTTTTGAATCTCTCTAACATTTCCCTTCCAATCATAATGTAATAAAATTTGACAAAAACCATCAGATAATTGAAACTGTAAACCTCTTTTCATCTCTTTTTTTAAAAACTCTTTTAAAAACGGGATTATTTCTCTTTTTCTTTCACGAATGGGAGGAATAAAAATTTCAAAAAAATTTATCCTGTAATACAAATCATCTCTTAATCTCTTCTCTCTTATCAATTCTTCTGGTTCCTGTTGAAACTCAAAAATAAGCCTTCCTGAAAACCTTATTTTTTTCTTTCCTCCAATTCTTTCAAATTCTTGCGATTCGAGAAGCCTTAATAAAACAGCCTGTAATTTTGGAGGAATATCTTCAACACCTGATATGCACAGAGTTCCGAATCCCACGCTTTCAAAAATTCCACCCTTTTTTGAAACTCCCGTCGCAACTCCTTCCTCAACCCCAAAAATTTCACTTTCAATTAAAGTTTCTGGAAAATCTGTGAGCCTTACACTCAAAAATGGTTCTTGATTAAATTCTCCCAATCTGTGAATGTAATTTGCAAGAAATGTCTTACCCGTTCCCGTCTCGCCAATTAAAACTACGGGCTTTCTCTCCTTTGCAACTCTTCTTGCAATATTGAAAACATTTTTTGTTAAAGGATCAACAGATACAACCTTCATTTCATTGAGATTCTTGGCGCATCAAGCCATATTTTTTCGAGGTTATAAAAGTTTCTTTTTTCACTGAGGAAAATATGCAATATAAAAAATCCATAATCCATCAAAACCCATTGCCCATTCTTTAGTCCCTCTATATGGAAAGGCTTTACATCGTAAAATTCAATTAGTTCTTCTTCAATCTTCTTTGCAATCGCACTGACCTGGCGTGGGTTTGAAGCTGATGTTATGACAAAGAAATCTGTTATGGTTGTCAATTTTTTTAAATCAAGAACTTCCGTCTCTTCACCCTTCATCTCATCTACGATTGTGGTTACCTTTGTTAAAATCTTTTTTTCAATTTGTTTCATCAACCCTCCTATAAATTTCTCTTTTTATCAAATATTCATAAACCAATTCTGGGACATATTTTTTAACAGCACTGTTTTTCTCAATTTTTTCTCTTATCAGGGATGAAGATACATTTATCCTCTTCATTTTTATAAATGTATCTCTAACATCCTGCAATTTTACTTTATCATATTTTCTTGGGAAAACGACAATGGTTGAATATTCTCGTATCTTTTGAGGTTCTTTCCATTTATTGAAATTCTTATATGAATCATCTCCCATTAAAAAATAAATATGGCTACCTGTAACATATCTTGCTTTAAGAAATTGCAAAGTTTCAACTGTGTAAGAAATTCCTCCCCTTAAAAGTTCTATTGGCTCAATGACAAAATTTATTTTTCCCGCTGTAAGAAGCGATACCATATTTGATCTATCAAAATCAGATGCAATCGGTCTATGCCCTTTTAGAGTGTGTGTTGAACAGGGGACAAAAAGGACAATATCAAGAGACAACTTTTTTAATGCTTTCTCTGCAATTTTGAGATGCCCGTGGTGTGGAGGATCAAAACTACCACCTAAAATTCCAATATTCATTTCTGATCACCAAAATATGACCAAATCGTTCTTAAGAGAGTCTTTAATCCTTTGTGGGTTGCCGCTGAAATGTGAAGATATAAAATTCCTCTATCTTCAACAAAGTTCCTCAATTCTTGTTCTTTCGTGAGAGAGTAAGGAATGTCAATCTTTGTTCCGATTACAATTTTAGGTTTTTCAAGGAGGTAAGGGTTGAACATCCTTAATTCATTTTCTATTGTTTTAAAGCGATTCAGAGGGGAATCACTCGAGTCAGTCAAATCTACAAGATGAAGTAAAAGTCTTGTTCTTTCAATGTGTTTAAGAAATTCATCGCCAAGCCCGACCCCTTTATGCGCTCCCTCAAGAAGTCCTGGAATGTCCGCAATAACGAAGGAGTTATGTTTTTCCCCCTCCACAACGCCAAGAATGGGAGAAATGGTTGTAAAAGGGTATGGGGCAATTTTGGGCTTTGCTCTTGTCAAAGCGGCAAGAAGTGTTGATTTACCAGCGTTTGGCATACCAACAAGCCCAACATCGGCAAGAAGTTTTAATTCAAGTTTTAAGTTAAACTCTTCCCCGGGTTCTCCCTTCTGGGAAAACCTTGGTGCTTGATGGGTTGATGTTTTAAAGAATGCGTTTCCCTTTCCGCCTCTACCCCCTTTCGCCACTATGAATTTTTGTCCTGCTTCAACGATATCGCAAATTGGTTCATCTTTTCCTTCAACATAGATGACCGTTCCTAAAGGAACAAAAATATAGAGGTCTTTTCCAGATGCCCCGCTTTTTAAAGAGCCTTCTCCGGGATTCCCATTTTCTGCAATAAATTTTCTTTTGTATTTAAAGGCGACAAGCGTTCGTAAAGAGGATTTGCCAACTATGTAGACATTCCCACCTCTGCCTCCATCACCACCGTCGGGGCCTCCTTTTGGAACATATTTTTCTCTTCGGAAACTAACGGCACCGGCACCGCCCCGTCCAGATTTGACGAAGATGGACGCCGAATCTACAAACATCAAATCCTTTTAGGGAAGGACATCAACATAGACGCCCATTTTGCCACGCTTTCTGAAGGATACTTTCCCATCAATCAAGGCAAAGAGCGTGTCATCGCTGCCTATTCCAACATTTTTCCCGGGTTTATGTGGGGTTCCTCTTTGACGGACAATGATTGATCCAGCCTTGATTGATTCCCCGCCAAAAATTTTGACTCCCAACCTCTGGGAGTTGCTGTCTCTTCCATTTCTTGAACTTCCCTGACCTTTTTTATGAGCCATTTGAAACTCCTTAATCTTTTCCTATATTTGTAACCTCGATAAGAGAATAAAGTTGCCTGTGCCCGTTTAATTTTTTGTACTGCTTCCTTCTTTTTTTATGGAAGACAAGCACCTTCTTTTTCTTTCCCTCTTTAAGAACCTTTGCCTTTACACTCCATTTTTTGTCTTGGTTTAAATCAATTTTGTTTTCATCAGAAACAAGAATTGGGGAGAAGGATATCTCTTCGGAAGGTGCAACATCAAGTTTTTCAACTTTGACTTTGTCTCCAACGCATACTCTGTATTGTTTTGAACCTGTCTTAATCACTGCATACATTTAATCCTCCATACGAACTTATATTATGTCTTAAAGAGGAAATTTTGTCAAGTTCGCGCGTTGGCCAAAAATCCGACATTGATTTTGGATAGGGTGGTGAAAGAGGGTTTTAGGCTTGATTTTTTGATGAGGTTGTTAGACCTAAAATTAAATTACCGTTTTTACTTCGTATTAGATGGCGGAGACAATAAAGAGTTTAAGGAAAATAGACAATAAACTGATTAAAAAGCAGCCATCTTTTAAATACTACTTCTTGTTTTTACTTTCTTGTTTTATAATAATATTCCTCTGGAGGTAAATATGGAATATAGAAAATTGGGAAGAACTGATGTTAATGTTTCTGTAATAAGTTTTGGCGCATGGGCACTGGGTGGAGACGCGTGGGGAAAGCAGAATGATGAGGATAGCAGAAAATCTTTGAAAAAAGCGGTTGATCTGGGTTGTAATTTTATTGACACCGCAGCGGTTTATGGGATGGGGCATAGTGAAGAAATTGTCGGTGAATTTGTCAGAGAAACGAATAAGGAAATTCATATCGCAACAAAGGTTCCACCCAAAAACTATAAATGGCCTGCAAAAAAAGGGACACCAATAAAAGAAACATTTCCAGAAGATTGGATCATTTCTCAGACTGAAAAAAGTTTGAAGAGACTAAAAAAAGAGTGCATTGATTTACAACAACTTCATGTATGGACGGAAGAGTGGATAGATTGCGACGAATGGTTAAATTCCCTGACAAAGTTGAGGAAGGATGGCAAAATAAGATTTTTTGGAGTTTCTTTGAATGCTTTTGAACCGGAAAGCGGAGTCGAACTTTGCAAAAAAGGCTTAGTTGATTCAATTCAGGTTGTATATAACATATTTGAGCAAAAGCCGGAAGAATCACTCTTTGTTGAAGCAATCAAAAATAACATCGGGATAATTGCAAGAGTCCCTCTTGATGAATCAGCGTTAACAGGAAAGATTACAAAAGAGACAAAGTTCAGTAGAGAGGATTTCCGAGCACACTATTTTAAGGGAGAAAGATTACTTGAGACGGTAGAAAGAGTTGATAAACTAAAGGAAGTTTCTGCAAAATTCAATATCCCTTTAATTGAACTTGCCTTAAGGTTTTCTTTTACTCATAAAGCGGTTTCAACTTCAATTCCAGGAATTAGAAACGAAAGGCAAGCAAAGATGAATGTTGAGTGTGGTTCAAAAGGAATTTTACCAGAAGAAATTATTGAAGAGTTGAAAAAACATAGATGGGATAGAGATTGGAAGATTTAACAGATAGGGTAGGATTTTGTTAAATCTACTTCTCCTTTTACTTTGTTTTCTTGTTAATGGCTTTTTTGCCCTTTCTGAAATTGCCCTCATTCGTTCAAAAAGACAGAGACTTGAAAGGCTGTCAAAGGCGGGCAATGCAAAAGCGAAGATAGCGTCTAATCTAATTGAAAATCCCGGCGGGTTTCTCTCTTCAGTTCAAATCGGCGTAACCATTTCCTCAATTCTTGCAGGTGGTGTTGGTGCAGCATCATTTTCAAAACCTTTTTCTAATTTTTTAAAGAAATTAAACATTGATGATGAACTATCCTATTCCCTCTCTTTTGCACTTATAATTATCTTGATTTCTTACTTTTCTTTAATTTTAGGGGAGTTGATTCCCAAAAAGATCGCACTTAGAAATCCTGAAAGGGTTGCTCTTGCGATCGCTCCACTAATGTCCATCTTTACAAAAATTTTCGCTCCTTTTGTGTTCATACTAAATACCTCAAGTGAATTACCATTTAAGTTTTTAAAAAGTAAGAAAAAAGTTGATGATGGTCTCTGGGAAGAGGAGGTTGTTGATACATTTCAAGATGGACTTGACTCTGGACTTTTAGAAAGGTTTGAACACAGAATCTTGACTCAAGTTTTCAGATTGAAGGATTTATCCATAACATCCCTTATAACCCCAAGGACAAAAATTAAAGCCATTGAGAGGAGAATGGATGAGGCTAAACTCATACAATTTTTTGAGAATGCCGAACATATTGCCTATCCTGTCTATGAAAAGTCGCTTGATAACATTGTTGGCTTTGTCTATACTCAGGATGTCTTGAAAGGATATTTGAAAGAGGGAAAGATTAACCTTGAAAAGTATATAAGGCAACCTCTAATAATTCCAGAAGGGAAGACCTCTCTTGAGGCATTGAGACTATTTAAAATGAAAAAAAGTAATATTGCGTTAATTGTGGATGAATATGGGGGAATAAAAGGATCGGTTACCTTAAGAGATTTTCTCAAGGCAATTATGTCAGAGATTGCTTTCGTATCTAACTATGAAACTCCCATTAGAAGAAGAAGCGATGGAAGCTGGGTTGTCAGCGGATCACTCCCAATTGAGACCATTGAAGAGAGGATTGGAATAAAAACCTCTGAAAAAGGTAAATATAAAACAGTCGCCGGACTTGTTCTTTACCTTCTTGGAAAAATACCACAGGAGGGAGATTCTGTTTCTTACAACAACTTTAATCTTGAGGTTATTGATATGGATGGGAAAAGAATAGATAAAATCCTTATAATCCCTTTTGTAAATGAACCTTCAATTAAAAGGGATTAATTTTTTTCTTTCAAGAATGGCAAAAATGGAATTAAAATCATTGAGGGTATTGTCAGGGCAAAGGCAACTACAAAAAAAAGTGAGAATCCAACTTTATTAACAAGTGCACCTGAAAATAGTCCAACCATTGATGAAGCGATGTTCATTATTCCTGTGGCAGTCGCCATATTTGATGCCTTGAATTCTATGAGCGTTGACCTCATAATTAAAACCATAAAAAATGATGTTCCCATTCCCGCACCAAAAGTTTCAATAACAACAAATAAAGAGGTAATAAGGAATTTTGTCTTATTAAGAATTAAGTCTCCTTCGTAAATGTAAGCGAGATAGGCATAAAAAAGGTTGGGAATGTTTTGAGCAAGGACGCAATACCAGCCAACTTTTTTTAAGCCAAACTTTGAAATTAAAAAGCCACCAAAAATTCCACCAAGAATAGATGAAATTATTCCAAAAGTTCCGTATATTATTCCGTAGTCTCCCCTCTCAAAGCCTATTGACTTTAACATCGGGTAAAGCATGTTCAAAATTAAAGATTCGCCAAGCCTGTATAAAACAAGAAAAATAATGAAGACCGCCATCTTTTCTCTATCAAGGTAAGCAACAAAAGACCTTGAATAGAACGATTTCCCCTCTTTCAATTTGCTTTTAATGAGGGGTAAAACCAATGGAAAAATCAATAAAAGGAAAATTATAAAAAAACCAGAAAATGGAACTATAGGATATTCTGGCAGTTTTATTAAAACCTCTCTGTTCATTGAAAAATAGAAGATTACTGCACCAATTATTAAAACTGTGATGGCAACTTTTTTGATTGAAAAACTTTTTAAAAGATGTAAAAAATTCTCTTTTTGAGTTTCAATTTTAGGGAGAAATTTTAAATGAAAAATGAAAATTAATCCAAAAATAATTGATGAAAATAGAAATGCCCCGCTAAATTTAATTTTTGAAGAAAGATATAGAACTCCTCCACCTCCCAGAATCAAAGCGAGTCTGTAACTCAACGCCTGATAGCCAACAAACTTTGATTGCTCCTCTTTGTTTAACGCTTCGAGGTAATAACCATCTGAAGCAATGTCGTTTGTTGCCGATAAAAAAGAGAGTAAAAGCAAGGCTATTCCGACAAAAGCGAGCGGGTGTTTTGTAAGGCAGAGAAAGGAGATTACAAGTATAAAAACTGTTATGACCCCTTGAATTGAAAGAAGCCATTTTCTCTTTGTTGAGTATTTATCTAAAAATGGGGACCACAAAAATTTAAAGACATAGGGTAATCCGTAAAGGGAAGTAAAACCAACCCATTCAAGCGACGCACCGAAATCCTTGAAAAGAACAGTTGATATTTGTCTTACAAGAGAGTAGGGAAAACCCTCTGCAAAGTATATTGAGAAAACCCACAGAGGAGGGAAAGATTTTTTATCCTTTTGGGGTGTCATTCGCCTCTCTTATAAGAGTCAAATAGGAGTTGTACTCTTCTAAATCAATGGTTCCCTTTGAAATTGCCTCTAACACCGCACATCCCTTCTCGTTACGATGGGTGCAGTTTGAGAACTTACATTTCAAAGAGAGTTCGTCAATATTCTTAAAGCAAGATTGAATTTCCCGTTGTGTTATGTTGTAAAGTCCGAACTCCCTTAATCCTGCCGTATCTATCAAAAAACCTCCTTGCGGAAGTTTTACAGCAGTTGAAGATGTTGTCTTATGCTTTCCCTTTAAAGTTGCTTCATCAACCTCGCCAATCTCAAAATTTGCATCAGGGCAGAGGATATTTGCAATAGAACTTTTTCCAACCCCCGAATGGCCAATTAGCAATGTCCATTTGTCTTTGATGTGAGAGGACAACTGATCAAAACCCTCCTTTTTTAGTGCCGAAACAAGAAAAATTTTGAATCCGATTTCTTTATAGGGAGTTAAAAATTTCTCAATATCCCTTTTTGTAAGAATATCTGTCTTGTTGATGATTAAGAAAGATTCAATTGAAGCACTTTTACAGGCAACCACAAAACGATCAACCGTGTTTCTTTTTAAAATAGGATCAGGAGCAACGACTATTCCAACCTCATCTATGTTTGCAGCAATGATGTGCTCTTTGTTTGAAAAAGACATTTTTCTTGAAAGTTTGTTTTTCCTTTTGAGAATCTCAACTATAAGAGGGTCTTTCCCCTTTTCTATTCTTACTTTTACTAAGTCCCCAACTGCGAGGCGATTTTTAAGCCCTTCCGATTTTAACTCAAATCTCCCCGCTGGGAATGCAGGGAAAATTTCACTTCCATCATAGACAAAATGTTTCTTTCCACAAAGTTTTACAACCCTGCAATCCTTCATTAAATCTCCAGATGGTTATTCTCTCAGATAAAAGGGAAAAAATCCAATAAAACAAGTGTTGCTATATGTTCATAATTTGCACTTATTTTTTAAGAACTGTTTCTTCCACTTCTAAAAATAGATGTTATCACAGCAATCCCGGCAAGAATCGCACCTGCAATGTAAGAATGTTTTAACCCCGATTGAAAAGCAATTATTTCTGAACCGTCAAAGGTTGCTTTCTGAAGAATTGTTGAGGGGACAAATGAGTAAAGAACAAACCCCGCTGTTGCAATTCCCAAAAACATTCCAACATTTCTGATTGTTGCAAGAATTCCAGATGCAATTCCAAAATGACTTTTAGGAACGCTTCCCATCGCTGCACTTGTATTTGGTGATTGAAAGATTCCCGTTCCAATACCAAAAAGAGCAAGGCATAAGACAATGTCCAAAATTTTAGGGGAACTACTTAATTGACTCATCCAAAAAAGCGATAGAGAGCAAAACCCGGTTCCAATGCATGCTAATAGAGTTGTTCCAATATGGTCGGAGATGTAACCGCTAAAGGAAGCAACGCTCATCACTGCAAGAGGAAATGAGGTCATAATTAAGCCAACCTTGTTAGAAGGATAATGAAGAACCCTTTGAAGATAAAAGGGAGTAACAAAGACCATCACATATTGGGACATAAAGTTTAAAAGTGCACTTAAATTTGCAAGAGAAAATGTTACATTTTTAAAAAGGGCAAGATTGAGCATTGGCTCGGATGTTCTTTCTTCAGTCAAAATAAATAAAACAAAGGAA
Organism: Candidatus Aminicenantes bacterium UBA4820; assembly: GCA_002402325.1. Lineage (GTDB taxonomy): Bacteria > Acidobacteriota > UBA4820 > UBA4820 > UBA4820 > UBA4820. The sequence continues at coordinate 14,878 of DHFQ01000160.1, forward strand.
ACAATTGCAACTACAAGCATAGTTGAAGTCATAAAATTAAAACCCTGATTTTGAAAATCATTTACAAATAAAAGAAGTGAAAATAGAAAGATTAAAGCGATAATAGCTCCCTTTGAATCTATCCTTGAAGGTGAACCTTTAATTTTTGGTATTACCCTCAGTCCCCATAAAATGGCTATTATTCCTATGGGAAGGTTGACATAAAAGACAAATCGCCAACCGAAAAGGGAAGCTATAAAACCACCAAGTGATGGACCAATTGCAAGTCCCGCCGAGGTGCTTATAGCATTTATACCAATTGCTTTACCCCTCTCTTGAGGTGGGAAGGTTGAAGTGATAATCGCAAAAGAGACGGACATCATCATTGAGGCAAACAACCCTTGAAGGGCACGACAACCAATCAGAAAATAAATGGTTGGTGAAAAGCCACAAAGACAGGAAACGATTACGAAGCCACCAAGTCCGATTAAATAGATGTTTTTATATCCAAAAATATCTCCTAAACGACCATAGAATAAAAGAAGACTGCTTATCGTCAGAAGATAAACCATCGGAACCCACTGGGAAAGTGCAACGCTTACTTTAAAAGATTCACTTATCGTTGGAAGAATGACATTTACTATGCTTGCATCGATAGGTCCCATAATGCTACCAAGCATAACAGAAAATAAAACTGAATACCGCCTGCTTTCTAATTTTTCAGTCAGGGTAACTTCTCCAGAGAGAATTTAAAAGCGTTTTTGGCATAATTTCTATAAACCATTCAACCTTTGAAAATGAACGAAAAAAATATTCTTTCATTTTTTCAATTCAGTTTATCAGTTTTTCTTTTTTTGTCAAATTAAGATTGTTGCTCCGCATTACTTGACAGGATTACTGGAACTGTGATAAAAAATTGTCTTTGGAAGGAGGATAAAATGAAAAAAATTTTAATTTTTATCGGGGTTCTCGTCTTTTCAACTACACTCTTTGCTGCAAAAATTGATCTTGCCATTTCATCTTCTGATGTTACTATTTCTCCGCAGCAACCGACTTCTTCAGATTCGGTTTCTGTAAGTGTCAAAGTCAACAACCTTGGCTCAAAAACTTCAAAAGCAAGTGTAGTAAAGCTCAAAGTAACTAAGGGAAGTAAAGTTGTTTTCAACCAGAAAAACGCTATTCCAGCTATCATTGCTAACGATTTTACAACCACTTCATTTAGTGTAGGAAAACTTAATGAAGGAAGTTACACCCTTTTGATTAAAGTTGATCCCGCAAACGCAATCCCGGAAAAAAATGAAGGAAACAACAAAGTAACCTTGACTCTCACAGTTTCTGGTGGCGGAGGTGGAGACAATTTTTCAGCAGTGGTAGCAAATGTAGTGGCTATGACCCTCTCCTCATCGTTAGGCACTATTAGCACCATTGGAACAGGGGAATCAATACAAGAAAAATCTTTGTTGAGTAAAGTTTATGAATTCTTTAACATTGTAAAGCATCCTGAAGATACTCAAAGTTGTGGAAAAAGTGGCTCGGTGGAATTCAATTACGATCTTGATTCTACACAATTAAGAATCGCAAAATTGGAATTTAACTACAATAATTGTCAGGAATGGGACGATGAAAGCCAGAACTCTTATACGAGTGTAAATGGAGCAATGACAATTGAACTTTCCTATCTTTCTGATAATGTAACAAGCCCTGACTTTCAAAAAATTGGGGAGATGATAATAAAGTGCGGAGATGGAAATCCTGCCTCCGATAGTAAGCCTGATTACTCTGTCTCCTACTACCAAAATGGGCAACTTTTTGATACTTTTGTCTCAGATTATACTTTGACTGTCGGTATTTGCGGTTACGATGATAGTGGGATGCCAACCTGTATGGGGATTTACATAAATGGAGAAAGTGATTACTCAAGCGCAGTTAGCAATGTTAATTACAAGACAACCTTCAACAATCTGCATTACGATGTCTCTATAACTGGAAGTGATAGCGATATGACAATTGGTATGACAATTGCTGGAACCTGCACAACGGTTTATGATAACAATCAGTCAAAGAAAATAAGCGTAACCTACAACAATTTTACTGTAACAGCCCACACCACTGACACTTATGAGGAAGATACAATGGTTGGGCTTATGGATGTTGTTTCTCCCTGTTATACAGGAAGCATTTCAATAGAAACAATAGTGCCAATCTATCAGGCAAACGATGCTCAATGTCCCTCTGAAGGTAAACTAAAGGCAACAGCAGGGGGAAAGAGTGCTTATGCGATATTCAATTCCGATGGTTCAATATCAATTGATCTTGATTGTAACGGTTCTATTGATTCCACAATCCCGAACTGCGGAGACACCTTAAAATATCCTTGCTAAAGAGGCTATAAAAGAGTTTAAAAGGGGCGGTTTTCCGCCCCTTTTTTTATGGTAAAATCTTCATCTATGTTTAATTCGCCTCTTATTTTGTTAATTCTATTTTTAAGTGGTCTTCTTGCGGGAACTATGGATACTATTGCAGGAGGAGGAGGACTCATAACCGTTCCTGTACTATTTTCATTTCCGATAAGCCCACTTCAAGTTTTTGGAACTAACAAGTTTCAGTCAACATTTGGCTCTTTTTCTGCGACATTAAATTTTCTAAAAGAAAAAAAATACACCTTCAAACTAATTTTTGGTGTCCTCTTCACAGCCATAGGTTCTTTTTTTGGAGCATATTGCGTTGGTGTAATACCCGCTACTCTCTTAAGAAAGATGGTTCCTTTTATGCTCTATTTTATTGCGATATTTCTTTTCTTTTACAAAAGTTACGGGTTAAAAAAATCAAAACAAAAAATAGATGAAAAAATGTTCTTCTTAATTTTTGGATTATCAATCGGTTTTTATGATGGATTTTTTGGGCCTGGGACGGGGACATTTTGGGCAATGGCTTTTGTCTATTTTCTTGGACTTGATTTGAAAGAGGCGACAATTTACACAAAACTTATGAATTTCACCTCAAATGTAATTCCTCTAACATTCTTTCTTGTAAAGGGGAGTGTTTTTTTTCTTCCGGGAATAGCGATGGCTTTAGGGCAATTTCTTGGAGGATTTATTGGAGCAAGAATTGTTTTAAAAAGAGGCTCTAAGATAATCAAGCCAATACTGATAGTTATAGCCTTGATTCTTGCGACAAAGATGGTGGTTGATAACTTCTTTTTGAGATGAATTTGACAAGGAATTTAATACTTATTTGCATTTTTTTTATTTTAGAGAGTCATTGAAAAATGACTCCTTTTCCTTAATTCACGATAGGGTTTTAACTTTGTAGGATTTTACTGCAATTTCTGGTAAAATATAAAAAAGGGCGGTTAGCTCAGCGGAAGAGCGCCTGCCTTACACGCAGGATGCCGCGTGTTCAATCCACGCACCGCCCACCATAGATTCCTTATTATCAAGTCAATCAATCATTTTATTTTTTCTCCTTGTTTGGTAAAATAAACTCTAAGGAGTGTAGATGGAAGAAGAGACAAAACGACTTAAAATATTAGCCTATAAAATGAGAAAAGAAATAATTCAAATGACAAATAAAGCAAAATCAGGCCATCCAGGTGGATCTTTATCCTGCATTGATATTTTAACCTGTCTTTACTTTAATGTTTTAAGACACAATCCAGAAAATCCCGAATGGGAAGAGAGGGATTTTTTCATCCTTTCAAAGGGGCATGCTTCTCCTGCATTTTACTCTGTTCTTTCATACAGCGGATATTTTGAAAAGGATGAACTCAAAAGTTTCAGGCAGTTAAACTCAAGACTTCAAGGACATCCCGAAAAGGGAACGCTTAAGGGAGTAGAAATTACAACCGGTTCACTTGGGCAGGGTTTGAGCATTGCAAATGGAATCGCACTCGGACTCAAACTAAAAAAATCTACTGCAAGGGTCTACTGTCTTTTGGGAGATGGTGAACTTCAGGAGGGACAACTGTGGGAGGCAATTCAATCCGCAGGTCATAGAAAGATCGACAACCTCTGTGTGATTCTTGATAGAAACCGCCTTCAGATTGATGGCTTTGTTGAAGATTTAAAAAAGGAAGAGCCACTTGAAGACAAATTAAAATCCTTTCTTTTTAACGTTTTGAGAATCGATGGGCATAATTTCAATTCAATTCTTGATGCTTTTAATATTGCAAGTAAGACAAGATCAAAGCCAACTTTCATAATTGCAGACACAATAAAAGGCAAAGGTGTCTCCTTTATGGAAAACAATGTAAAGTTTCACGGCGTTCCCCCCGATGATGAAGAAACAGAGACTGCCTTAAGAGAAATTGATGAAGAGTTAAGAAAAATGGAGAGGGAATAGATGGAAAAACTTTCACTAAGAGATTGTTACGGGGAAACTCTTTTAAATCTTGCAAGAGAGGATAAAAGGATTGTTGCACTTGATGCGGATCTTTCTGGCTCAACAAAAACTTCGCTTCTTTCAAAAGAAATTCCCGAAAGATTTTTTGATATGGGGGTTGCGGAGGCTGATATGATTGGAACCGCAACGGGGCTTTCTCTAACAGGGTTTATTCCCTTTGCCTCCACATTTGCAGTTTTTGGAACGGGAAGATGCTATGACCAGATAAGGCAATCCGTCTGCATTTCAAAAGCAAATGTTAAGATTGTTGTAACTCATGGTGGAATAACGGTTGGAGAGGATGGAGCAACACATCAGATGGTTGAAGATATAGCATTGATGACCTCCCTTCCAAATATGAGGGTTTTTGTCCCTGCTGATGCCTATCAAACTAAATCTGTCATTGAATATGTTGCAAAAAAAGAGGGCCCATTTTTTGTCAGATTAAGCAGGGAAAAATTTCCTGTAATTTACGACAAAGATAAGAATTTCAATTTACTTAAAGCAGATATTTTAAAGGAAGGTAAGAATCTCACATTCATTGCAACTGGACTTATGGTATTTAACTGTCTTGAAGCGGCAAAGGCTTTGAAAGGATCTGGCATTGATGCTGAAGTTATAAATGTTTGCTCAATAAAACCTATTGATAAAGAAACCATAATTAGTTCTGCAAAAAAGACAGGATTGATCGTTACAGTTGAAGAACATTCTGTGATGAACGGTCTTGGTGCTCAAGTGCTTTCTGCAATTTGTGAAGAGGCTTTTGTTCCACTTTTAAAAATAGGAATTGAGGATAGATTTGGAACTTCTGGAAAACCTGATGAGTTATTAAAATATTTTGGTCTTGATCCTGAATCTATTGCAAAAAAGGCGATTGAATTTTATAAAAGAATAAAGAAATAACTTTGCCTTGAGGGTTTAATGATAAGGTTTTACCATGTTTCAAAAATTTACAAAGAGAGGAATTATGCCCTTCAGGATGTAACGGTTACGATTCATCCAAGAGAATTCTGCTTTATCACTGGACCATCAGGGGCGGGTAAAAGCACCTTTTTAAAACTTGCACTTGGTGAGGAAATTCCCACATCAGGGCAGGTTCTTGTTACGGGAAGAAATCTTCAATCAATCAAATCTTCTGAGTTTCCCTATTTCCGTAGAAAAATTGGAACAGTTTTTCAGGATTTCAGGCTCATTACAACAAGGACAATTTATGAAAACATAACGATTCTTCTAAAACTTCAAGGATATTCAAACAACGAGATGAGAAAAAGAGCCTTTGACACTCTGCGACTTGTGGGACTTCAAAGCAAGATGGAGTCTTTTCCTGAAGAACTTTCCGGAGGTGAACAGCAAAGGGTTGCAATTGCAAGGGCTTTAATATCAAAGCCAAACCTGCTTCTTGCCGATGAGCCAACGGGCAACCTTGACCCTGAACTTGCACATGAAATTATGAGAATCTTTCAGGAGGTGAACGCTTCAGGAACGACAGTAGTAGTTGCCACTCACGATAAAAGTTTAATAGCGGCATTTGGTGCAAGGGTCATTGTTTTACAGAAGGGGAAATTGGTTGATGCGGGAGAATAGATGTCATTTTTGAGACTAATTCTTTTCTTTATAAGAGAAGGTCTTCTCGGCATTACAAGGCACAAAACTCTCAACTTTTTTGCACTCTTCATAGTTTCACTTTCGCTCTTTGTTCTTGGTTTTTCAAGATACATAACTTTAAATATCTACAATGTCCTGTCAGGGTGGGAAGAATCTTTTGAATTAAGGGTAATTTTGAAAGATTCAATCCCTTCCAACGAAATAAATAAGATAATCTCTTTTTTGAAAGAAAAGCCAATTGTTGATTCCTTTAAAGTTATTACCCCTAAAGAGGCACTTTCAACAATAGAGAAAATATCGCCTGCATTGAAATCGCTATCTTTTAAAGAATCTGAAAATCCTCTTCCATATTCAATCAGTATAAAATTAAAAAAACCAATCGATGAAAATAAAATCTATTCATTTCTTAATGACTTAAAGAGTCTAAAAGAGGTAGATGAAACTATTTTTGATTGGCAATGGTTAAACAAGTTGAAAGGATATTTAAAATTCTTGACATTTCTTTCATGGCTTCTTTTTGTTGCGCTCGGTGTAGCATCACTTTTTACGGTTACATCAATAATAAGAATCATTGGCCTCTCAAGGAAGGATGAAATTTCGATTCTCTACTCACTTGGAGCAACTCCGATTGCGATAAGAGGACCTTTCATAACATTAGGAGTAATTATTGGCCTTTTATCGAGTGTTTTTGCAATTTTAATTCTCTTATTTGTGCACATAATAGTAAGACAGATGATTGAAGACCCAATTATTTTAGAACTTCTTTCAGGGAAATTTTTAACTTTATTTGACCAGTTTGCCCTTGTGATTGTTGGAGTAATTCTTGGAGGTTCAGGAGGATTCCTCTCTTTAGGTTCAATCCACGAATGGAAATATAGCCATTATATTTGATTGATATTGTATGATATAATAAAATTGGTTATGTAAGGCGTTATTTGCCATCCCGACCAAAATGGAGGTTTAATTTGTTTAGAAGTAAGAAAAGTGCTTTACTTGTAGTTGATTTTCAGCAATATTTTTTGAATAAAGGAAAGAACTCTACCTCTTTAATAGAGAAAAACATAAGAAAAGCCATCAATCTTTTTCTAAAAGAAAGATGCCCTGTCTATGCTACACTGCATTACAATGTTCAAAGCAAAAGAGACCCATTTTTTAATTTTTATGGGAAAGTGATACTGAAAAATTCTGATGGCTTCGAGATTGCATCGCCCGTAAAAGATTTTAAAGATATAGAGATTTTTAAAAAAACAAAATACTCTGCATTAACGAGCAGAAAACTTTTGCAAAAACTCAAAAATGAAAGGATAAAGAGATTGTTCCTTTCTGGCTTGTACCTTGAAAAGTGCATACTTTCAACAGCCATTGATGGTTTTCAGAAAAATTTTGAGATGGTCATTTTAAAAGATTGTGTAATTGCAAGAGTAGATGAATTGCGGACTCCAACCGTTGAAATAATAAAAAATGGCTTTGGAAAAGTTGCAGAAATAGAGGATTTAATTAAAAATGGTTGATGTGGTAATTGTTGGAGGAGGAGTTGCTGGCATCTCTTCGGCAATTGAATCGCAAAGAAGAGGGTTGAAAACCATTTTGATTGAAAAAAATGAATTGGGAGGAACCCTTGACCTTGCAAGAAAGATTGAGAATCTTCCTCCATTATTGGCTATAAGTGGTAAAGAACTAAAAAAGAAGTTCAAAAACTTTTTTATACAGAACAAACTAAATTTTTTAAAAGATGAGGTGGTAGAAATAATATTGGAAAAACCAATTAAAATTATGACCGCATCAAATAAAACAATAGTAAGTAAGTGTGCAATAATTGCAACAGGACAGAAGGACATTATGAAAAAAGAATATATTGATTACAATAAATTTATAAATTCCCTTTCTTCGCTAAATTGCCTTAAATTTAAAGAAAAAAAGGTGATTGTTTTTGGCGGAGGCGATATGGCATTTGATACTGCCTTGAACATTTCAGAAAGAGGAGGAAATGTAAAACTCTTTGCAAGAAGTTTTTTTAAAGCAAAGAAAATTTTGATAGACGAAGCAAAGAAGGGAGGAATTTCATTAAAAGAAAATATGGCAATAAAATCTATAAAAAAGGAACCGGGAGAAAAAACAAGTGTCTATTTTGAAGGTATGAATCACTCAATAAAGAACGAATATTTTGATTTTCTCTTTTTTTGCATCGGGAGAGAACCCTCTCTGCCGAAAATAAAATCTGGAGGCAGAGATATCTCTTTAAAACAGAAAAAGATTTTGCAAAAAGAGGGACTTTTCTTTGCAGGTGATGTGATAAGCGGGACAAACAGAAATGTTGGGGTGGCAGTTGGGAGTGGAATAACCGCATCAATTGATGCCTATCGTTTTTGTATAAAAGGATAGAGAATGAATCAACCTTTTGAGGTACTAAGAAAAGTTGGAAGAAAGGAAGTTGCCTTTGTATATCTTTTAAAATCAAGATTTGAAAAGGATGTCTTTATTGAATGCGTTGAGTCTCTTGACCCTCCAGAGTGTTTTTTAGAAAAATGGGTTATTACAATTTCAAGTCAAAAAGGATGCCCGGTTGGTTGTTCATTTTGCGATGCTCCTTACTATTTTAAAGGCAATCTTTCAAAAGAAGAACTCTCTGGACAGTTAGATGTAATCCTTGAAAATCATAAAGAGGATGGGTATCTATCTTCCAAAAAAATTAAACTTCATTTCGCAAGAATGGGTGAACCTTCATTCAACGAAAACATTCTTTCTTTCTTGCAAGAGTTAAAAACGAATTACATAGATGTGAATTTCATTCCATCTATAGCAACAGTTGCACCAAAACAAAGGGAAGTGTGGTTTGAAAAGTTGAAAGAGATAAAAGATTGTTTTTATAGTGAAGGTAAATTTCAACTTCAATTTTCTCTTAACACGACAGACGAAAATTTCAGAGATAAAATTATTCCGATTAGTAAAATGTCTTTTAAAGAGATTTCAAAATTTGGAGGATACTGGTTAACGAAAGGAGATAGAAAAATTACACTTAACTTTGCCCTTTCAAAAGATTCACCCTTTTCAAGCAAGAATATCCTTGAGAATTTCTCATCGGAACAATTTCTTCTTAAAATAACTCCTCTGAATCCCAAATTTGGCCAGATTCAAAACAATTCTCTTCTTGACTATAGTGGTGTAATCCCATTATCTCTTGAAAAGAAAATTGAAAAACTTAAGAAAGAGAATTTTGAAATTATTATCTCCATTGGAAGTAAAGAGGAGATTGAAATAAAATCAAATTGTGGGCAGATGGCATTTAGAGAATCATCTTCAAAAATACCGGAGAGTGTTGTATAATATCAATCTGGAGGTAACTTATGAAAAAGATATTTTTCTTTTTGTTTTCTTTTTTATTCGTTTCATTCTCTTTATTTTCAGAGGTTAAGTGGGTTAAAGGCGATTTGCAAAAGGCTTTAAATTCAGCAAAAAAAGAAGAAAAAATAGTTATGATTGATTTTTATACAGATTGGTGTATGCCGTGCAAAATTCTTGATAAGACAGTTTGGCAGGATGATGAGGTCGGAAAAAAAATCAAGGGTATGCCTTTGATACCTCTTAAACTTGATGCAGAAAAAGAAGGAGCAATCGCTGCTAAAAAATACTCCGTTAAGGTTTATCCAACAATTCTCTTTATTGACAGTGATGGAAAGGAGATTGTTAGAGTATTAGGATTTTCTGATAAGGAGACAATTCTTAAAAAGATAGAAGATGCCTGCAAAAACAACGACCCAATTGAAGTTTTACAAGAGAAATATGAAAAGAACAAAAATGATTTTGAAAGTGGTTTATCTCTGGCTCAAAAATTACTCTCTTCTGAAGATAACAGTAGTAATCAAAAAGCGATGACGATTCTAAAGGAAATTTATGAAAAAGATTTAGACAACAAAAATGGTGGAAGAGCAAAGGCTTTTGCTTTAGGAGTAAGCGCTTCTATAAATCAATTATCAGATAAATTGTGGACCATGTTTTTATCTTCAGGCAAAAATGCCAGAGAAAAAGAAATAAAAGTTGATATTTTTGGATTGGATGAAAATATTGACTTCACACAATTTTACAAATTCCAGAGTTTTCTTTATGATGGATATATTAAAGAAAAATCAAAAGAACTTCTCCCGATTTTTAAAGAAATATATGATAAAGCGGTTCAACTAAAAGATGCAAATATAACAATGGATGAAGAAGCTTTTGATAGGCTACTTGGGTTTTTCAGCATTGATGCGGAAAAATGGGGAGAAACAGGAGAAACTTTTGCTGATTGCTGTAAAGAATTTGCAAAGGGTGAAAAACTTTTAAATGAAGTTGCCTGGTATAACTACAAGATGCAAAGAAATCTTGAAGAATCTCTTGAACTTGCCAAAAAATGTTGCGAGATTTCTAATAATGCTCCAAACAATCTTGATACTCTTGCCCATATTTATATGTCGTTAGGGCAAAAGGATAAAGCAATTGAAATCGAAAAGATGGCGATTGAAGAAAAACCTACTCTTGAAAGCACACTAAAGCATTTTGAAAAGGATGAACTTGACCAACTTGCTGAAGGGGTTGAGCCAAAAAAGAAAAATTTAAAAAGGGCTATTCCTGAAAAAAATAAGGGTGAAGATTTCAAAGAGTAATATTACTTCGCTGAAAAAATCACTCCTCCGTTTAAAACACCCTTTAAACTTAACATCTTTTCTGCAACTTCTTTAATTTTTGATGATTTCCCTTTTAAAATTATCACCTCAAGACAGTTGTCTCTATCAAGATGGATGTGCGTAGTCGAAATAATTGATTTATGATTTTGATGTTGCAAATCTGCAAGCGTGTCTGATAGGTGATGCTCATTATGTCTGTAAAGAATATTTACTGTCGCAAGAATGTTTTTATTTGGGTTGTCTTTAATTTCAGATATGATTGCCCCTCTTACAAGATCTCTTATCGCTTCAGACCTTGAGGAGTACCCTTTTCTTTCAATGAGTGAATCAAACTCATCCATCAGTTTTTCTTCCATTGAGACACCAAATCTCAAAAGTTTATTCATCTTTTCCTCCTTTGCCATTATACCAATTTACATTCAGAAGTGTAATACTCTTAGTTACCCAAAATTTGATATTGATTTCTTCATTTGACTGAGGTAAATGCTACGCATAATAAATAGTGCAAACGATAAACAACACTTGACAGTAGTTTAAGAAAAATATAATATTAAAATGGAGAAGCTTAGTGCTACATTGAAGTAATTATTGAAAAGGAGACAAAGATGAAGCAGATAAAGGCAAGCGATATTCTGACATTGTCATTGGCAGAAAGGATTCAACTTGTTGAAGAGATATGGGATACCATTGCAAATGAACCGGAAGGGATTGAATTAACTGAAGAGGAAAAAAAAATAATTGATAAAAGGCTTGAATCTTACTACAAAAATCCAGAGACAGGATCACCCTGGAAAGATGTCTATAAAAGAATAGTAGCGAAAAGGTGAAATATAAAATTTTAATAAGGGCTGAAGCGGAAGATGACTTACGGGAAGCATTTTTATGGTATGAGGATAAAAGGTTTGGGCTTGGATACGATTTTCTCCTTCAAATAGAGGTAGGACTAAAATTTATAGAAAGAAATCCGAAAGTTCATCAAGTAGAATATAAGGGAACAAGAGAACACTTTGTAAAACGATTTCCATATAAAATCATTTATTTTCTTGAGAATAACAAAATAGTAATTCTTGCTGTTATTCATAGCAAGAGAAATCCTCTTTTATTGCAAAAAAGGATAAAGAATAGATAGATGGGATTCTTCATTATTGCTAAAAAATCACTTCTTTATCCGAAGAAGTTAACCTTTGGATTCCTTGCGGCGAGAACTTCATCAAGTCGCTTTCTATAAGAGGTGTGAGGAGCAGATTTCACTAACTCCGGATTTTCTTCTGCCTCTTTCAAAATTGACTTAATCGCTTCAATAAATCTGTCAAGTTCCTCCTTTGGTTCGCTTTCGGTTGGCTCAACCATTATCGCCCCGTGAACAATAAGAGGGAAATAGACAGTCGGAGGATGAAATCCATAATCAATGAGCCTTTTTGCAAGGTCCATAGTCGTTACCCCATTTTGAAGGTTTTTATCTGAAAAAATGACCTCGTGTAAAGTCCTTGCTTTATAAGGCAGATCAAGGATTCCTTCCAATTTTTTTCTCAAGTAATTTGCATTGAGTGCCGCCCTCTCAGTTGCCTCGCATAACCCTTTTAATCCCATAGTCTCTATGTAGCATAAAGCCCTTACGCAGACAAGGAAATGTCCATAAAAAGCGTGCACTTTACCAATGCTCTTTTCTCTGTTCCAATCAAAGGCATACTTATCACCTTTTTTAATAACTACTGGTTTTGGAAGGAAGGGTGAAAGATGAGATTTACAAACAACAGGACCAGAACCGGGACCACCACCTCCGTGTGGGGTTGAAAATGTTTTATGAAGATTTAAGTGCATAACATCCGCTCCCCAATCACCTGGCTTTGTTTTTCCCATAAGTGCATTCAAATTTGCTCCATCAATATAAACAAGTCCCCCCTTTGAATGAATAATTTCACAGATTTCTTTGATATTTTTTTCAAATATCCCCAGTGTGTTTGGAACTGTAAGCATAATTGCAGCAACATCCTCATTCATCCTCTTTTTCAAATAGTCAACATCAACACAACCATCCGCACCACTTTTTATCTCTTCAATGGTATATCCCGCAAAATGGGCACTTGCAGGGTTTGTCCCGTGGGCAGAATCGGGGATTAAGACGATTTTCCTTGAATCTTTAATGTCGTTTAAGTAAGCCCTTATCAGTTGCATTCCAGTAAATTCACCCTGAGCGCCTGCAGAAGGTTGCAATGTAACCCCATCCATACCTGTTATTTCCTTTAAAGATTCCCCCAGTTTATAAAGAATTTCAAGTGCCCCCTGAATTTTGTCTTCACTTTCTAAAGGATGAATAAATGAAAGTCCCTCAAGTCTTGCAACATACTCGTTGATTTTTGGATTGTATTTCATCGTGCAGGAACCAAGAGGATAAAGCCCATAGTCAACAGCATAGTTGTAGGTTGATAATCTTGTGAAGTGGCGAACAACATCAACTTCGCTAACTTCAGGAAGGCTTTTTATCTCTTCCTTTCTTAAAAGGTCTTTAAGAACTTCCTTTGCGGATACCTCTTCAACATCGCATTCAGGAAGTGTATAACCTTCTCTTCCCTCTTTATCTATTTCAAAGATTAGTTTTTCTTCAATTGCATGGTTCATTGGTCTTCCCCCAATAATCTAACAAGATTGTCAATATCCTCTTTTCTGTTGAGTTCAGTTACAGCAAGAAGAAGAGCGTCATCAAAATCCTTAATAAAAATCCCTCCTTCAATTAAAGATTTATCAAGTTTTTGCTTTAATTTTTCTTTATCTTTTGGTTTATATTTGAAAAGAATCTCATTGAAGAATGGAGAATCAAAGTAGGGCAGAATTCCCTTTTCAGCCAATTTCTTTTTAAGATAAAAAGTTTTTGAGAGGTTTATCTCAGCAAGTTTTTTTAATCCCTTTCTTCCCATCAAACTTAAATATATCGTTGCAATTAGCATACATAAACCTTCATTGGTGCAAATGTTTGATGTTGCCTTTTCTCTTCTTATATGTTGCTCCCTTGTGGTTAAGGTTAGAACAAAACCTCTTTTTCCATCTCTATCTTTTGTTTCACCAGCAATTCTTCCGGGTATCTGTCTTATGTTCTCTCTTTTTGTTGAGAGAAATCCGAGTGCAGGCCCACCAAGCCCAATGGGAATACCAAAAGATCTTGCTTCTCCGGCAACGATGTCACAACCAAAGTTGCCTGGAGGTTCTAATAATGCAAGAGAGAGAGATTCTGAAACAATTGCGATGAGTATTGCCTTTTGAGAAGGAGCATTTTTTCGTATCTCGGAAAAATCTTCAATAACTCCAAAGTAGTTTGGAGATTGAACTAAAACAGATGAGACATCGTCATCAAGTTTAGATTTCAGATCTTCAATATCAATCCTTCCCGATCTGTCAAAATTTATTTCAACTATCTCAAAATCAAGATATTTTGTGTAGGTTTTCAAAGTTTCAAGATAGAAAGGGTTTAAAGATTTTGCAACAAAAACCTTTTTCCCCTTTTTCAGCCTGTAAGCCATAAGGACGCTTTCTGCGGTTGCTGAAGCACCATCGTATAAACTTGCATTGCACGCATCCATTCCGCAAAGCCCTGCCATCATTGTCTGAAATTCATAAATCGCCTGAAGCGTTCCCTGAGCAAGTTCGGGTTGATATGGCGTGTATGCTGTATAAAATTCGCTCCTTGAGATCAAAGAATCAATCACAAGGGGAATATAGTGGTTATAAGCCCCGCCACCAAGAAAAGAGGAGACACACAAAAGCGAGGAGTTTTTTAAAGACCTTTTATAAAAATTATTTAAGACCTCCTGTTCGGGAAGACCCACATATAGAGGGCTTTCTGGAGGAAAGGAACTTCTTACCTCATACTTAATTGATGAAAAAAGTTCTTCTATGTCATTTAGACCAATCTCCTTGAGCATCTCCTTTACTTCTTCAGGACTCTGCGG
>DHFQ01000139.1 GCA_002402325.1 Candidatus Aminicenantes bacterium UBA4820
AGATGTTGAAAGAGATAGTGAAGCATACAAAATCTGGTTGAACTATCTTAAAAAGGAGAGAATTTTTGAATTTGGAAAAAAGGACAACTTCTGGTCTATGGGAGATGTTGGTCCATGCGGTCCCTGTAGTGAAATTCACTATTTTCAAGGAAATTCCATTCCCTGCAATGAAGAACTTCAGGGGAGAGAATGCAAGGGGGTAGCCTGCGAATGTGATAGATGGCTTGAACTTTGGAATATCGTTTTTATGCAGTATAACAGAGATGAAAAGGGGATACTTTCTCCTCTTCCTGCTCCATGCGTTGATACGGGAATGGGGCTTGAAAGACTTTCCGCTGTTTTGCAGGGACATCTTTCCAACTACGACTGTGATTTAATAAAGCCAATAATTTCAAAAGAAGAAGAATTGACAGGGATTCACTATGGCAAAGATAAAGAAATCGATATTGCCTTTAGGGTTATCGCAGACCATATCAGGGCATCATCCTTTTTGATAGCGGATGGAGTTATCCCCTCAAATGAACAAAGAGGATATGTTTTAAGAAAAATAATAAGAAGAGCAATAAGATATGAGAAAAAACCTGGATTAAAAAATTCAATTTTAACCAATCTTGTCGATGTGGTTGGTGAAATAATGGGAGATTTCTATCCCGAAATAATAGAAAATTGTGATAGAATTAAGAAAATTTTAAAAAGAGAAGAAGAAATATTCAGTTCAACGCTCCTTACAGGAATGGAAAAACTTGAAGCATCCCTTGATCAATTTAAAGGCAGGGGAGTAATAGAAGGCGACTTCCTTTTCAAACTTTATGACACTTATGGTTTTCCAATAGATTTCGCAGCCGACATTGCAAAAGAAAAAAATTTAGAACTTGATATCGTTGGATTTGAAAAATCTATGGAAAAACAGAGAGAAATAGCAAAGCAGTCTCACAAAAAGGAGAGTGGAGATGATTTTAGCCCTATCCTAAAAGAGAGAGAACTTAAAAGCAATTTTGTTGGTTATGATAATCTTTCTGTGAAAACAAATGTAATCGCTTTATTAAAAGATAAAGAATTTGTGGAGAGTTTAAAAAAAGGTGACAAAGGAATTGCAATATTTAAGGAAACTCCCTTTTACGCTGAAGGTGGAGGTCAGGTTGGAGACACTGGAAAAGGAGAAGGGACAAATTCTTCATTCAATGTTCTTGATACAAAAAAGTCGGGAACAATTCCATTTAGTATTATTGAAATTACTGAAGGTGAACTCACTTTGAATGATGATGTATCACTTTATGTTGATTTTAAAAAAAGGAGAAATACCGAGGCACACCACACCGCAACTCACATCTTACACTATGCGTTAAGAAAATTTCTTGGAAGTCATATCAAGCAATCTGGTTCACTTGTTACGCCAACGAGACTAAGATTTGATTTTAGCCATTTTTCTTCAATTGACTATGACTTATTAAAAGATATTGAGGAAGAGGTGAACACAATAATTTTTGAAGACCACATTGTAAAAAAGAGTTTTATGCCTTTTGATGATGCTGTAAAATACGGAGCAATAGCCCTTTTTGATGAAAAATATGCTGATATTGTTAGAGTCGTGGAAGTTGAGGGAATTTCAAAAGAGTTGTGCGGTGGGTGTCATGTTGAAAGAACTTCGCAGATTGGTATTTTTAAGATTCTTGAAGAGAAATCTGTTGCGTCTTCTGTAAGAAGAATTGAGGCTATCTGCCAGAATTCAGCCTACAAAGAGATGACAAAAGATTATAATATTGTCTTGTCGCTTAAAGAATTACTTAAAGTAGATGGAGAGAAGGTTGTTGAAAATGTTTTAAAATTGGTTGAAAGTAACAAAAGGCTTGAAAAGGAATTGTCTTCTTTAAAGATAAAAACACTCTCTTCATCAAAGGAAGAAATTGAGATAAAGAATGTCAAAGGGTTAAATGTCGTTTTGAAACTTTCTTTTAACCTTGAGCCTTCCCTTCAAAAAAATCTTGCAGATTCTTTGAGAGATAAGATCAAATCGGGAGTTGTTGTAATAGGAAACAAATCTGATGGCAAAGCTTCAATTCTTGTGGCTTTGACCAAAGATTTGACTGATAGATTGAATGCCTCAAAAATTGTCAAGGAACTCGGCAAAGTGATAGGTGGCGGCGGCGGGGGAAGTAAAGAGTTGGCGGAAGCGGGCGGAAAAAATGTTGATAGGTTAAATGATGCACTTAATAGTTCGCTTGAAATAATAGGGAATATGATTGATGAAAACTAATCTAAATATTTTGTGGAGGTATAAGATGAAAAAGATTTTTGCAGTAATGGTGGTTTTACTCCTGACAATGTGTGTTTTTGCAGACAAGAAAAAAGATGAAAAGGTACAAGCCCCTCAACCAACCGTTGAACAGTTGATTGAAGAGGGGAAATATCAGGAGGCGGTTGCACTTGGCAAAAATATGGAAACCAAGGGAGATGTAACCGCTGGTTTGCTTGTCAATATTGGCGTAGCATACTACAAGATGAAGGATTATGACAACTCACTCAATTATTTAGAACAAGCCTATTCAAAGGCTTCTGACCCACTTGCCCCTGACACTGAACTACAACTAAAAACTCTTCTTTTTGAGGCAACCATTTACCATGAGAAAAATGATGAGCAAAAAGTTCTGGAAACTTATGAAAAGGCACTAACCATTTCCCCCGACAATAAAGATGTTTTAAAAAATTATGCGATGGCGTTGGAGGCAAAGAATCCCCAGAAGGCATTAGAAGTTTATGATAAGTTGGTTCAATTAAGCCCTGATGAAGGTTACGATGCAGGGCTTTTTGCAATGGAAAGGGGAGACAATGGAAGAGCGGAAACATATCTTAAGGCAGCGCAATCTGTAAAAGGAGAAGATGAATCAATTTATCTCGCACTAACAAAACTTTACTTAAAAGAAAAGAGATTTGGTGATGCAATACCTATTCTTGAAAAAGCAATCTCTGCCTCAACAAAAGATATTTTAAAACCCAAATTACTTTTCTTCCTTGCATCCTGCCAGTTTGAAATTAAAAAACCTATGGATGCTATAGCAACCTGTGATAAGATACTTGCAATTCGTCCGAATGATGAAAACGCACTCGTCTTGAAGGCAAAATGTTTTAGAGAGATGAAAGATCAGAAAAATGCAATTGCATCTTCAGATCAGGCACTTCAGGTAAATCCTGAAAACGAGGAAGCAAATTATTTAAGGGCTCTGCTTGCAATCGAGCAAAAGGACTTTAAAAAAGCAAAAGTGCTTTGTCAAAAGGTTCTTACCCTTACAAAAAATGAAGATAGAAAGAAGGAAGTGAGTGGCTATCTCAATGAAATGAAGGGTGTCAAATAGACCCTTTTGATTGTATTCAATCAGGCAACAAGTTAACACAAAGAAGGGGTTTAAAGCCCCTTCTTTTTATTACTTTGATTGAATATTTACAAGATTTTTTATTCCTGCTTTAAAGAAAACAAACGAAAATATTGAGGTAACAGCAAAAATTATACAAAATGGTAATATCCAATCAGGAGTTTTAGAACTTTTAGACAGCAGAAACTGGTAATAAAGATAAATTGGCTTTGCACTCAAAACAACTACAAAAGCAACATAAAAAAGAGAGAAAATCATATATTGAAATCCCTCAACCGTAACAAGCATTTTTGTTGGATTTTTCTCTCCAAATTTGGGTGATATTGTTCCATAAAAAATTGCAAATGATGTCATAAAAAATGTCGTTAGAATTGTTACCCCAAAAAAATAGTAAAATGCTGGTCCTGATAGTTCTATCAACTTTGCTGAAAAGTAGTAGATTATAGATGATAGAATTAAAAGAGGGAAAAAGGTGAACAGAAATTTCTCAAAGAAAACATTTTTCATCTTTAATGGCATTGTCTTTATTGTAAAAAAAGGGTCTCCTTCAATCGCGATAGAGGTAAAAGAAAATCTTGCAGAGACTGCTGAAACTACAAAGCCAAGTGTTGCATAATTCAAAAGACTTATTGCAAATTTGAATGGAACTATATTTTTGGGAAGATACTTCATATTAAAAATGTAAATCAAAACAAGCGCAGAGAGGATAAAAACCTGCCCCCACTCTGCAGGACTTCTTAAAAAAACTATAACATCTTTATATAAGAGATGATAAATTTGTTTCAGAAATGGAAATCGTTTTAAAGACCAAAGGAGGACTCTTTCAAAAAGTGAGCTTTTTTTAAATGTGGTTGAACTTCCTCTCTCTTTGGAAATCAAAAATCCCTTTGAATGAAAAATTACAACCGAACCAAAAAGTATAAAAAGGGTGGACAGGGAAAGAATTGAGAGTTTAGATAAATAATCAAAAAATCTATGGTCATCACCAATCCCCGCTACAATTATGTTTCTTGCAATCCATGTAGAAGGGAGTTTGTTTTCCATAGGAAGTTCTATTGAAGAAATGACAACCTGAACATCAGCCATTTTGCGAGGGTTTAAAAGATTTTCTGGTCTGGAAACCCTGATTAAAATTATTAGAAAACAGAGCAAAGAAACACCCAGAACAGTAAAGAATTGGTAAAGCCTCTTTGCAGGGAAATATCTTGCAAGAATAACTGTGAGGGCTGTTCCGATTGAAAGTGGAGATAAAACAAATAACAATAATGAAAGAAAGGAAAGAAAAAACAAAGAGGGCTTTTCAAATTTTATTGAAAAATAACCCAAAATGATAGGGATTAAAATTATGAAAATCAGTATGGATGCTGTGAAGAAGGTCTCTATTATGCCTTTTAATTTTATTGTGAATCTTCTTATTGGTAGATGGTATAAAAAATCAAGGTCGTCCTCAAGATAAAGATATGAGAGAGAAGATACA
Organism: Candidatus Aminicenantes bacterium UBA4820; assembly: GCA_002402325.1. Taxonomy (GTDB): domain Bacteria; phylum Acidobacteriota; class UBA4820; order UBA4820; family UBA4820; genus UBA4820. The sequence continues at coordinate 4,846 of DHFQ01000139.1, forward strand.
GATGAAGAGAAAATAAGCATAGTAAATGTTGTCAAAAAGATTAGTGCAAGAAGTTTTGAAGAGACAATAAGAGCAACCTGCTCAGGTAGCCCTCCAAACCGAACAAACAATATCCAGAAAAGTCTTCTGAAGAAAAAATATTCAAAAAGAACGAAAAGTAATCCTATAATTGAAAAAAGGATAACAGCAAAGTGTTTCCTCTCTCTAAAAGAAAGGAATGCGTATTTAAAAAGTTTAAATAACAACTACTATTCCAATGAAAGAACTCTTAATTTCTCCCTTGCAACCGAAGCCTCTTCAGATTGGGGATAATTCTTTAGTATTTCAACAAGAAGAGATTTTGCTCTATTTTTATCGCCTAAATTGTAATATGTAAGGGCAAGTTTCAATTTTGCAGAAACATATTTATTCCCTTTTGGATAGGTTGTGATGACATACTCAAGAGCATTTTTTGCCTGTTCGTAATCCTTCAATCCGTAGTAACATTCACCTATCCAGTAGTTGCAATTTTCAGAAAGCGGATGGTCTTTATGTTTTTCTAAGAATTCTTTAAAAGTCGAAATTGCAAGTTCATACTTTCCCTGAAGATATGATGAATATCCATCCTGATAGATTCTTGTTGCTTCATCAACGCTAACCTGTCCCAATTGAGGTTCAGTTGAGGAAGTAATTATGGGCATTGAGTTTTTCAAACTCTTCAGTTCCTCTATTTGAGTTGAAAGAACATCATAATTTTCTTTTAACCTATTAACTTCAACTCTTAAGTCCGCTGTTTCAGAAGATCTTTGCACTGTTTCAATTTTAGTTTCCAAAGAAGAAATTTTCCTTCCAAGTTCAGAAACTTGAGAAGTTAGAGCATCAACCTTTTGAGAAAGAATAAGGAGGTCTTTTTGCAACTTATCAATTTCTTCCTTCGTTCCACAGAATTGAGTCAGGGAACAGAGGAAAATCAAACAAATTAGAAACTTCTTCATCAGTCCCTATTCAGTCAAAACAAACTCTGCACGCCTATTCTGCTGCCAGCAGGATTCGTTACTTTCCGTGCAAAGAGGCTTATTTTCTCCATAAGAAACAGTTTGTATTTTGGAGGCGGGAACGCCAAGCCCTATAAGATATTCCCTTGCAGCATTTGCTCTTCTTTCACCAAGTGCGAGGTTGTAAGCTTCGGTGTTTCTTTCATCGCAATGGCCCTCAACTATTAGTTTGAATTCAGGATGAGCAAGAACCCACTCAGCGTTTTTCTTTAGAATTTCTTTTGCTTCAGGCAAAATATCCCACTTGTTTGTTTCAAAATGGATCCTCTTTAAGACCCCTTGCTTGTTGTAATAATCAGCGGTAGTTTCTACTTTGAGTTGCTCAGACGGTTGTTCAGGTGTCCATCCGGTTTTTGGCTCCTCTTTTGTTACAGGGGCTGGCGGTGGAGTAGTTGGTGCCTTTTCTTTTTTCTTACAACTTGACAGGAAAATGGTAGATGATAAAACCAGAATAACAATAAAAATAGAAAATATCCTCTTCTTCATTTACAACCTCCTTAAGATTCTAATTCTATCCTTGAATTAAATTAATGTCAACCCCGCGTGTTGGCCCAAAATCCGACATTGATTTGTATCTTGATTTGACGCAGGTAAATGCT
>DHFQ01000017.1 GCA_002402325.1 Candidatus Aminicenantes bacterium UBA4820
CATCTCACAACTATGTTGTAAAGGCAGTAAAGGGAACCTGCACAACAGATTCCAACACAATGGCAGGAACAGATGTTAATGGAACTCCATCTGAAATTACACTTTCTGCTACAGATAATGGTGCAGGTTGCGGAGTCCTCATCACATTTAGCGGTGGAACTGGCGCAACACAATTTGACCTGTGGGTTGATGGGAGTCAGGCAGTAACACACATTACATCGGGATACATTTACGCTCCTGTAGACCCCAACTCGCACAACTATCTTGTTCAAGGAATCAACGGGACTTGCTTTACCAACTCTAACATCTCGTCGGTGGCAGATCCCGATTGTGGAGCACCACCACCACCACCTCCTGAAATTGCGACTGGAACGAACTTCACTGTGACAGCAAACCAGACATCCCAAAGTATAGGATGGAACAGTGAACCGACAGCGACAGGTTACAGAGTCTATAGAGGAACGAAAACTCAACTTTCCGCGCTTTGCGATGCAACAAATGACTTCTGCACGAGGTATGATGGAGCAGATTTGACACTTGAAATAACATCAGATGATCCTGCAACTATTGATACAACTAACAGGGTTGTCTATTACCTAATTGTTGCCTACAACACTGGTGGAGAAGGACCTTCTGGAACTGCTACTTGTGGAGAAAGACAGGTCAACACAACAGGAAACTGCCCATAATCAACATTGAATAGACAAAAAAAGGGGCTGGCTTTGCCAGCCCCTTTTTTATTCCATAATCCATACAAATACAGGAGGCTGCCAATAATCCAAAAACTCATTTCTGTTTGTTTATGATGAATATTTAATTTTCTCACTTGACTAAATTTCAAAAATGAATTATTGTTTAATTGTGATGAAGAAAATAGTTGCCTTCTTTGGAAGTGCTCAAATAAAAGAGAGGGAGAAAATATATAAAGACGCAATGAATTGCGCTAAGACTCTCTCTTTAAATAACTTTAAAGTTGTAACGGGTGGATACAGCGGAATTATGGAGGCTGCATCAAGAGGAGCAAAAGAGGGCAGAGGAGAAGCGATTGGAGTTATAAGCAAATCTTTTAAGGGTAGAAAACCAAATGTTTATTTGACAAAGAAAATCACCACAAAAGACCTTTATGAAAGGCAGAAAACTTTAATAGAAATGGCAGATTATTTTATCGCTTACGAACCAAAGGTTGGAACTCTTTCTGAAGTTATGATGGTATTTGCTTTGAGAAAAAATGGAGAAAAGGTAAATTCTCCTCTCTGTTTGATTGGCAAGAAATGGCTTGATTTGATGACATTTTTAAAAAGAAAGAGAATATTTGAGAAAAATCTGTTAAAATACACTTTCTTTTTTGAAGATGGAAAGAAATGTTCAAAATTTTTGATAAATTTTAAAGAGGTTTCAGTTGAGTAAAAAAAAGGAAATTAAGGAAGAAAAAAAAGATATAAAGAAAAAGGGAACCATAAGAGATTACTGGGAAACTTTGTGTCTTGTCTTAATTTATGTTATGTTTGCAAGGACATGGATTTTTCAAAATTCAAACATCCCTTCCGGTTCAATGAAGGATACATTGCTCGTTGGTGATAGGTTAATAGTTAACTCTTTTATTTACGGGCCTGTTTTATCAAATTTTGAGAAAAAAATTCTTCCCATTAAAGACATAGATTACGGTGATATAGTTGTTTTTAAATATCCTGCAAGGCCTGAAGTTCCATTTATAAAAAGAGTTATTGCAAAAGAAGGTGATGTGGTTTATATAAAAAATCAGCATGTTTTTCTTAATGGAAAGGAATTGAAGGAGCCTTACGCCAATTTACCCGATGTGATCAAAAATTTGAATGTTGAAGGGATAGAAATTTCGGATAAATCTCAAATAAAGGAGTTACCAGATTATCTAAAGAATCCTGATGCCTTTGAAGTGGAAACATCGCCAGGAAGGGTTGATTTGAGAATAAAATCTTCACAAGGAGAAATGTTTCCATTCAGCGATACATTTGGTCCCTATTTGATTCCAGAGGGGCATCTTTTTGTTATGGGAGATAATAGGCTAAATAGCGAAGATAGCAGGTATTGGGGATCACTCGATGAGAAAATGATATTGGGGAAGGCGTGGGTTATCTGGTGGTCTTATGAAGATGGAGATTATGATTATCTAAAAACAGATGCAAAAAGCAGGATTCAAAGGCTTATTTCAAAGTGCGTTCATTTCTTTGATAAAACGAGATGGAATAGGATGTTTTCCTGTCCATCGTAAGGAGGATAAATATGCAATTAAGTCAAGCGGTACGCGATTTTCTGTCTCAAAAGGATGAAGAGTTTCGTAAAGTTTATGAAAAACATCAAAAGTACGAGCAGGAACTTAATGCCCTTGCAAGCAAAGGCTTTTTGTCTCCCGAAGAAGAATTAAGGGTTAGTGAAATAAAAAAACTAAAATTAAGTGCAAAAGATAAAATGCTCCTCATAGCCAAAAATCATCAAGATGAAATAAAAGACTTGCACTGATTTGCTTTTTTGAAGGAAAAGGGGATGGACAAACTTCCTTTTGGTGATCCACTTAATGAAGATAGAGAATTATCTCAAACCTTTAAAAAGATAATTGAAAGACTTATATACATAGGAATAACCCTTGAAGAGGCAAAAGATGAAGTTGAAAAAATTTACATAAAAACGACCCTCAAAGCCTTTTCCGGAAACAGAAGCAAGACAGCGAAGCAATTGAGGATACATAGAAACACATTAAATGGCAAAATTGAAAAATATAAGTTAGATGAGGATTCTTGAGGGTTTTGACAAAAAAAAGCGAGACAGAGTGGATTGATTACATAAGAAATCGTTTCAAATCCTCAAAGGCTGTTTTAGGGATTGGAGATGATTGTTCAATAATAAATGGCGACGAAAATCTTGCTTTAACTTCAGATATCCTCATTGAAGGAATAGACTTTAAATGCAATTGGGCTCCTTTCAGGTCATTGGGGTGGAAATCTCTTGCAGTAAATCTTTCAGACCTTTCATCTATTGGTGCAAAGCCACTCTATTTTCTTCTTGACCTTGCAATCCCTGAAAAAATCAAAGATTATCAAATTGAGGACTTTTTAAAGGGAATTGAAACTCTTTCAAAATTGGAGGGAATTGAACTTATTGGTGGAGACCTGAGTAAAAGTTCTTCAAAATTTTTCATTTCAATTACTGCAATCGGGATTGTTGAAGGAGAGCCTCTTTTGAGGGGAAAATCAAAAGTGGGGGATTTTATCTATTTAACAGAACCGATTGGAGGTGCTGATTTAGCACTCAACCTTTTTAAAAAAGGTTCAACCCTTGATGAGTTTCCTTTAAATGGAAAGGTCAAGCCAAAGAACAAGATTCTTGATAGATTTTTTAGACCCCCATCACAGACTTTAATTGGAAGGACTCTGTCCCGACAAAAAATTGCCTCCTCAGCGATTGATATTTCTGATGGACTTATAAGCGACCTTTCTAAACTTATCTCAGGTTTAGGTGCAATTCTTGAAGTTGATAAATTGCCAAAATTTGATGAGAAGGTTTCTTTAAAATCCCTTCTTTACGGTGGAGAAGAGCAGACTCTTATTTTCACAGTGAACAAGTCAGAAGAGCATCTTCTTGGTGAAAGCAAAATAAAATGCTTCAAAATAGGAGAGGTGATAGATACGAAGGGTATTTTTTTAAAAAGAGGAAATTCAATTAAAGAGGTTAGACCATTCGGATTTGACCATTTTTCAAAAAATAGACACTTTTTAACTAAGATTCGTCTTAAATAGTGCAGGGAGAAAAAATGAGTTCTAACGAAGATGACCTTTCCCTCCTGCTAAAAAAAGCCCGCAAGGGAGATATGGAGTCGTTTGATGAACTTTTTGAAAGGACAAAAGACAGGGTTTTTGGTGCAATAGTGGCTATGGTAAGAAGAGAGGCAATTGCAGAAGAAATCCTTCAGGAAGGCTACATCGCTTTGTGGGAAAATGGAGCAAAGATTGAGAAGCCTCTAAACTGGCTCTTTAAGTTTTGTATGAATAAGGGTATAGATTATTTAAGGAAAAGTGAAAATTTAAAGACCGCATCAATTGATGAGGAAGAGGACTCCTTCCCATCATCTTTTTTAGAACCTGATATAGTCCTTGAAAATAGTGAAGAGGCAACTCTTGTAAGAAGCATAATTGAAAAACTTCCTCCAAAAGAGAGAGTCGTCTTTATTATGAGCGACTATTCAGGTATGGATTCATTTGAAATTGCATCCATTTTGAACACTTCTCCATCAACAGTTAGAAATCAACTATCAAGTGCAAGGAAGAAATTTGCTAAACTTTACAAAGAGGCTAAAAAATGATCAAAGGAAATCTAATTTTTAAGGATGAATGCGATTGGAAGCCATTTAAAAAAAATCTTTCAAAAAAGATTAAAAAAAGAATAGTCTCAAGAAGAATAAAAAATGTGGTTTTTATTGTTATGCTTTTTTCTATGTTTATTCTTTTTAGAGACGAAAATAGTACTCAAAAAAGTTATTTAGTTGCAAAAATTCCATCAAAAAATTGTGAAACATTGATAACTGAAAGCGGTTCTGTTATTCAGAAAAGTGACATAAGTTTTGTTGTCAAGATGGGGAATGAAAGATGAAAAGAAAAGCCCTTATTTTGTTGTCAATTCTAATACTTTTGCCTGTGATTTTTCTTGCTTCAAAAGGTATTGAGAGATTAAAGATAGTTCTTACACAGAGGTCCGTTTCAAGTGTGGCACCGAGGGTTATGGAAGAGGTTTCATCTCAAGGACAGATTTCAATTGATAGCAAGAGAAATGCCTTAATAGTGGTTGATAATGCTCTAAACCTTGAAAGAATAAAAAATCTTATCGGAGAATTGGATGTTCCTCCAAGGACATTCGCTTTGAGTTCAACCCTATCAATTTATGCACCAAAAAAGGAATCTATCTTTAAAAAAGATGAAGAGTTTATTGATGTAGATGACCTTATGAATCTATCTAAGGTCTCTGAGAAATACGAAGGAATAATTGACATAAAAGAGGGATCAAAGGGGAAAATAGAATTTAAACCTTCGCCTTTCTCTTTAATGGTTGAAATTGGCGGATATGATCCTACAGTAAGAAAACTTTACTTTGAAAACATAGAACTTTCAAAAGCATCTAAAGATGCGGTTGAGACCCTCTTTAAAGGAAAAGCCAACTTAAAGGAGGGTGTTGAGACAACAATTTCTGTTTCAAAAAAGAGTTCCACACCTCCATTTAGAATCGGCGTCAGTCCAACTTTGCTTCCAGAAATTAAACAGGAAAAGGAGCATCCGTAATGCCAACTTTTGTTTGCAGATTTGGTGCGGCATCAGGTGAAGTTGTGGAACAACAGTTGGTTGGAGTAGATCAAAGAAATGTTGTTAAACAACTTGAAGAGAAAGGGTATACCGTATTTTCGGTTAAACCCCTTCATCCTTTAACAACTTATCTAAAAGTAATATCCCCCAAAAAAAGCAAGATAAATATGAGAGATTTTATCACTTTCAATCAGGAGTTTTCTGCGCTTATAAATGCTGGTTTGCCGATACTCACCGCACTTGAACTTCTTCTTCAAAGGAAGAGAAACCCACTTTTTCAAAAGATGCTTCAGTCTATAAGAGATGATGTAAAAACAGGTGCTTCACTTTCGCAGGCGTTTGCAAATAGGGGAGATTATTTTCCCAAACTCTATCCTGCAACAATTGCATCGGGAGAGAGAACGGGAGAGATAGTCAAAGTCATAAGAAGATATCTTTTTTATATGGAGACAGTTCAGGCTATAAAAAAGAAAATATCTTCTGCAATCATTTACCCTGTTATATTGCTGACAATGGCTGTCGGAATGGTGATTTTGTTAATGACGGTGATTATTCCAAAATTTGCGACCCTTTTTATTGGTGCCGGTGCAACCCTCCCTTTAATTACGAGGGTGGTTCTTTCAATTTCTCACATATTTCAGAAGGGGTGGCCTTTGATGGCTCTGGTTGCTATTGCAACTCCAATTGTGATAAAGGCTGTAAATGCAAATCCTAAAGGAAGGTTCATTCTCGCAAAGTGGAGGATGAAAATTCCGGTTTTTGGAGCAAACACGATTAGATACAACACAGCCCAGATGGCAAGAACATTGGGAACTCTAATTTCAGGAGGAATCCCCATAATTCAAGCCCTTGACATAGTTGCAGATGCTATGAGCAATGAAGTTTTCAAAGTTGAACTTAAAAATGTCAAAAACAAGGTCCTTGTGGGTGAAAGCCTCTGGAGTTCACTTGAGGCAACAGGCATTGCAACATCACTTCTTGTTGAAATGGTTCAGGTAGGTGAATCGACGGGTGCTCTTTCAGATATGCTTGAGCAGATAAGTTCTTTTTATGATCAGGAACTTTCAACATCTGTTGAAAGATATATGGCACTTTTAGAGCCTGTGATTCTAATTGTTATGGCTTTTATCGTTGGAATTATAGTTCTTTCTGTGTATATGCCCTTGTTTAGTATGTATAACCTTGTAAGTGGATAGGAGTAAAAGATGACACCACCTCAAAATAGCAAAGATGCTCTTATAAACCTTTCTCCAAACGAAGGAGATTTATTAAGCGAAGAAAAGAATGTAAGAAGAATTGCTGAGATGCTTGGTCTTCCATTTGTTGATTTAAAAGAGTTGAATATAGAAACTGAGACTTTATCTTCAATTCCTTCGGAACTTTTCTCAAGATACCTTTTTATACCTGTTTCAGATGATGGCGAAAAAGTTACGATTGTAACTGCTGATCCGACGAATGTAAAGATGCTTGATGACCTTGAAACTTACCTTAAAAAACCTCTTAATGTTCTTGTAGGGCTTAAAAGCCAGATTCAGGATGTTTTAAAGAAAACTGAGGCTGACCAAAGGGTTCTTGAAGAAGTTTCTGAAGATTTGAAACTTCAAATTGTAAGAGAAGATTCTGAAGAGGGAGAGGAAGTAGTTTCATTAGAAAAACTTTCCTCTGATACAAGCCCGATTGTGAAGTTAGTTGATTTTACCGTTTATAACGCACTCCAAAAAAGGGCAAGCGATATTCATGTAGAAACCGGTGATATTGATGTTCAAATAAAATATAGGGTTGATGGTGTTCTCTATCCTGCCCTTGAGCCAATTGATAAAAGATTTCATTCGACGATTATTTCAAGAATCAAAGTTATGGCTGAACTTGACATTGCTGAAAAAAGAATTCCTCAGGATGGAAGGTTCAAATTGAAAATAAGGGGAAAGACGGTTGACTTCAGGGTTAGCATCATTCCTACTATAAATGGCGAAGATTGTGTAATAAGAATTCTTGATAAGGAATCGACTTCGGAAGAATTTAAAAGTTTAAATTTGAATGTTCTTGGCTTTGAACAGGAAGTTATGAAGAAATTAAGAAAGCACGCATCAGAACCTTATGGGATGCTGCTTGTTACGGGTCCTACCGGTTCTGGGAAGACAACTACTCTTTATGCAATTTTGAGTGAAATTCAATCGCCTGATTTTAAAATGATTACAATTGAAGACCCCGTTGAGTACCAGTTGAGAGGGGTTACTCAAATCCCTGTGAATGAGAAAAAGGGGCTTACATTTGCAAGGGGACTGAGGTCTATTTTGAGGCACGACCCTGATAAAATAATGGTGGGAGAAATAAGAGATGAGGAAACAGCAAATATAGCAATTCAATCTGCATTGACTGGACACCTTGTTTTTACAACAGTCCACGCCAACAATGTCGTTGATGTTTTGGGAAGATTTTTGAATATGAATGTTGAACCTTACAACTTTGTATCCGCTTTAAACTGTGTTATGGCTCAAAGGCTCGTTAGAAAGATATGTCCCGCCTGTAAGACTCCAACAACATATTCTGAAGATGTTTTAAAAGAGTCAAACATAGACCCTACCCTAATAAAAGGTAAAGAACTTTATGAGGGTAAAGGTTGCGTTGAATGCAATGGGACAGGGTACAGGGGAAGAATGGCTATTGCTGAAGTCCTTGAGCTCTCTGACAAAATTAGAGAATTGATAATTGCCAAAAGGCCAGGGTCAGAAATCAAAAAAGCAGCGAGAGAAGAGGGAATGGTATCTTTAAGGCAATGTGCGGTGAGAACATTCCTGAGTGGGGCAACAACGCTTAAGGAAATAAACAAAGTTACATTTACAGATGAGATGATGAAATGAAGAATTTACTTGAGTATCTTCCACCTTCAATGCCCGATACAGCATTTATTGTAGAGGATAATTTCCTTCAAGGATTGAGGACAAAAAGAAAGGGAGACACTTTTCAAATTGTTTCTAATTTTAAAGAGAGTTTTCCTACGCCATTTTCTGATGAATGGCAACCAATAGAAGAAATTTTAGCACCCGTAGAAAGGATGCTTGTTGCTCTTGGGAATCCTGAAAGGGCATCCCTGATTTTGCCAGATTCCATTTTCAGGATGCAGGTTGTTGATATAGATAACTATCCAAAAGAGGAAACAGAATTGCAAAAAATCCTTCTCTGGCAGGCAAGGAGAACACTGGGACACCCTGTTGAAGATTTAAGGGTAAAACATTTCATTCTTGAAAAGGAGGCCAATTTTGCAAAAGTGTGGCTATCAGCCGCGCCAAAAGAAATTTTTAATATTTTTGAGAATTGTTTTGAGAAATTTAATTGTCATATTGGCTTTATTACTTCTCCTTCAATGGCGCTATATGACCTTTTTAAAGAAAAAGGGTTATTCAGTTCTTTGTCAATGACACTTTTAATTAGCATAACCGAAAATTCTCTCACATTCCTATTTGTTCACAAAGGAGAACCACTCTTTTTTAGGACTAAGGAGTTTAAAGGTGCATACTCATATCTGGAGAGAATCTCACAGGAGATAAAACTTACCCTTTTGTACCAGAAGGAGCAAACCAGTGGAATACCCTTAAAAAAGGTTTTTTACAGGGTTACTGCAGATGGGATTGAATTTCCTATAAGTGAGTTTGATGAGGAGACAGAAATTGTTTCCATTGATTCGCTCAATGTTCTATCTTATGAAAAGAAAATGGAGCCACCCATCGTTTTACCACTTTTGTCAGCGGTGAGAGAGTAGAGATGAAAAAAGAGAGATTAAATTTTGCAAAAATCCCATTCATTAACTATAAAATCCCTTCAATTGTACTTACAGTAATGGCAGTTCTTGCCACTTTAGGACTCCTTGTAAATATAGTTCTTGCGATTCTAAATGGCGGAAACTTTATAAAGCAAAAAAGAATACTAAAAGAACAGAGTCAAACAATGGAATCTCTCAATAAAAGGCTCAAAGATGCGGAAATGACTTTATCAGCAAAGGAGATAAATTCTCTAACAGGAGAGGCTCTTTTTCTTGATGATATTCTAAAACAAAAAAAGTTTTCGTGGGTAACTTTTCTTGAGAGATTGGAGGCAGTAAAACCTTACAAGAGTGTATTCTCATCTATTACGCCTAAACCTATGAACGACAATAACTATCTGGTGAAAATTGAGGGGTTAGCACAACCGAGGAGTGAAATTTTTAAATTTGAAGAAAACATTTTTAAAAGCGAGTATTTTGGTAAGCCCTATCTGCAATCTGAAGGAATTGACAAAGCGTCAACATGGCAAACCTTTGACATCATTTTTGTCTATTATCCTGAGGGGAAAAAATGAAGATAGAATTGTTTTTAAGAAAATATTTTTTAAATGCTTTTGTAATATTACTCCTGCTCATTATAGTCGATATTCTCATTTTGAGCTTTGGGGTTCTTAAACTTGATACGAAGGCAAAGCAACTTGAAAGTCAGGTGAAAAAAGGGGAAGAGACCATTACATCGCTTGAGAAAAAAGTTGAAGACAAAGAGAACGAAGTCAAGTCATTTAAAGAAAGTAAAGCGGTAATAGAAACAATTAAAGAGAACATATTTGAAAAAAGGGTGGATAGGTTTATCAATTTTCAAAAAGAAGTTGAAAAATTGGTTCTTTCGGCCCAGATGAATATTGAAAAATATGATTACAAGTATGACATTATTCCAAAGGACATTGAAAAGGAGGGGTGGAAGGATGGTTTTGTTCAGGTTTCAATGGTTCTTCCACTTCAAGGTTCTTATCCACAAATCAAAAACTTTGTCTCATCAGTAGAAGATTCAGGCCATTTTTTTACAATTAATGGAATTGATATTTCACAAAGCACACAAGGATCATCTCTCTTAGATTTCAAAATTGGGATTTCAACCTTTTTTGTTTATGACCCAAAGGAAGACAAGATTGAGGATAAGAAATGAAAAATGGAAACCCCTCTCAACCCTCCACTGAAAAGGGAGGAGTAACAAAGTACATTTTGATTTTTCCTTTATTATTTATTCTTTCGTGTTCTTCTCAAATCTCTCCTACTAATAACCCTTCTTCTGGTAGTTTTGATGAGGTACCACAGCAAAGAAAGGTATCAACTTCATCTTCAAATAAGAAATCTGCCAAAAATTTCCCAAAACTTTCTCTTGATTTTCTTTTTGAAGGAAAAAAGGGAGAAACTAATTTAGAGGCTCAAAGAAATATCTCGTCAATGGAGGAAGATCCTGAAGTTGTCGCAGAGAGAAAGAGGCAGGAAGAAGAAGCAAGAAAAAGGGCTGAGGAGGCTCAAAAAAAGGCTGAAGAAGAGAGGAAAAAAAGAGAGGAAGAACTCAAAATAAATCCTCCTCCCCCAAAGCCTCCTGAAATTACATTTGATCTAATTGGCTATTTAGGACCAAGCGGAAAAAGAATTGGGGTCTTTAAAATGAAGGGTAGCGATGAAATAATTCTAAAGGGCGATAAAGAAAAAATAGATGACCAATTTGTGGTTGTTGAAATAGGATATGAATCTGCAAAAATAGGGTTTGAAGGTTTTGAGGAAACGAAATCTATTCCACTCATAAGCGGAGGAAAATAAGGTGAAGAAAAATCTGCCTCTTATAATGCTTTTATTTTATCTTTTATTCTTGGTTAATTGCTCGGGAGCTTCATATAGCAAAGGCAAATACCTTTATGATAGAGGGCAGTACGATGATGCTGTAAAAAAACTTGAAGAAGCCGTGAGAAGGTCGCCAAACACTCTAAAATATAAGTCTCTTCTTGAGAGAGCAAAATTGTCAGCCTCTGAAAAACATTTTACTTTAGCCAAAATGAGTCTTGATAAAAGAGATTTTCAAAATGCTTTGAAAGAATTGCAAATAACACTCATTTATGACCCTTCTAACCAATTTGCCCAGGACACTATGCAAAATCTGATTCAAACCCTTGCAGAGGAAGAGAGAAAAGCGAGGGCAAAAGTTTTAACGATTGAGGAGATGAAAAAAAAGGCTGAAGAGGAAAGCAAACCACCGATGATCGACCCAGCCTCAAACATTCCTCTCGTTTTGAAATTTAACAATGCTCCTATTAGAACGATTCTTGATGCAATTTCAAAGGCAAGCGGGATAAATTTTATTTATGATGAAAAGGCAGAAAAGGATAAAAAGATAAGCGTTGACTTTGCAAAGGTAAATCTTGAACAGGTTCTTGATTACATTATGCAACAGACAAAACACTTTTACAGGGTGTTAGACCCACACACTTTAATAATAGTTCAGGACACCAAGCAGAAAAGGGAAGAGTATGAAGAACAGGTTATGAGAACATTTTATCTTTCAAATGCTGATGCAAAGGAGGTTTTTCAACTTTTGAGGTCAATAGTTCAAGGTAAAAAAATGGCAACAAACAAGGATCTGAATTCAATAACGATTAAGGATTCACCTGAAACTGTCGCACTGTGTGAAAAAATTATTGAAGCAAATGACAAAAGTTTTGGTGAGATTGTTGTTGATGTTGAACTTCTTGAAGTCAATTCTACTAAATTGAAAACATTGGGGATTGATCTCACGTCAAAAAGTCTTACTATTGGTCCAGAATACAATATAAGTAAAGACGATAAAGGAAATATAACAGGATTTGGTTCTGGTCCCCCAATTCCTCTCGGAAAAATAGACGCAGCATACAAAGGAACCCTATACGCTTTTCCAATACCCAATCTTCTTGTCAATTTTCTTCAGACAGATAGCGACAGTCAGATACTTGCTAAACCTCAACTGAGAGTTATGGAGGGAAAAAAGGCAAGCGTCCACATCGGAGATAGAGTTCCAATTCCAACTTCAAGTTATGTTTATCCGGGCAACACGACTCAGACCAATTATGTTCCGACAACAACATACACATATCAGGATGTTGGTGTAAAAATTGAGATAGAACCAAGGGTTCACCACAATAAAGAAATTTCTCTAAAAATAACCGCAGAGGTCTCATCAGTTACCGGTTATGTTGAAAGCGACTCTGCTCTACAAGCTGCACAGCCAATAATTGGGACAAGAAAAGTTCAAACTGAAATAAGGCTTGAAGATGGGGAATCAAGCCTTCTTGCAGGACTTTTAAGGGAGGAAGATACAAATTCCTATTCGGGTATCCCTGGAGTTGGTTCTGTTCCTATTTTGAAAAGGCTTCTTGGGCAGAGCAATTTAAACAAAAAAAGCACAGATGTTGTTCTTCTTTTAACTCCTCACATAATTAGAATGCCCAACATCACAGAAGACGATTTAAAAACTCTCTGGGTCGGAACTGAACAAAATCCAAAACTTCGTGGTTATAGAGGGGAAACAACCTTTATGCCTTCTCCATTTGAAGGTGAAGAAGGAGAGGGAGAAGAGACTACAACAGAAGACAATGGGGACAATACTCCTTTAGAAGATAATGAGGCAGAATCAGATGACAATGATGACAAAGGCAAAGATGAAGAGAAAAAGGACCCCAATCCTAACCAAAATGCGAGGATTTTAATAAATCCTGCAACAGCAAATGTCACTGCAGGTAATACTGCTGATTTAAGTGTAGTTATAGTTGGGGTAAAGGATGGGAAGTCAGCACATTTTGAGGTGGAATTTCCGACTGACATTCTCTCTTTTGTTGGCGCCGAAGAAGGGACATTCTTCAAGATGGGGTCGAAAGAAACCACATTTCAGGCTAATGAAGGACCTCCTGGAGTTGTTACTGCAAATTTGGGCTGTGCGGGTGATGGAATTAGTACCGGAAGCGGGCTTATTATAAGATATAAATTTAAGGCTTTGCACCCAGGTGTGGCGAGAGTGAACATCTCTTCAGCACAGATTTTTGATTCTCAAGGCAATTCTCAAGCCATACCTCCTGTTTCAAGCGTTCTAAATATTGGAGGAGGGGATGATAAGAAAGACAAGCCGTGATGGTGGTTTTACTCTGGTTGAAGCCGCTTTATCGGTTATTCTCCTTGCAATCCTTGCTCTTATTGCCATCCCTACGGTTCAATATACTGCAAGAAGGTATAAAGAGATGGAATTAAGACACAGTTTGAGGGAAATGAGAAATGCAATAGATGAATACCATAGATACGCAATGCAAGGACTTATTGAACAAACAGATGTTTCACAAGACTTTTATCCTCCAGACCTTGAAACTCTTGTTGAGGGCGTAGTTCTTGCTGGTGACCCAACAGGGAAAAAGATTCGGTTTTTAAGAAGATTACCGATGGATCCTATGACCAAAAGTTTTGAATGGGGGTTAAGGTCAACGAGGGACGAACCTGATTCTGATATGTGGGGTGGAGAAAATGTTTTCGATGTGTATTCCTTAAGCACTGCTAAAGCTCTTGATGGACAGACACAATACAATGAATGGTGAGGTTATGAAGAAAAAAGAAAAGGGATTTACTCTAATTGAACTGATGGTTGTCATCTCCATAATAGGAATTCTTGCAACTCTGGCTGTTCCCACCTACAAAAACATAGTTCAAAGGGCAAGGGAAACAGTACTTAAAAACAATCTTTTTGCGATAAGAGATGTCATTGATCAATATTATCAAGACAAAGGGAAGTACCCTGCCTCACTTTCTGACCTTGTTTCAGAGGGATATTTCAGAGTTATGCCTATGGACCCTATGACGGGAGAGGCAAATTGGGTAGAGGTTCCATACTCAGGAAATGAAGAGGGACAGTTAGAGCCTACTGAGGGAGAGGAGGGAATGGGAATCTGGGATGTCCATTCTGCCTCTGAGGAGGTGTCGCTTGATGGCAAGACGAAATATTCAGAGTGGTGAAAAAGGTGCCACATTTATAACCATTCTTGTTGCACTTTTTGTCCTTGCTGTATTTCTTCTGTTAGCAGTCGAGCCTGCATCCACGGTAATGCAGAGAGAAAAGGAGGCAGAACTTATCTTTCGAGGAGAACAAATCTGTGAAGCGATTAGAAACTATCAAAAGGAACACGGTGGGGCTTCCCCAAATGAACTTAAGGAACTTCTCAAACAAGGGCCAAAAAAAATTCCATACTTAAGAAGGCTTTACAGAAATCCATTTGATCCCGAAGGGAAATGGTGTTACCTTGCACCAGGAACAACGGCAATCAAGTACAATGCGGATGGAACAAAGGAGATTCTTCCAGGGGGAGGAATAGGTTCTATTTCCCCTTCTCAACAGGGGCAAAGTCAGTATCAGCCACAGGGTGGATTGAATCAACAAGATACAGATTTAAATCCGCCACAAGCTGGAGTAGAGCCAGGTCAACCTTTACCGAAAATTCTCCCTTTTAAACTTGATGGAAAAGAAGGGGAGCCAATTCTCGGTGTTTGTGCAAAATGGAAAAAACCCGCCTTTAGAAAATATATGGATACAAATGATATAAATGAATGGTTTTTTTCTCCGCTCGTAATTCAGCCAAAACCGCCTGTCAATCTTAATCCCACGCCTGCGCAACTGCCCCCAAGCGGAGAAAGTCCTCAAACACCAATCCCTAATGCTCCTTCACCAGATGACGGTGGAGACAAAGAATAAAATAATCTATTTCTTGACTTTGATGGTTTAGAATGGTAAGTTATTGATTATTATGATGATGCAATTTTTGGTAGGCACTACACAACAGCCTCTATAAAAAACATCCTTATTTTACAAATAGTTATCAATCACAACCCCCTATAAAAGGTCAAAGTCGGGAGAATGTTCTCCCCTTTCAGGGGATGCTGGGAGGGGCTTCCTTATTTACAATGAATCGGTCGGAGTTGTCATTCCGATTGCCACTTCAAAGCATAA
>DHFQ01000124.1 GCA_002402325.1 Candidatus Aminicenantes bacterium UBA4820
TTTAAATCTTCTTTAAGTTTTACCACCACTGATTGTGATTACTTCTATTGTACCGTTTACAGTCTCTATTGAAATTGTTTCTCCTCCACCGTTAATGTCTCCTGATTTTTCTCTTTTGGTCCCTTCAATCTCTTTGAAATCGGTCCTTATTGAGCCATTGACATTCTCTATTGAAAGGGATACTTGAACCGATTGATTAAGCTTGATTGATATTTCACCATTGACTGTTTCTATCGTTGCTCCTCTCGGCTTTTGAGATAAAATTGTTCCTCTTATCGTGCCGTTGACACTTTCAATTTTGCCAATATTTTCAGTCTCAAACTCAATTGAGCCATTTACTGTTGATGCAGTCAGAAGTGATGATTCAGCTGTTTCTATGTTTCCATTCACAGTTTCAGCAATAATTTCCGCTTCTTTTACCTTTGCGGCAATAGAACCGTTGACAGAATTTAGCTCAAGTCGTGCAGACTTAGGAATTTTGATATTAAAATTGACTTCAACACTTGAACCTTTTCCGCAAAGCCATGAAAAAAAAGAAAAACTTTTCTCGCTCTTCACGTTAACCGATACACCAAAAGGCGTTGTTGAAAAGTCCACTTTGACATCGTTCAAAGCATCTTTTGCATCTGAATCATTTTGGGCTTTTGAAATCTTTGTAACTTCTATCCTTACAATTTCCTTATCCCACCCCTCAATCGTAATGCCGCCGTTGACATTTTCAACTGTTAGTTTGTTGTTAGGTTTAAAGGGAAACTCTTTTTCAATATTTTCTTTAAATGTTGCACAAAATCCTGCCACAGCAAAAAGAAGTGTGAAAATAATAAATCCAGATATTTTCCTTTTCATCTTAAGCCTCCATTTAAACTTCCATTTTGAAATACGAAATTTTTGATAAAAAGTTTTGCTTTGATGTCATTACCATTTATTTGAAAAAAAATGTATAATCATTTCTGGGGAAAAATTAATGGCTGACAAAAAACCTTCGATTTTGCACATAAACACGGAAAAGACCTTTAGAGGCGGAGAGATTCAAACTCTTGAAATTGCAAAAAGACTCTATAAAAGGGGCTTTCCTACCCTAATTCTCGCAAATGAAATGGGAGAGTTGATAAAAAGGGCAGAAAAGGAAAATCTTCCAACAATCGGTTTTAACCCAAAGGGCGAACTTGATCTATTCTCTGCTTTAAAAATAAGAAAAATTGTCAAAGGAAACAAAATTGATATCGTAACCTGCCACACCTCAATGGCTTTAGGGATAGTCTATCTTTCAAAGATCAAAAAAAGCGGAGTAAAGATCGTTGGGATACGAAGGGTGTCATTCCCTCTCAAGTCAAAAAAATCTCTTTTGAAATACAAAAATGGTGATAAAATCGTAGCTGTTTCAGAGGTAATCGGTAAATCTCTCTTTGATGAAGGAGTTCCCGCAGAAAAAATTACGGTAATTCATTCAGGCTTTGATATAAAAAAGTTTGAAAATCTTCCCGACCCTCATTTAATAAAAGAGAGGCTTGGTGTTTCAAAAAATTTTCCTGTTATTGGTGTTGTTGGCGCCCTTGCCCATCACAAGGGACACAGAACATTGATAAAAGCACTTGAGAGAGTATGGATCGTCTATCCAACCTTAATTGCAATATTCGTTGGCGAGGGTGATGCAAAAAAAGACCTTGAAAGATCTACCGCATCAAAGGCAATTCCCACCTTATTTACAGGTTTTGTTGAGAATGTTGCCCCCATTTACAGAAGTTTTGACATCTTTGTCCTCCCCTCCTCTTCTGGCGAAGGATCACCCGCTGTAATAAAAGAGGCAGCGGCTTCAGAAGTTCCTGTGGTTGCAACAAATGTTGGTGGCGTTGATGAGATTTTGAGGCATAACATTGACGCACTTTTGGTTCCACCATCTGACCCCGATAAACTTTCAAAGGCAATTCTCTTTTTGTGTGAGGATAAAGAGGCAAGGGAAGCCTTAAAAATTAATGCAAAACAAAGGGTTAAATCCTTTGATTTTGAGTTTGTTGCTGATGCCTACGAGAAACTTTATAGCGATCTCCTCAAGCGGTAAGGTTTCTCTCTTTTCTTAAAAAAGAGATTCAAAATTTTCTTTTTAAATTCCTCTTCCGAAATTGGCTTTACAAAAACATCATAGAAATTTAACTTCTCAGCCCTGATTACAAGTTCGGGGTAAATCTCCCTTGAAATTCCAAGCATAATAGTCTCATCAACCTTGCCATAAGCTTTTACCAACTTCCCCAACTCCTTGAAATCAATCCTCTTTTGATCAAAGTCAAGAAAAATCAGTTCAAATTTCTCCTTTGCAATTAAATATCCACACTCAAGAGGAGATTCTGTTCTATGAATCTGAAAATCTTTGCAAAATTTCTTTATTCTTTGATAGTCGCTATTTACTTTGCCAATATAAAGAAGTTTTCTTTTTCCTTTTTCAAGAAACGATGGCAAAGGCATCCTGTTTTTCTTCAAAAATTCAATCAAATCGCTATATTTTATCCTTCTATGTCCACCAGGAGTTCTGTAGCAGGGGAGAATTCCCCTTTCAGTCCAGAGCCTTAGTGTGTATGGGCTGAAGTTCAGCAATTTGGCTATTTCAAAGGTTGAGAGAAATTCCTTCATTTCTTAATCTGACTATCAAGAGTTAGTGTGCTTCTTTCTTTTGTTGTAACCTTTCCCCCTAAAATCCCTCCATCTTCAACAAAGAGGTGCCCCGTTATCAAATCGCCGTGAATTTTTCCAAAGGCATAAACCTTTGTTGACTCCGTAGATTCAACATTTCCCTCGACAATCCCCGCTATCTCAATATTTTTGCACCTTAAGGGTCCTTTTACATATCCGCCCTTTGCAACTGTAATTTTTTCAGTCGTGGTTATCTCCCCCTCAAACCTTCCCTCGATTAAAATATCCTCCTTTGAATCAATCTTGCCTTTCAAAATTCCACTTCTATCAATCCTCGTAACCATCCAATCCTCCACATTACAGTTGAACTCCATCCTTTTTCCTCACCTGGAAGGGGAAGACATTCTCTCCCCCTCTCAGGGGGAGAATGAGAGGGGGTTTCCTACATTTGAAATCCCTGATTTTTCCTCCCCTGAAAGAGGAGGAGATTTCCTCTCCCCCGCGTAGCCTCCGTTGGTTTAATAAATTCAAGATTCAAGACCTGGCCCCATTCCCTAATCCCCGACTTTGGCGCTGAAGAGGCTCAAATCATCCATCAAAGTTCCATCTTTGCTTTGTGCGGCAAGGGTATATCCATCCTCTCCTGTGTTATAGATGATAGGCCTGCCCGATGCATCTTTTAAGGCATCAAGAGGAAGGATGTTATTTTCTGAAACCTTTTCAATTTTTTCTGGAAGGTCGTTGTAAAACATCTGATAAATCCATACACCGTGCTGAACCCTTTGAAGAAGAATTCTCGTCGCAACAACATGGTGGTCTTTTATGTAGGAACTTGATGAGGAGGGGAAATAATCAAGGGGATGTATTGGAATGAGTGCCACTGAAACTATTACCCAGATTATTAGAATGTACATCCCTATCGCGCCCAATCCTCTTAAGACGCTGAATTTCTTTTTTACCTCTTCCTCTTCCGGTATTGGTGCTACAACCTGTTTTATCAACTGTCGGTTTAAAAGTTCAAAGAGTGCCTTGCAGGTGTCAAACTCTGAAAGCCCGCTATGGTCAATCAACTCTTGAACAGTCAGTATCCCATTTATTTTTTGATAGACCATCATCTCGTTTTGAGATAATCTAACAACCCCTTCTTCTCCTTTTTTTACCTCTTTTTTGGGAATTAACGCCCCGAAGTCGCCAAATCCGCTATAGGCATCTTCAAGGGAGGAAGATTCTTCTCTCTCATCTACGATGGGGTGTTGTGGAAGGGGAACTTTCTCAAAAACTATGTCAAAATTGGGAATTTTCTTCTCAATGAGGGGCCATTCATCAACGATTCTCACCCCTTCCATCATTATACTTTCTGTGCTCATCGGCTCAACATTGTCTTTATCCCATTCAACTTTGTCCTGAGGTTCAAAATTGTATTCGCCCGTTTTCCATCTGAAAAGTCTGAAGATTGTCTGTTGCATCTGAATTGCAAGGGCGTTTTTTAATGTCTCCCTTTCAATAAATCCTTCAGTAACTAAAATGTGTCCCAATCTTTGAAGTGTCTTTTTTTGAATTTCAAGGGCTTTTGATAGTTCCTCTTTGGTCAATTTTCCGCTTTTAACAAGAACATTGCCAAGTCTCTCTTCCAACCTTTTACTCAAAGAATCTGCCCCGACGATTGTCCCTTCAAGAAATGTTATTGTTACAACTTCAGTTTCGCTTGCCTTGAGTGTGAGGTAACCGGTTTTTTTCTGAAGGGAAATCAGTTGAAAAACATCAGGAACGGGGAAATCCCCTAAAGTTCCAGTTAGAGCCATTTTTACCTCCTATACGCCAAAAGATTGGCAGGTTGTCTTGAAAGAGCTTTGGTAAGTCCAAACAGGAACCACAAGACAACAATAAAAATACCCGCTATAAGATTATAGGCACTCTGTGGAGTTCCACCCGCAAGATTAAATGGCATAGGATATTCATAAGACCTTGAAATAAAACCCGATAGAAAACCACACCAGAGAATTAAGACGATGAACCCTGTTGTGAAGTGCCCCTCCCATATATGTCCGGAGCCGGGTGCCAGAATTGATAAGACCGCTCTTATTATTTTTCCCCTCTTAAAATAGGATTCAACTTCATAGT
This sequence comes from Candidatus Aminicenantes bacterium UBA4820, assembly GCA_002402325.1. GTDB lineage: Bacteria > Acidobacteriota > UBA4820 > UBA4820 > UBA4820 > UBA4820. The sequence goes on from DHFQ01000124.1 coordinate 4,747, forward strand.
TTTTCTGCATCCTCGCCTGAGGAGATACTCCATCCTGCTTTATGTAAAGATGAACACACTGCCCACAAAATGATTCAAATTCTAAAGAGGTTTTGCACTGATTACAAAATGGTCTACCACACTTGAGACAAACCCTCGCAAACTTCTCCCTTTTCCGTGTAATCACAATAAACAATGAAATTAAAAACAGGACAATAGTTCCAATAGTGAATGCAGGTCTAAAAAAGGCACCGGTTTTTGATTTCGTGGGTTTTAAAGGACCTTGAAGGCTTTTGTTAAAATGGGTGAACTGTTCATAAGCAACATTTCTCGTGGTTTCAAGAGATGGATAGTAGGGAATTGGTATGTTCTCACCGCTTAAAGATTCGCTGAATTTTTGATACAACGCAGGGTCTAAAGATCTGCTTTTTTCCTGATCTTCCTTCGCCCCATCAAAATCAAACTGCTGATTTTTCCCGAGTGATCTATTTAAATAGGCAACCGCCATATTTGGTTTTATCTCTATTGCCTTGCTCCATTCAGCAATTGCCTCCGCAACTCTGTTCTCGTAGTAGTATAGACATCCGAGATTGTTTAGAACATAAGGGTCGTTTGAATTTCTCTCTAAGATTGATTTGTAGAGATTTTCAGCCTTCACATACCCTCCGTAAAGAAGATATCTGTTTGCAAGAACGAAGGTGTAGGTATCAGATAGCGGGTCAGAAGGGTCAAGGTGGTTTGCAAGGATCATATCTGGACCAATGTCAATTCTGTTTGAGTAACACCTTACATTTGAGTAGTGCGGTGGATAGAAGGCAAGAAATAGTTCGTGCTGCATTGAAACAGAAACAACTCCGGAAATTACAAGAATGGCAAGCGAAATTGTTATCATAACCTTTTCTGCCACTCTTGAATAGACCATAAACAGGGCACACCAGAAAACACACCACCAGAATCCCGATAAAAGAATGATTGATGGCAAAAATAGAAACGCCCATCCTGCAACCTTTTTGATCTTGTCGTCCTCCACTTGAAGGTTTTCCTCAACATCGTGCCTTAAAAGTGAGTTATATCTTATAAAAAGTATTATTGAAAGAATTCCGACAAGAAGATAGCCAAAGGTTCTGAACCAGAGTGCAAGGTTTGCAATGGCGACATACCTTGTCTCGTAATTTGTAAAAGAATAGAGCCATCCCGCAAAAGATTGAAAGAAGTATTCGGGAGAGAAGACTCCCTTATTTTCAAGTGAAACAGTGGCAAGCGCCTGTTGAATCGCAGGATTTTTCTGATCAAATGTAAGCCCATAGTTTAAATATCTCTGGAATCCCTCCATATCATTTTTATCTTTTGCCTGTATTGCCATAGTAAGAAAGAGTTCCGCTATATCGGGTGAAGGATTTATTCCTCTTTTCAAACACTCCCCATACAAATCTTGAACAATCGAACTCTGTTCAGAAGGGTTCTGGCTCTCCATAATTTTTAAAATATAAAGCTTTATTGTCTCCTCAGCATTTTCACTACTTCCCTCAACTGTTGTGGGTGGAAGAAGTTTTCTTATTTCATTGGGGTTTAAAACAATTGTGCTTTGACCTTCTTTGTCTTGAGAGAAGTTATTCATATAAAAAACAAGAATTATAACTAAGCACAAAACAATTTTTTTCATTTTCTTCCCTGCCTTGCTTCGATAAAAAGCATTTTTAATTGATAAAGGCTCTCCTTCAATGTCTTTGTTTCATCAGGTGAAAGATTGCCTCTGGTCTTTTTCTCTATGGTTTCAAGCCACTCAATCATCGCTCCCCCTGCTTCAAGATTCACTTCGCTTTTTCCGCCAAAAGGATTTTTTAACTGCCCTAACGCTGCAAGTGCGTTTTGTACTATGAACATAATAAGTTCAAGGAAAGACTCATCAGTCTTTGGTTCATCAACCTTTTCTTTTTTTTCATCTTTTTTTGGTGGAACAATCTCTTCCCTTTTTTCCTCTTCATCAGAGAAGTTTATCCTTGTTCCATCTTTTGAAAAGTGCCTTTTGTCAACAACCTTTATAACTTTCTCTTTTTCGTCCACTTAAAGCCTCCACTTAAAATTATCCTTCAATTTGGTAAAAAATCAAGTCTTTTTATTTTTCAAGTATTAAAGCCTCTTTCGCTATCTTGAATTCTTTTTCGCAAAGCTGGGCATACAAGCCGCTTTTTTTTATAAGTTCAGAATGTTTGCCAGTCTCAACTATCTTTCCATTATCAATTACTAAAGTTATATCTGAATTGACAACTGTGGCGAGCCTGTGAGCAATTACTATTGTCGTCCTTCCCTTCATAAGTTCCTTTATTGCCTCCGAAACAGCAAATTCGCTTTCTGAATCAAGCGATGATGTAGCTTCATCAAGAATCAGGATTGGCGGATTTTTTAGCAGCGCCCTTGCTATTGCAATTCTCTGCCTCTGTCCACCGGAAAGGTTTGAACCACTCTCTCCAAGAAGTGTGTCATACCCTTCAGGCATTGATGAAATGAAAACATCGGCTTTTGCCTTTTCTGAGGCATCCTTTATCTGTTCAAAAGTTGCTCCCTCTTCACCATAGGAAATGTTATCTTTTGCGCTCAAATTGAAGAGAATTGTATCCTGTGTAACCATACCAATCTGCCTTCTCAAACTTTTTAGAGTTACATCTCTAATATCAATTTCATCAATTAAAATTTTCCCCTCTGTTGGGTCAAAAAGTCTTGGAATGAGAGACACAAGTGTTGACTTTCCCCCGCCAGAGGGTCCAACGAGGGCAACCTTCACCCCCTTTTTTATCTCAAGGTTTATTCCATCAAGAACTTTCTCACCTCTATTGTAGGCAAAAGAAACATTTTCAAACTTTATGCTTTTTGAAAAAGGTGGAAGAGTCATTGCGTTTTCTTTTTCTTTTACCTGAATGTCGCTTTCTAAAAGTTCAACAGACCTCTCGGCGGCTGAAACAGCCTGTTGAACTATATTGTTTGCCTGTGAAAGTTTCTTTATAGGGACATACATCGCATACAAAGTTGCAAGAAAGGCGCTGAAAGCGCCCAATGTTATTGAGTTTGATGAAATTTTAAAATGGCCATAGTAAAGGATCCCTGCAACCGCAAAGGCTCCGATAAACTCCATAAGGGGTGTAGTCAACGCCATAACCTTTGTTGCTTTTAAATTTACTTTCAGAAGTTTCTTATTTGCTTTTTTGAATCTTTCTATTTCTTTATTTTCCATTGAAAACATCTGGACAATTGAAACACCTTCTAATGTCTCCTTTATCTGATCAGCAAGATTTGCAAGTTCCTCCTGACTTTTTCTTGAAACCTTCCTTAAATTTTTTGAAAATTGTGCGATCGGGATAACGACAAGAGGGATTGTTACCATCGAGATCAGTGTAAGTTTGTAATCCTGATAAAACGCACTCCCAATGAGAGCAATAAGAGAAAGAAAGGCTGTTGCTACCTCAGTCAACTTTTCACTAACCGCAGTTTTTATTCTTTCAACATCATTTAAGAGTCTTGAAATCAAACTTCCCGTTGGATAAAAAGAGAAAAAGTCGTTCCCCTGTTTTATCAATCTATCATAAAGGGCATCTCTTAAATCTGTGATTCCTTCAAGACCAACTTTGTCAAGGAGATATTTTCCAAAGTAATTAAAAACTCCCTTCAAAAGAAAGATGATAATTAAAACAATGGGTATAAGGATGAACAACTTTTCTTTATCAATATTTTGAAAAAGATTACCGGTGTATTTTTGAACAAAAGTTACAAAAGTTGAATTTCCTGTCTTCTCAGGAAAAGGATTTAAAAGATCATCAAAAATGAATTTTATCATATAGACTTCAAGGGCATAAAATAAAGAAGCTATTGAGAGAAAAACAAGCGCCGTGAAAAATTGGAGGTAGTGCCTTTTCATATAGGTTTTAAAAATATAGGTTAACGCTTTGAAGCCCTTCAACGCTCCTCCTTATGAATAATAATGAATCAAAGCCTCTATGTATGCGTTGGCAATCTTCTGCCTGAAGTAGGGATCACACAGAAGATTTGCGTCATCTTTGTTGTTTATGTTGCAAACTTCAATTAAAACGGAACAGGGAATAAGGTTATACTTTAACACTGCGGGAACCCACGCCTTTCTATTTCTTACAACATGGTCTCTTGTTGCGATATAGGGATGAAGCTTTACCTCATTTTTTTTAAAAGAAGATTCAAGTTTTTTTGAAAACTGCGTCGACAAACCCTCTGCTGTTTTCAACTCCTTTTGTGAAAGGGAAAAGGTTTTATTCCCCTTTAATTCTTTGTAATTTCCAAGGTCTGCACTCCATTTCTGTTTTCTGTATTCGCTTCCAGGAACATAGAACATCGCTCCTCTTAAAGATGGATGTAATGAATCAGCGTGAATGCTTGTAAAGACGACCTTCTCCTGAGTTATTCCCTCTTTAGTTAAATTGTTATAAATTGAGTTTGCCAAAACCCACCTTAAATTTACACCCTTTTTGGTGGCAGGAGATGAATTTAATGCGAAGGGAGGATGGGTAAGAATTTGAGCCTTTTTGTTTGGTGAAAGATATTTCCTGTCATCAACTTTGAACCCTTTTGTCGGCTCAACGAGGGTAATATAAACTTTAGCCTTTGTCTTACTTTCAAGCCCCTCCTTTATCCTTAAGGCAATATCGTAAACATAGGAGTCTTCCCACACCTTGTTTTTTATTGCTCCCCTATCAACACCTCCGTGTCCAGGATCAAGAATCACTACAACTCCATCAAGAGATGAATTTTTATAAGTGTTGATAATGGTTGAAAGTTCCTCCTGATGTGAAAGCCATTGCTTATAGATAGGAGAATCTTCGGGATAAAACTGCGGAAGTAAATAATCAAGTGGAATTTTTATTTCGTAATTTATAGGAATTGAAGTAACATCCCCAATTTTTGACCTTTTTGCAATCTCCATTGCAAGTGCATTGACCTCTGATGCAAAAAGCCTTCCTGTAAATCTAACAACAACTGAAGAGTAAAGCGCTTCCCCCTGAGCAAGGTGATAAAGGGCATATTCTCCCTCTTCATCTTTTCCATAAGTAAGAAGTTTCCTTGCCTCTTCAACTGAATACTCTTTTATTTGGGGTGGCGATTGATTCCCTTCCTCGCCTGATTTTTCGTTTCCTTTAACACTTTGCCCTTTTTTCTCAAAAGGCAGATTGGCAAAAGGTTTTGACAAAAGTGAGGCAGGGATCAACAGATACTCGTCTTTTTTCGGCAATTTCCCATTTAGCGATTTTTTCAATTTGGTTAAATCTTTTTGACTTGAACAAAAATATTTTGTTAAAGTTTCAAAACTTTCCCCATTGTATTTGTGCAAGAAGCCCTCTTCAACCCTCTTATCCTCTTTAAAAAGGGCAAATATTGTCTCAATTTGATAAGAAGGCAAAAGGAGTTCAAGAGGAATTCTTACCTCTTTATAACCTCCTTTTTTCGCTCGGGGGTTGTATTTGAAAATTTCTTTTGTAAGTTTCTTATCCCCGCAATACTTATCCGCGATTGCCTCCATCCCACCTTTCTTTGAATAGGGAACTCTCAAAAAAATTTTCCCTTCAACACAGGCTCTTCTTCCCTCATTAGTTTTGACATAAGTAGCAGAATTTTTTTCTATCCCAAAAAGAACAAAGACGAAAGAGAGAAATAGAAAGAGGAAGAATAATCTTTTCAAAAGCACACACCTTTTCATAAATTAAAAGTATAACAGAATTGGGAAATAAGGTGAAACTACATTTCGTTTTCTTAATAAAAGAAAGATAAAAACATCAATCCTTTTTAGGAATGAAAGAGAGAGTTCATTCTTTTTTGATTTCTTGCTTAAAACGGAAAATTTCCACTTTACCTCCACAAAAAAAATTTTGACAAAGAATTATCTTCTGATATAATTTCACCTTTAGATGAGGTTTTGATGTTATTTTGCTTTGTTCGTTTCAATTTAAGTAACTCTGCTAATATCAACATATTACAGGACTGCCCCCCCCCAGAGAAATGTCCTTTATTTACAATCAAAATCAATAAAATGGTTCATAGTAAAGATTCAAAAACCTCCACCTTGACAAAAATAAAGAGGATAGTGTAATTAAATGAAGACCTGTTTTTTTAGAGATAATTAAGGAGGAATTGATATGCAAGAAAATCCTTTTATTGCGACTATTTTTCTTCCCCTTACAAAATATGTTTCTCTATTTTTAGTCATTCCTTTAATTTATTTCCTTTACAGGTTTGAAAGAAAAATAGGCGTAAATTCCAAAGAAGAACCAAATGAAAATAATCTCAAAAAGGAAAAAACTTACTCTTTGTATCTTCTCTTTATAGGAGTTTTTTCACTTTTGCTAACTTCGTTGCTTTTGATAATTGCGACAAAAAATGAAGAAACAGTCTCTATTTTCTTCTATTTTGTCCTTCTTTTCTTCCTTATGATTGGGCTTATCTCTTTGGTTTCTTCAATATCTCATCTTTTGTTTGTTCATACGGTCAAAAGGAACAGAAAAAGGGCTGGCTTTATATTATCAACAACACTCATTGCCCTGATTTTATCTCTTTTGTTTTACTTTAAAGATTCATTATTGCCCAATCTCGCTCTCAAAATGAACTTTTCTGTGTTTTTTGTTTTTATCGGTTTGATAATTTCAATTTCGCTTTTAGGCGTCAGTTTAACTATGATATTTGAAGGCGCTAAAAAGAAGTAAAAATAGGGCGGGAAGAATTCCCGCCCTATTTTAAATTTGTTCTTTGCGATTTTGACTTTAAAACTTACGCTTTAAACTTCCAAATGGACAACTAAAACCTTTTAATCAATGATTTAAATATTATAAACTGCGATTTTACAGTTTTAAGAGGGAATGTTAATTTTAATAATTGTGATTTTGGCTTCTAAATTGGTGATTGTGTCTTCAAAAAGTGTTATTTCGTATTCTAAATTGACAATTTTGACTTCAAAATCGGCAATTTTTGGTTTAATTTCTGCCTGAAGTCAGTCAATTGCCTTCTTATAGAAGGAAACTGTATTCTTTTCCTTTCATAATAACCAAAATTCGGTGATAAATTAAATTGCTTTAGCATCACCTTTCGGTGATATTGGACATTGCCCAACACGCGAAATTTGACAAAGAATTATCTTCTGATATAATTTCACCTTTAGATGAGGTTTTGATGTTATTTTGCTTTGTTCGTTTCAATTTAAGTAACTCTGCTAATATCAACATATTACAGGACTGCCCCCCCCCAGAGAAATGTCCTTTATTTACAATCAAAATCAATAAAATGGTTCATAGTAAGGATTCAAAAACCTCCACCTTTTTTAAAAAAAAGAAAAATTTGGTTAAGTTTTTTAAAACAAAAAAATTAAATTTGGAGGTTAAAATGAAAAGATTGTTCGTTTTATTGATAGTTTCTTTGGTTTCTGTTTTTTCTTTCGCTAACTGTGACTTCTTTCAAATTGCAAATGATTGCAATGGACACTCAACTACTGTAATTGCCAAAAATGACACCATTTCACTTGATATTCACGCAAACTGGAATCAGGGAAATATTTCTTATAAGGTTCAATCGGGACCTGAAAAACTTGATATGGTTGTTTATGCAAATGATGTGAATGGATTGTTCACCGAAATAACCTACAAAAACAAATC
>DHFQ01000093.1:0-493 GCA_002402325.1 Candidatus Aminicenantes bacterium UBA4820
AAATGGTGGGCGATACTGGGATCGAACCAGTGACCTCTTCCGTGTCAGGGAAGCGCGCTACCGCTGCGCCAATCGCGCCTGTACAGGCGTATTCAGTTGTCCGGCGAGGTGGCGACGGGATTCGAACCCGTGTAAACGGCTTTGCAGGCCGGTGCCTAGCCGCTCGGCCACGCCACCGTGTGGATTGACCCCACGTGCCGGGATTCCTCCGAAGAGGGACCCCTGCACTCGAGCGGATGACGAGACTCGAACTCGCGACCCCAACCTTGGCAAGGTTGTGCTCTACCAACTGAGCTATTCCCGCTCAAACTAAATTGTATCAAAAGAATCCAAAATCTGTCAAGGCACTTGAAAAAAGTTATTTTTAAATAAAATTTAATTTGAAGAAGATTTGAAGATGAAGAAGTTTTATTTTGTTGCAGTAATTTTACATCTCTTTTGTTTTCAAACCAACTCGCCGATTATTTCAACATAATATGATGTTCCCGACTTT
>DHFQ01000093.1:547-12484 GCA_002402325.1 Candidatus Aminicenantes bacterium UBA4820
TAAGAGTAAAGGTAACACCTAATTCTCCAAAAAGGGCTGTCCAGATCGTTGGATCCTTCAGAGAAGGAGGCAATGCCAATAGAAAAGAAAAATCCAAAATCCGCCATTGTTATAAAGCGTTGTTATCAAAAGATAATAGCAGTAAGAATTTAACATCAAAACGAGAATCACCTATCAGGGGAAAGACAAAAAAGGGGTGTAGTGCCTACCAAAAATTGCATCATCATAATAATCAATAACTTAACAATCTAAACCGTCAAAGTCGGGAAAAAGTGGTAATTGTATTTTTTTTAAATAGTTCATTCATAATTAAATTGTTATAAGTGAGCCAAGCTCAACGACTTTGTTTGCAGGAATGTTAAAGAATGCCGTTGCGGAGATTGCATTCCTTGAAAGAAAGGAGAAGATGAATTTCTCAATTTTATTTAAGTGCTTGCCTTTGCCTGGAACAAGTGTCTCTCTTCCAAGGAAGAATGAAACTTTGTTCATATCAACTGAAATCCCTTTTGATGGCAAAAGGTCTATTATTTCCTTTATATTTGGAGTTTGCATAAAGCCATACTTAACAGTTACATTGTGAATATTTGGGGCAATTTCAGTAACTTCGAGCCTTTCACTTTTGGGTATTCCTGGTTCATCTGTTGTAACAACAGTCATAGTGATAATGTTTTGATGGACAACTTTGTTATGCTTGAAGTTGTGCAAAAATGCGACTGGAACTCCCTTTGGGTTACCCGATAGAAAAATTGCAGTACCATCAACCACTGCAACATTTGAACTTTTTAATGAATTGAGAAGGCTTTCCCATGAGACAGTAGATTCCTGAAGTTTTTCAAGTAAGAGTGTCCTTCCTTTCTTCCATGTTTGCATTGCATAAAAAACCAAAAATCCTATTAAAAGCGGAATATAACCTCCCCTTTCAACTTTTATAAGGTTTGCTGTAAAGAATGAAATGTCAAACATAAAAAAGATGGTTGTAAAAAAGAGGGTGTAAAATGGGTTCCATTTCCAGATGTATGTGGTAAGATAATAAAAAAGTAGTGTGCTTAAAAGCATCGTCGTTGTAACTGCAACCCCATAAGCGGCGGCAATGTTGTCAGAAGTCTTGAAACCTACGACAAAGAGAATTGTAATAGCCATCAAAATATAGTTGATCGCAGGAGTATAAATTTGCCCCCTTTCCATCTCTGATGTGTGAACAATCTGAAGTCTTGGAAGAAAGCCCATCTGAACCGCTTGCCTTGTCAAAGAGAATGCACCAGAAATTACAGCCTGCGATGCAATAACTGTTGCAATTGTTGCAAGGATGACACATGGAATCAATATTCCTTTTGGGGCAAGATTGTAAAACGGATTTGATATAGCCTCTGGATGGGAAAGAATGAGTGCACCCTGACCAAAATAGTTCAGTAAAAGTGCCGGATAGACAAAGCAAAACCAATTAAATCTTATTGGACTTTTTCCAAAGTGTCCTACATCAGCATACAACGCCTCAGTGCCTGTAATAGAAAGGACAACCCCACCAAGAACAAGAAATGAAGAAATTCCATTTCTAAAGAAAAAATTCAAACCGTAGTAGGGATTCAAAGCCAAAAATATTTCGGGATTTTTAATGATTTCTTTCAAGCCTAACCCGGCAATAGTCAAAAACCAAAGAATCATCACTGGACCAAAAACTTTACCAACCTTTGCCGTGCCTTTCTTCTGGAAAATAAAGAGCAAAATAAGAATTGTGATTGTAATTGGTATGACATAGTGGCTTAAATCTTTTGCATAAACTTCTAACCCTTCAACGGCAGACAAAACCGAAATTGCAGGCGTGATGACACTGTCTCCATAAAGTAGTCCCGCCCCAAAAAGCCCTAAAATAGTTACAATCGTAATTTTCTTTGTGTTTCCCTTACATAAAGCCATCAAGGCAAGAACTCCGCCTTCGCCTTTGTTGTCAGCCTTCAATATAAATAAAAGATATTTTATTGTAACGATGAGTGTCAAAGACCAGAATAGAAGTGACATTATTCCTATCGTATTTTCTTTTATTGGGGCAATTTTGAATTCTTCGCTAAAGCAAACCTTAAGCGTATAAAGAGGACTTGTTCCAATGTCTCCATAAACTACGCCGAGTGCCTCAAGGGATAGAATTAAGAATGTTTTTAAGGTTCGCTTCTCTTTATTCATTCCTTTAACCACGAAGGGATTATTATGCCTTTCTCATCAAAATAAAATCCTAAATATTCTCCTTCCTTAAATTGATTCGGACGAAGGAAGGAAAGTTCAGAAATATACTCCTTTGAACCGAAAAATTCAAGCCTTACATTTTGAACACAATTTTCGCAATCTTCTCTACTATAACAGAAACCTAAAGATGGAGCAAAAACTACCTCACCGTTTCTCCCGCAGTTGTAACCAAAACCTCGTGGAAAGGCGGATGAAAATAGTCTCTTTTTTGAATTCGTCCTCATCATTTCAAGTTTTAAAAACGGTTCTGAAATCTCAATCAAACTCAAATTTTTGTTTTGTTTGAAAACATTAAATATATCGGTGAAAAATTGATTGTGGATATCTTTCCACTCTTTGAATTTTTCTTTGTTGTAAGGAAATGAGCTTTCATTCTTTAAAAATTCTTTTTCAAACAAAGGGATTATTTTTGAAATTATTTCATCTGATTTATCAAAATTCATAGCCATTTTATTGTATTCTTTAAGGCACTTTTTTTCTTCTGCATACTTTTTTAACTCATCTTTTGAAACGGAGTAAAGATTGAGTGGGTCAAAAATTTTCTTTTCAATTGTTTGAACACTCTGCCAATAGGTTTCATTTGAGAAAGAAAGTGCAAAGACCAAAAGAAGAACAAAAAAAATCTTTTTCATCTATTCAATATTGCTTCAAAGGCAATTTTATCAAATAAAACATTTTCAGTGTAGTTTTGAGTCTCAAGATATGGGATAAATAAAATGAAAAGTTTCTTATCTTTTATTTTCTCTTTCCACCTCAAGGTTATATCTTCTCCCGCATTGTATGCAGAAAGGACAAATAAATCATCACCTAAAAGATTTTGAATATCTTTTAAATATTGACATGCTATTTCGCAATTTTTTTCTACATCAAGAAGATCATCGTAAGAAATTTCATTTCCCGAAACCCTTTTTGCGGTTTCAGGAAGAATCTGAAAAAGCCCCACCGCTCCTGCCTGAGAATAGGCATATTGATTAAATCCACTCTCCCTTCTACATATTGCATAAAGCAAAGATTTATCGATTTGATATTTCTTAGCCATCTCTGAAAAGGTTTCTTCAAATGGCAAAGGAAAAACAAGTCCAATTTTTTCATCAAAATTTCCTTTAAAGTCAATGAAAAAAAGTCCTTCTTTGCTTAACATTCCCCTTAAAGTAAAAAGGTCATCTTTGCTTAAAGGTTTTTTACCTCTTTCAATCTCATTTATTGCATATTTAAAAAGTGAAAGTTTGTAAAGTTTAAATGCGATTGAGTTTTTGTTGTGATTTCCTTTGAAGAGTGAATCTTCAAATTTTTTATAACTCTCTTTAATCTTTTCTTTAAAAATTTTAGTATCATCGTAGGCGTAAATTGATTTGTTTGAAAGTAGATAATCTCCATTGTCACCAAGAAATGTTTTCAAAAAATAGGCACTTCTTGAAGAAAAGGAATCTTCTTTTGAAAGTAGAGTAAGCGCAGTTTTTTTTGATTCACTATAATTCCCTGTAAGGTAGTATGCTAAAGATAATTTAAAAGCCGCACTTCTTTTAAAATTAGAACTTTCCGATTCTGCTACAATTAAAAGAAGAGGAATTGCTTCTTCAAAATTACCACTCACAAAATTGAAGGAGGCAAAGGCGTAATTATAGGAATAAAATAGAGGAGATTTTTGGGGACAGAATCTTTTTAGAAATTCATAGTAACTTTTTGATCTTTTTTCATCGTTAACCCTTAATGTTGCCCACAGACCATCACATAGAGCCTTAATTTCTTCCAGAGTGGGATTCTCTTTTAAAATTATTGAATCGCAAAGCAAGAAGAGTTCATCATTTTTCCTCGCCTTGTAAAGGATATTTGAAACTATAGAGATATCCCTAATTTTTGTCTTGAATTTGTTGTAGATAAGATACGAATCTCCCTGCCTTCCTTTCTCATTCAATGTTTTAATAAGTTCTTCAAGTTTTATAGAAGAGTAATCATTGAGAAAATCAGGCTTTATTTTGAAAAGAAGTTGAAAGGCACTGCTTCCATAAGGGTTGAATGAAAAATCAAAAGCGATTTTTTTTAAAATCATCTCCGCTTTTTCATTTTTTTCAAGAATAAGATAAACTTGTGCCTCTTTTAAATTTGAAAGATCTCTATAATTTTTATCAAATTTTACATCTTTAGATATTCTCTCAAGCAATTCTATCTCTTCTTGATAATTGCTGTTTTTTTCATAAACTAACGCTTTAAAATAAAGAAAATCAAAAAGGAGATGACTATCTTTGAAATAACTCTCATCAACGAGTTTAAGATAATCAAGTGAGAGGCCTTCTTTCTCTTTAGAATCCAGATACTTTGCCAATTCAAAAAGAAAATAATTTTTTAGAGGATTTTTTTCTTGTAAAAAAATATTTACCTCTTTTAAATCAAACTCTTGATTCAAATTTTGAATAGATTTTAGCCACAAAAGAGAATAAATAATTTTGTCATTTTCATTTAATTGAGAAATATAATCTTTTTGCCCTAAAATTTCGTTGTATAGCCCTCTTGAGTAAAGGTCAAAACTCCTGTTTAAAAGATAAGGTTCTTGACTAAAAGCTATGCTAGAAATAAAAAGAAGAAATATTAAAAGGGAGATTTTTTTCATAGATTAGTTCAGATAGCCGAGTAAATCTGAAACTATTTTGGACATCTTAAGTTTTTTTAAAGCGGATTGCTCAAGTTGTCTTACCCTTTCCCTTGAAAGTTTTAAAATTTTGCCAACCTCTGAAAGTGTAAGTTCTTTCCCATCTTCAAGCCCAAATCTTAATACGATTATAGCCCTCTCCTTTTCAGTAAGCGTCGCCAGACTTTTTTTTAAAATTTCTTTTCTTGCATTTCTCATCACAATGTCGTCTGCATTTAAAGGATTTTTGTCAACAAGAACCTCCTCAAGTCTTAGTTCACTCTCTCCATCCTGTAAAAGAGGATCGTCAAATGATAGAACAACATTTCTTGCCTGAACAACCTTCTCATAATCTTCTTTATCAATTTTCATCTCTTCAGTCAATTCATCCGTAGTCGGCTCTCTCTGAAGCTGATTTTGCATTTCCTTTTTCACCTTTAAAATGTCGGAATAAAGTGATGTCTTTTTTGCTGGAAGCCTTATTGAAGACCCCTGATTTTGTATCGCTCTTTCAATACTCTGAATGATCCACCATTTTGCATACCCTATAAGTTTTCCTTTTTTCTTTGGATCAAATCTTCTTGCTGCAATAATAAGTCCCGCATTTCCTTCATTTATCAAATCAAGAATGGACATCCCTTTAGCCTTAAATTTTTTTGCAATTGTAACAACATACCTCAGATTGCTCACAATTAGTTTTTCAAGCGCTTCCTCATCACCATTTTTTCTGTATCTTTCTGCAAGTTCAAGTTCCTCTTCAAGGGTTAGGACGGGAGTTTTGGAAATTTCTTTCAAATATTGTCTTAATATTTTTGCTTCTGCATCACTAAGATTGTAATTATTGTTGCTCACTTTTCGCCTTCCGACCCTCTTTTGTCAAAGAGTCTGTCCACCGATGTCTTAGGAAGACAGGCAAGAGCCATTTCCCTCACCTCCTCTTTTGTTGCGCCCCTTCTTGTAAGTTCTTCTAAAAAAAATTGCATAAAAGAGTTGAGTTCTTCCTGCATTTTCTTCATTTTCTCTCTCATATTCAAAACTATTTCAACCCCCGCAAGGTTGACACCGAGATTTCTCGTCAGATTTAAAATGACTTCAAGTTTCTCAAGGTCTTCATCACTATACAACCGCGTATTGCCACTTGTCCTCGATGGTTTTAAAAGTCCGTCCCTTTCGTAGAGGCGTAAAGTTTGAGCATGAATTGAATATCTTTCAGAAACTGCACTTATCTGATAGTATCTTTTTTTTTCGGAGTCTTCCCGTTTTGTTTCTCTTTTTCTGGGCACTTTATTCCTCCTCAATTATTATAACGCAAATTTCTCCTTGGGTCTTCCGGATTTAATTTCTCAAACTCCCTCAAAAGTTCCTTACTCTTTTCATCAACAACATCAGGAACTGAGATATAAATCTCAACAAGAAGGTCTCCCGGTGAGCCTCCAAGGAGTGATGGCATTCCTTTTCCTTTCAGCCTGAAAATTTGTCCCGATTTAGTTCCCTGGGGAATTTTTAGCAATGTTTTCCCACTCAAAGTTGGAATTTCAACCTTTGCCCCCAGAACAGCTTCAGAATATGTGATTGGAACTTTTATTTTTAAATTTGGTCCCTCTCTTTCAAAAATTGGGTCTTTTAAGATGTGTGTTTCAATAAAGAGTGAACCAGATGCTCCTCCGTTTTTGCCAGGTTCTCCCTTTCCTTTTACTCTTACCCTTGACCCTGTATCAACTCCAGGTGGGATTGAGACTTCGACTCTATCAACTGTTGGAATTGTTCCGCTTCCTCCGCACCTGGTACAAATTTCTCCGGGCTCTTTACCGGTTCCGCCACACGCTGTACAGGTTGTCGCAAATTGGAAAGGTCCTTTTCTAACTCCCTCTTTGCCCGTCCCTCCGCACTTTGAACATTTTCTTGAACTTAGGGTTGAAACTCTTCCAGAGCCGTTGCAATTTGAACAGAGATTATTCCTTGGAACTGAAAGTGCAACCTTTTTTCCAGTGAATGCCTCTTTTAGTGTTAAATTTACTGGGATGATTATGTCTTTTCCCTGTTCAGGAATATTGGATTTAGATTTTGTGGAGGCTCCTTTCAAGAAAGTATCAAAAATATCACTGAAATCAGAAACTTCCCCGAAATCATCAAAGTTGAAACCTTCAAAATGCACTCCTCCAGCTCCTTGAGGGGGAGTTTCGTATTCCTGATAATATCCCATCTTGTCATATTTTTTCTTCTTCTCCGGGTCGGATAAAATCGCGTATGCTTCAGAAATTTCCTTAAATTTTTCCTCAGCGCTTTTATCACCAGGATTAAGGTCAGGATGATATTTCCTTGCAAGTCGTTTGTAAGATTTTTTTACATCCGCTATTGAGGCATTTTTGGGTAGTTCCAGAACCGCATACAAGTCTTTAGCCATCTTATTTTATTTCTATCTTCTGAACAGAATTCTTTTTTGGTAAAATAAGCACTAAAATGCCATTTGAAAGGTTTGCTTCAACCTTATCTTTTTGAACCGGGGAGGCAAAGAAAAACTCTCTTGAGAACTCCCCAAAAAATCTCTCCATTCTGAAGACATTATCAGGGGCAATTTCCCTTGAGAGTTTTCTTTCTCCCCTAATTTTCACATTGTTTTCTTCACACAAAATCTCTATGTCTTTAATTTCAACGCCAGGAAGTTCCATTTCAATGTAGTAGTTTTTGTCATCTTCACTAACATCCGCAAGAGGTTTAAAGACAAAGGAACTCTTTTCGCCAACTTGGGGAGAGACAACCTCTGAAATCAGGGAGTTAAGCCTGGTTTGAAGTTCCATTAAATCCTGTATAGCAGATTTTTTATCAGCCATTTTTTCTCCTTCCTCAAACATTTTACTACCTTCCACAAAAAAGTGTAAAACTACTTAAGGTCCTCATATTCAGCATCTATGACATCNNAGTTGTCCCCTGTTGTTTTGCCTGATCGTAGAGAAACTGAGCAATAGAATGGCTTGCATTGTTGACCCTGTCAATCGCCTGTCTAATTTGCTCGGTTGTGCCTGTTTCCTTTATCTTCTTCAACTCCTCTACAGCATCCCTTAACTGTTGCTCTTCATTATGAGGAAGTTTTCCGGCGTTCTGGGAAAGAAGTTTTTCTGTAGAGTAAATAAGTTGGTCAGCCATATTCTTGACTTCGATTTCTTCTCTCTTTTTCTGGTCTTCACTTTTGTGTGATTCAGCCTCCTTGACCATCCTATCAATTTCATCTTTTGTAAGCCCTGAAGATGCAGTAATGGTTATGCTTTGCTCCTTCTGTGTTGCAAGGTCTTTTGCCGAAACATTCAAAATACCATTTGCATCAATGTCAAAGGTAACCTCAATTTGGGGAACCCCTCTCGGTGCGGGTGGAATTCCTGAAAGTTTGAAGTTTCCAAGAATTTTATTATCTCTCGCAAGAGGTCTTTCACCTTGAAAAACAATGATTTCAACTTCAGGCTGATTATCCGCAGCGGTGGTAAATGTTTCTTTCCTCCTTGCAGGAATGGTCGTGTTTCTTGGGATGAGAGGCGTGGCAACTCCTCCTAATGTTTCAACACCTAAGGTGAGTGGCGTTACATCAAGAAGGAGAATGTCCTTCACATCTCCGGCAAGAACTCCCGCCTGAATTGCAGCACCGATTGCAACCACTTCATCGGGGTTAACTCCCTTGTGAGGCTCCTTTCCAAAGAAATCTCTAACTAACTGTTGAACCTTTGGGATCCTCGTTGAACCACCGACAAGCACAGCTTCATTTATCTGATTGGGCATAAGTTTGGCATCCCTCAGGCACGCTTCACACGGTTTCATCGTTCTTGAAAAAATTTCTGATGAAAGATTTTCAAGTTGAGCCCTCGTTATTTTTGTAACAAGGTGCTTTGGTCCACTTGCATCCGCTGTAATGAAGGGAAGGTTTATTTCAGTCTCAAGAGTCTGAGAAAGTTCGATTTTTGCCCTTTCTGCTGCCTCCTTTAATCTTTGCAAAGCCATAGGGTCTTTTGAAATATCAATCCCCGTCTCTTTTCTGAAATTATCTGCGATGAAATCCATTAAGATCTTATCAATGTCATCTCCACCAAGATGGGTATCACCATTTGTCGCTTTGACTTCAATGACGCCTTCGCTCACTTCAAGAATTGAAATATCAAATGTTCCACCACCGAAGTCATAGACCGCTATAGTCTCTTCCTTTTTCTTGTCCATCCCGTAAGCCAATGCAGCGGCAGTTGGCTCGTTAATGATTCTTAAGACCTCAAGACCTGCAATTTTCCCCGCATCTTTTGTTGCTTGCCTTTGGGAATCATTAAAGTAAGCGGGAACTGTTATTACAGCCTGTGTAACCTTTTCACCAAGATACGCTTCGGCGGCTTCCTTGAGTTTTCTTAAAATCATAGCAGAAATTTCGGGGGGAGAATATTTCTTTCCCTTAACATCAACCCATGCATCACCATTTTCACCAGGAACAACCTTAAAAGGGACGGTTTTTATTTCTTCCGTTACCTCTGAAAATTTCCTTCCCATAAACCTTTTTATTGAAAAGATGGTGTTCAGCGGGTTTGTAACAGATTGTCTTTTTGCTACCTTTCCAACGAGAATTTCACCTTTATCTGTGAATGCCACACAGGAGGGAGTCGTTCTATCGCCCTCTTGATTTGGAATGACGACGGGTTGTCCGCCTTCCATCACTGCAACTACCGAGTTTGTCGTTCCTAAATCAATTCCAATTATTTTCTTAGCCATTTTGTTTCTCTCCTTTACATCAAGAATTTTTTAATCCTGCTAAATACCTTTAGCAAGATAATAATATAATACTTGAGCATAATTTTGTCAAGTTTTTTAAAAAGGATTTTAGCATATCTTCCACCAATAAATTGTATCTTATTGATTTACAAAGGAATAGGACTGATATTCCCGTCAGAAACTTGACTGCGATTTTCGGCTTCTCTTTTCTCTCTTGAAGAATATTCTTCTTGCTCTTCCGTAAATAATTATAAAATTATTGTATTCTTTGCCCTCGTCGATTTCTTTTTTAAGCAAATTTAGAGTTTTCTTTTTGTCAAGCCAGAACTTTATCTCACGATAGTGTCTATCACTATCATTCCTCATCTCTATTTCACCATTGGTAATTCCATTGAATTTAAAGACAACCTTTTGACTGTTCATCTCACCCTTTCTTCTTGCCGTAGAGTTCTCTACTTGATAAGCTTCGCTCAAAGAATCTACAACATCTCTACTTGAGAAAAGATGAAAAATTTCGTTTTCTTTTATGACAAAGAAATCAACTTCACCGCTGTTGAATAAAGATTTATCAAGAAAAGATTTCAACAACCTTCCTTCTAACAATTTCTCTTTTAATTCCTCCATATTTTTGGAAAGGCTTTCTTTGTACCTCCTTTTATCTTTCAAATATTCTCTTCTATCCTCTGGAAAAGAATTTATGCAGTCAATCAGTATCTGAGCAACGCCATTCATTCCTTGAAAAACATAATCTTCTGTGAACCTTTTTTTACCATATAAGAATATTTGCCATTTTTTTTGACCACTTTTTACTGAGTAGGAATGTCCTTCACTATCAATTATATCCTTTTTTGCTTGGGGGTCGCTTCTGAACTCTTTTCCAATTCCTAATTTTTCAGCAAATAATCGGGCATCTTCATGTCCTCTTCTTCGCACTTCCCTCGCTTGTTCGGCTGTCATCGCTCTTCTTCTGCCCATTTTCTACCCTAAAATTTACCCCTTTTTATTATAAGTAACTCCTTGCTCTTTTTTATATGGTTTCTATTTTCATTTTTTCTATTTAACCCAATTCTTGTCTCCCCCTGTCCCATTGTATAGTGTGTGGGCAATTCAATTATTTCAAAATTTTTATACCAATCTCTAATTTTTGGATAATCATTATAAGAGAGTATAAATCCTCCCTTATGAAAATAGAGAACCTCCTTTAAAAGTTCGTGATTAAAGTTGTTATGATGGACAGGAAAGTTCCTTTGAGGATATAACCCCCTAAAAAGAGTGCTATCATCTCCTAAATAGTATGGAGGGTCAAGATAGAGAAAATCATCTTTGAATTTTGGTATAATTTCTTCAAAAGAATTACAATTGACAATTATGTTTTTAACATTGAAATTTTTAACTCTTTCAAGTAATCTTAAATAAGTTTCTTTTTTGGCATAAACAGAAGACATCCATCCTAAAAAACCTGGACCATAAGACAAATTAAAATTAAAATAATAATAAGTTGCAAGCGTTAAAGGGTCAAGTTCAATCTCCCTTTTCCAGTGGCTTTTTAAAATTTCCTTAACTTCGTTATAAGTTTCTTTATCGGGATTTAATCTGGATAGGTTTTGATAGAGTTTATCTGGTTCATTTATTTGAATTTGCCAGTAATTAACAAGGATATCAAAAATATCAAAACCAAGGACAGGTATTCCTAACTCTTTTGCTATTGCTATTTCAATTGAACCACCACCAAAAAATGGGGAGATAACTCTTTTTAAATTTTCTGGTAAATTTTCAATGATATACCCAACAGCCCAGGTTTTCCCACCAGCATATCTTAAAGGAGAACCAAGATACCTTTTATATTCTTTCCCCTTCCCTTTAAGGCTATCCAAAAGTTCCTCTTTCTTACTTATCTGGAATAGATATGAAGCAGAAATCTTTTCAGAAACTATCCATTTCGTCTTTCCATCACAATGTTTATCCTTCAACAGATTTCGTTCCACTTAAAATTTAACCCCTTCGTCTTTCAAAAATCCATTATATAACCACAAATTGACAAAAGCAATTTACCCGTGAATTTTCAGATTTCCATTTTTTTAAACATGGCCGGGATAAAATGTCTTTCCGATTGCCACTTCTAAGCAATAACCTTTAAGGAATCTTCAAAAGCTCTCCTCCCATTTCAGGGGAGGCTGGGAGGGGTTTCCTTGTTGAACATTGCAAAATGGAAATTGTCATTCTGAATATAGCTTCGAGGGCGTTTACCCTTGAAGAATCTTCAAATTCCCCTTGAGGAATCTTCCAATTTCCATTTGAATTAGTGCGTAAAAGCAGTCGTAGCCGCAGGCTTTGGT
>DHFQ01000003.1 GCA_002402325.1 Candidatus Aminicenantes bacterium UBA4820
TTCAATTAATCCTTTATGAAGGTACAAAATCCTGTCGCACTTACTTGCAAGTTCTTTGTTGTGTGTTGCAAGAATAAGAGTCAGATTTTCTTTTTCAACAAGTTCTTTAAGCATCTCAAAGACTACAGTTCCAGTCTGCTCATCAAGATCTCCAGTTGGCTCATCTGCAAGGATGAGTTTTGGCGAATTGATCAAGCTTCTTGCAATTGCTACCCTTTGTTGCTCACCTCCCGAAAGTTGATTTGGATAATGATTCATCCTGTTTTCAAGATGAACCTTCTTTAAAAGATCTACCGCTTTACCTTCAACTTTGCCTCTTTTTTCTGTAATTAGGGATGGGATGAAAACATTCTCTAAAGCCGTGAATTCAGAAAGCAAATAATGGTGCTGAAAAACAAATCCTATAGTTTTGTTTCTAAGTAGATCCGTTTGTCTTTCATTCATAGAAGATAAGTTGTTTCCATCAACCTCAATTAAACCGGAATTAAGTTTTAACAATCCTGCAATCAGGTGCAAAAGGGTGCTTTTTCCAACCCCTGATGGTCCCATTATTGCGACACTTTCACCTTTCTTTACATAAAATGTTGCCCCTTTTAAAACTTCTGTAACCTCTTTCCCGCTATAGAAGGATTTAAAGATATTTTCAACTTTAAGCATCATTCATACCTCAAAGCATCAAGAGGAATTAAATGGGAAGCCTTCTTTGATGGATAAAGCGTTGCAAGAAAACTAACAACAATTGAAAAGAGAGTTACTATCACAATCTGCCATAGACCACTTTCAAAAGGGACATAAGGAATTGGATAGACATCCAGAGAAAGTGGAATTACTTTGTATTCATTGAGAAAATGAGTGCAGATTACACCAAAGATGTCTCCCATCAAAGTTCCGATTACTCCGATTATCAAGCCCTCAAAGAGAAAAATGTTTCTTATATCACTTGAAGAGGCACCAATGCTTCTTAAAAGTCCGATGTCTCTTACCTTTTCCATAACCATCAAAATAAGAGTTGAGACAATGTTCAATGAAGCGACGACTACAATGAGTCCGATTGCAATAAAAAGAAGGAGTCTCTCCATCTTCAAAGCCTTGAAAAACTCCTTATTGGTTTCGATTAAATCAACCACTCTATACCTTTGTCCCAATTGATTTTTTAAATTTTCCTTTATAGATGCAAGTTTGGAAGGATCTTTAAGCCTCACTTCAATTGAGTGAACTCCGCCATCCGTAAATAATTTTTTACTCAAGTTGAGGTCAAGATAGACAAATTCTGTATCGTAAAGGTAATAGTCAGATTTTAAAATTCCTGTGATTCTTAATGTGATTATTTTGGGGACCGACCCAAAGGGGCTCATCGTCATCTTTGGAACTATAAAATCAATAGTATCTCCGATATCAAGCCCCAAAGAATTTGCAAGATCAACCCCAACTATTGCCCCCTTAGAGCCATCATCATAATTTTCCAACTCCCCATTTCCTCTTACATATTTTTTTAAATCAACAACGCTTTGATAGCTATTTTCATCAACACCAAGAACTCTGGCAATCCTTGCAATTTTGGGATGGTCAGTGGTTGTTAAAATTCCTATTCCAAGAACTATGGGGCTTACTCCT
Organism: Candidatus Aminicenantes bacterium UBA4820; assembly: GCA_002402325.1. Taxonomy (GTDB): domain Bacteria; phylum Acidobacteriota; class UBA4820; order UBA4820; family UBA4820; genus UBA4820. The sequence goes on from DHFQ01000003.1 coordinate 1,615, forward strand.
TTGACATCAGGATTATCTTTTAACGATTCAATTACATTTTCTGCCCCCTCTTTGTCAATCTCCGCAGATAACCCAAGTATGTTTATATCAGCATAAAACTCATTTAATTTTCTTTTCATCGTATCCGTAAAGCCATTTGAAATGGATAGAGCGATGATTAGAGCAAAAACTCCAATTGCAACACCAAGAATTGAAATAAGAGTTATAAACCTTATAAATGTTCCCCTTCTTGCAAAGAAGTAGCGTCTTGCTATAAAAAAGGGAAGTCTCATTTTTCTTTCTCAGGCTTAAGAAGTGGAAAGAGCAAAACATCTCTTATTGAATCGGTCTCTGTCAAAATCATTGCAAGCCTATCAATTCCAATTCCCTCTCCTCCTGTTGGTGGAAGTCCGTATTCAAGGGCAAGGCAGTAATCCTCATCATAGGACATTGCCTCTAAATCACCTTCAAATTTCTCTTTTGCCTGCTTTAAAAACCTCTCCCTCTGATCATCGGGGTCGTTTAGTTCTGAAAAGCCGTTTGCTACTTCCATTCCTAAAATGTAAAGTTCAAACCTGTAAACAACTTCATCATCTTTCTTCCTTGAAAGAGGCGAGACCTCTACCGGGAAATCAACAACAAAGGTTGGTTCAATAAGGTTAGGCGCAACAAATGTATCAAAAACTTCAACTAAAAACTTCATCCTGCTTTTTGACTTTTCCTTGCTAAGTCCATAACTATCACAAAGTTTTTCTCTAACTTGCGAATCATCAAGGTCATTTTCGTCTATCCCCTTTTCATTAAGAAACTTTCTTGCTTCCATTAAAAGAGAAACCACTTTGTAAGGAGGATTAAATGAGATTTTTTGCTCATTAAAAGATATTTCCGCTGCACCATTCACCTCTTTTGAAACATAGCAAAGAAGTTCTTCAGTCAATTTCATCATCTCATCCATTGAAGAATAACTTTCATAAAACTCCATCATAGTAAATTCAGGATTATGCCTTGTATCAATTCCTTCGTTTCTAAAATTCCTGTTTATCTCAAAGACCTTCTCAAACCCACCAACTATAAGCCTTTTTAAATAAAGTTCGGGGGCAACTCTCAAAAACAAATCTATATCAAGTGCGTTGTGGTGAGTCTTAAATGGCTTTGCAGTTGCCCCGCCAGCCATAGGTTGAAGCATTGGTGTCTCCACCTCAAGATAATCCTTTTTTTTCATAAATTCTCTTATTGCATCAACCATTTTAATCCTTTTTAAAAATCTCTCTTTACTTTCAGAATTTATGATTAAATCAAGATACCTCTGCCTGTATCTCTGCTCCACATCCTGAAGCCCGTGCCATTTTTCTGGAAGAGGCTTTAAACATTTCATAAGGGGTTTGTAGTTTTCAACAGCGATAGTCAATTCGCCTGTTCTTGTCTTTAGCAAATAACCTTCTATGCCAATAAAATCACCAATGTCAAGAAGAGATAAATTTTTGTAATTCTCCTCTTTAACGCTATTTTTTTCAAATAAAATCTGAATTTTGCTCTTAATTTGAGAAAGGTGGCAGAAGGTCAACTTTCCCATTTTTCTCAAAGAAATAATTCTTCCCGCGGTTTTTACAACTATCTTTTTTTCATCAAAGAACTCTTTTTCTTTATGAGAATAGTCGTTTACAATTTGATCAATCTTATTTTCACATTCAAATTTAAGTGCAATTTTATCTCCAAAAGCATCCTTCCACTTTTCCCACTTTTCTCTTCGAATCTTTACAAGATCTTCTTCCAATTCAATACCTCCACAAAAATCATTGAGTTTTGAGTATATGATAAAAAGAGGACATTTTCAAACGGCAACATAATTCCCTAAATGCGACATTGCAAATTGTAAACTGTAAATTGCAAAATG
>DHFQ01000035.1:0-5327 GCA_002402325.1 Candidatus Aminicenantes bacterium UBA4820
TCGACTTAAGAGGAAACAACAATCACCTTGAAAGTGAGTTGCTGTCTTTAATCTAATCTCTGATTGATATTATCTTGTGGATTATGCAAATATCCTTGAGTATCTTTTATTTTCTTGAAAAACTAACAACCGCAATCAATAGATTTTTATTTTGGACTGTTTGAGCAAATCGTTCACCTTCTTTTCAAATAAAGATTCGCCTTTTTCTTCAACATAACTTTTTTTCAACTCATTCTTTACATCGCTGAAATCTTTATACCCTTCATACTGTTTCTCAGAAACTTTAACAATTATGAGCCCTTCATTACTTTTTATAGGTCCAATAATTTGTCCCTCGTTTGCATTTTCAATATCTTTCATTGTATTTTCATCAAAAACATTTTTTAACAATTCAAAAGGGACAAATCCAACATCCCACCTCCCTGTTGAATCTTTGTCAGCCCACTTTTCGTAAATTTTACTGAAATTTGTTCCATTTTTTGCGATATTTAACACTTCCGTAGCTTTTGCAAAATCATCAACAACAACTTGTTCAATATTGACCTTTGAGAGTTTTTTAAATTTTTCTCTATTTTCTTGATAACACTTTAAAAGTTCCTCATCACTAATGTTGAGGTTGTTTAAAAAGTTTTCTTTGTATATTTGTTCAAGGCGATCGGATAAGGCATCATTATAACTAAGATTAAAATCTTCTCTCTTATCAATACCTTTTATTTTTGCTTCTTTGACAATCCTTATTTCATCAGCCATTATCTCCATAAAGGAGGCTTTGGTCTTTGCTCCCATTGAGTGTCCTTCTCCACTGATTTTCAGGTTATCTCTCATAAAATCCTTTAAATCCTTTAAACTGATTTTTTCTCCACAAACTTCACCTGCTATCTTATCTTCATCATTTGAAACAACTTGAGTCGTTCTGTCTAAATCAAGGACATCATCATAAATTTTAAGAGGATATTTATTTTTAAGTTCAAAAGATAGTTTTCTTGCTGCACTCTGCTCTTGTTCTCTATTTATCATTTCAAGAATCCTGTCTCTGTTTTTCTCGAATTCTTCTTCGCTTCCGTTTTTTATTTCTCCTACAAGAATGAGGTGATAGCCATACTCCGTTTTGACAGGTCCAATGAGTTCTCCCTTTTTGGCAGAAAAGAGAGCATCTTCAAATGGGAGGAGAGTCATTCCTCTTCTTATGAAACCCAATTTTCCCCCATTCTCTTTTGTTTGAGTGTCTATTGAAACTTCTTTTGCGACTTTTTCAAAAGGTTCCCCATTTTTTATCCTATTTTTTGCAAGTTCACACTCTTCTCTCGTTTTTGTTAATATGTGGGATGCCTCCCTTTGCTCCGTATGTTGAAAATAAATTTTCTTCGCATCTTCAAGTGAAAATCTGACAGGATCATTTTTTAAATAGAATTTTATTAAAAGTTCTTTTTTAATATCATCTTTAGATTTTTTAAACTCTTCAGAGGTATCCATCTTCTTAATCTTTGCATCTTCAACGCACACTTCCCTTTTGATCAACTCTTTTATGTCGCTTCCTTGATGGTTTTCTATGTATATTCTAAATTCTTTTTCCGTAATTTTTCTTCCATTTACCGATGCAACTTTTTTTTCTACACATTGAGTTAAGAAAAGAATGGCGATCAAAGCCAAAGGTATAAATTTTCTCATTTTAGAACTCGCTTTCTATGTGGTCATAATCATGGCATTTTAGAGTGCAATATCCTTTGTGAAAGCCCGTTCTTCTATATTCAATCCTTCCTGTTGAGGAATAGGTTACTACGCTCTTATCAAAATCTATTAAGTATGGATTATCAATAGAACCATGTGGATTGTGGCAGGTGGCACAGGCGGTTGGTCTTCCAAAACCTCTAAAAAGATCGTCTCTTTGAAAATCCTTAAATTTCCTTCTGGGAACTGAAAGGCTCTCAATCCTTTTTCTATCATCTTTCTTTCTTATTGAAAGGTCAAAAAATCCCGTTATGTGTTCTTTATGCAAAGGGAAAGAATCATCGCTCAATATTGAATCCTTTAAATGACAGGAATAACATAACACACCTGAGTCATCATCAGATGTTATTTCATACTCTTTTTTGTAAGGCGCTATGAGAAGGGATGGATACTTTGAAAAGTGAGGACCTTTTTCATCTTGAGAGTTGTGGCAGGAAATGCAATCAAGTGGCTTAGAATTTAAGGCGACTTTAAGACTTGGCAAATCTCTTCTTTGGGTATTGGTTTTTCCGAGTGCGTGCTTTGACTTTGATGAGGGGGAAAAGAGTAGCCCGATGTCTGATTCTCTCAATGTCCTCGCAGAATCAATACCCGAATGACATCCAAGACAGAGTTCACCAACGAGTCTTCTTCTTTCAGATTGGATTTCTCCTCTATCATTGAAAGAAAAAGTTTTAAGAGTTTCTCCATTTGTCAAATGAGGGTTATGACAACCAGAACAATCATTTTTGAGTAGATATTGCTTACCATTTATTTTAAAAAATTTCTTGTAAATTGGCTTTTGGTTTTCCTCTCGAAATTCGATGTGGGAAGAGACATAGGTTGGGTCAACATTTAACTGTTTTGCCTCCTGCTTTTTGATGGCGTCTTTTGAGTTGTGGCAATCAAGGCATAATTCATCAAGTTTCTCTTTTTTGGTCAACATCCCCCCCAGAGCGTTATGCGGCTTATGGCAGGTTGAAACGCAATTTCTATGAACCTTTGGGACAGATTTGGGCATATCTGATAGAATACAAATTGAAAGGCTAATTAAAATAAGGGAAAGAATAATCTTTTTCATCTTCTAAGTTTATCTCCAAAAAAAATCAGGGAATCAAAACTTCTTCCAAGTTCAAAGGTAAATCTGTATGTATCAATATCATTTGGAAGATAACTCTTTTCAAAAGTTGTTCTTAAAACAATATTCCTGAATGAAAAGTTTTGAAAAATATAAAAACTCTTGTATGTATCATTATCGGTTTTGTAATGTCTGAACATTATGCCAAATGGAATTTTCCATATCCTTGAATAGAATGATATTGAGTAGGAAGTTGACTTCGTCTCATTCTCATAATTTTGAATGTTGGTGTATTTTCCATCGGTATTTGCATAGGAAAGGTTTATTGAACTTCTTCCTATTTTGAACCTATTCTGGACATAGACATAATTTGTCCTTCTTTTCATTCCGTCGAGGTCTGTTTCATCAGTGTATTCACCCCTCAAATAAAGATCAAAATGTTTGTTTAAATGTAAATTCCCGTCACCCCTCAAATAGTCCATTTTTGATAAGTTTTCGCCATCGGTGTGGTAGTAATCAATTGCAAAAGTATGTCCACCAACACTTTGTTGCCTTGAAGTCAATATTTCAAGGGATATTTCCATTGGAAGATAGTTTGGAGGATATTCGTTCTTCAATCTTCTTTGTAAAGAAAATTCCGTTAAATTAAATATTGTTCTTTGCAAAAATTGGGGAAGAATACCCCCTTCAGAAAATCCGATATGATATGACTTTGTGTCTCCTTCTCCATAAAATGCCTGATGATTCAAACTGACATCACCATAGACAATAAAATTCCGGCCCAGGTTTTTCATAATTCCACCCATAGCAGAATATCCAGTGTCATTACCGTTTGCACCTTTATTGGTATCTCCGCTCTCAGAGTTGTAGGTTACAGAAAGGGAGGAATAAAAAGTAATGTTTTTAAGTGAAATTGTGGCGGTTTCTCCCAAAAAAAGATTTGAAACAGTTGGACCATCATCACTTTCGCCATATCCGGCAGAAAGAGATGTCATAAAACTTTTGTTGTTTATGGTTTTGTAAATATTAGAATTGAGATTCAAAACTTGACTATTTTCAAGATAGGTAAAGTTTGAAAAAGCGTACAAATTCCAATCTTTAAAAACCTTTCTCTCATAATCAAAAGAAAAAGTGTTTGACCACCAATTATAAGGGCTACCTCTCAAAGTGTAACTGTCTCTGTTAAATTGAAAATTATACCTATAATCCCCTGTCAGTTGATTTCCTTTTAATTCATATTGATCCCAGTAATCAACTTCATTTTGATAACTATTTTCCCTTCTATCGAACCTTAAAAAGATATTTGGCTTTCCGGGGAGACTAAGGGAGTAATTTATTCCGTATCTTTTAGATTTGGAAGATGATTCATTGAAAAGTTCTGGAGACTCATAATGGGAATATATCAAGCCAAGATGGAATCTTCTTAAAGGGAAAAGATTTAGTGTCAAACCGTATCCCTTCAGCCCAAAATCATCAGCCTTTCTATCACCAATTTTTAGAGCGTTGTAATCTACTGATCCGTTAAATATGAGCGAACCCAGTCTGTATGAAATTGCTGGTAAGGCAAGTGAAAATCTGTAGTTGACGGTTTGTGTTTCAACATCATCCATTGCAGTAGTTCCCTCAAGATCATATTTGAATCTTAAGTCTTGATTATATATTATTGGTTCTATTCCATAGGTCAGATAAGAAACCGACAACAAAAATAAAAAGACAAGCCACTTCGTAAGTTTCATAAAGTCCTATTATACAAGAAAGAGGGGGAGTTTTCCCCCTCTTTCAAAATGAGAGTTAAAAGGTAACTTACTTATTGTGGCATTGCAAACACATAGCGGAACCTTGCATTGTTGCCCTTAAGAATGGAGAATTTTGTCCTGTTGTACCATAGTTGTGCGGGTCGTGACAGGATGCACACTCAACTTTGTTACCTGTAACATTTCCGCCGGCTCCAAAAAGTTTTACTCCAACCAACCCAGATGGAGGATTGAGCCCTAAATCAAGATTGTCCTGATAGGTGATTGAAATCGGATGATCATTGGTAAGATCCGTTCCAACATGACCCCACGCACTACTCGTCATAAGCCCGGTTGTTAAATCAATATGCCCTGCTGTGCCTCCACCTGCACCGGGAAGATAAACAGGCGTATTTGCCCAATAAGGTTTAGTTCTTATTGCACCCATTGCAACCGTTCCGTCGTGACACGAAAGACAGGCAAGTGATGCTCCGCCTGGTGTTGCATCAACGGTTCCCTGAAGATCTGAAAGGGGATTGTTTGTTGAGTTGTACATAGTGAAAGTTGCCACTGTTGTCGTATGATTCCACAGGGGAATCAATTGCTTGTCAATTCCTTCACCTGCAGTTTCCTGTGTGAGAGAACCAATTGCATGGTGGGGAGTGTGACAGAAGATGCAGAGTTGGTCTAAAGTCCCCTGTGGCTGAGCGCCTGCCGAGTTTGTTACTTTTACTGAATATCCAGTTGAGTAACTAAGGTCATGGAAAGTATTTTTTACGCCTGTTGCTGGCATTTGCGCAAGAATCATC
>DHFQ01000035.1:5383-12533 GCA_002402325.1 Candidatus Aminicenantes bacterium UBA4820
TTTGTATCACCTCCTTTTTCACCTAAATATTTAAAAAGTTGAACTCTTTGATTAAACTGATCTGCAACTGCAATTATTCCCTCATTAGAAACTGCAATACCTGTGGGGGCTGAAAATTTCCCCGGCTTTGAACCGCCTTCCCCAACAAAAGTTAGAACCTGACCATCTTCTCTAAAAATCTGAAAATTGCAAAAGTTTGCATCAGTAACATACAAATTGCCATCAAAATCTGACGCAATCCCTTTAGGCCTTGAAAACATCCCGGAAACATCTCCCGCTTTTCCGAATTCGCTTATGAATTTGCCGTTATAGTCAAAAATTTGAACCCTGAAATTGCCCGTATCAACAACCGCAAAACCTTTGTCTTTTATGAAGGTTACATAAGTTGGAAAGTTGAATTCAGAGGGACCTCCGCCTCTTTTTCCTATCTTTTTTAGAAGTTTTAGTTGCTTGTTGAAAAGAAGCAGTTCACTGTTTTTCTGGTTGACAACCACTATCAAATCTCTTGTTTCATCGATAGCAACACCAACGGGATGATTTATACCATTTGCTTCAGTAAGGGCTGAGATAAATTGTCCATTTTTATCGAAAAGAACAACGCTATTGCTATTTGCATCACAGGCTACAACAAGATTAGAATCTGCCGCAACCCCTACGGGAATTCCTAAAAATCTTCCTGAACTCTTGCAAAAATTAATCACTTTTTTATTTTTAAAGTCAAACATAATGACGCCTTGTTCGATATCACCCACAAATAGATTCCCCTGGGGGTCAAAGGCTACTGAAACTGGGCGATTGAGCCATAATACATCTTGAGATTTACCGGCAAGTTTATCTATGAATGTGTTCTTCTTTTTTGCCCCAATATCAAATTCATTTTTAATTTCCTGAAGATAGTGTATCCTTGCCTGCGCAGGGGGAGGGGGCCAGACAAGGTTCAAAGTGTCCGTAGTCGCATTTTTATCTTTAGCCATCGCAAAGAGCGAAATCATTAAAAGAAACAAAATAAAAAGAACGGTAGAAAACTTAAACTTCATTACACAACTTCCCTTCAAAGTTAAAAATATAACTTTCCATCTTTCAAGTCCATAAATTAGAAACAATAACTATTGAGAGGTGGGCAAATCACCCATAAGTGGGTGAAATAACCCATCAAGTTGCTTCTCTTGAAATTGAAACCTCAGCCCCAACTAAAAAAAGTTCTTTTACCTTGAAATATTCCTGCGTTTTAGGATTTTGAACATCCTTTTCAAGCAATTTAGGGTCAATAGAGACGAGAATTGTTCCATCCTTTTCTACACTCAGGACATTACCAATAGGAAGTCTGAATTGTGCAGTTTCAATTGAGTAGATTATTCTCACAGACATTCCAGCCTTGACCTTTATGGGTATTTCATTTAACGGAATTTCCTTCACTTCAACTTTGGCAATTGTCAACTGATCTTTTGTTTCAATTGAGGTGATTCTACCCACCACAGTTGGATTTTCTCCTACCCGTGCAAAAATGACAAAAACAAGCAACAAAGAGAAAATGATTAAACAAATTCTTTTCATTTTTTACCTCCTTAAATATTTTATCACATCAATACTCATAACAAATTTTTAACCAATAAAATTTCCAATTTGTTGAAAGTCATTCTCCAAAATTGAGACAGAAGCCATTTTAGCCTTTAATCAGCCCTTGGGTTTGTCTCTACCTCAAGTTTCACACCCGATTTAAGAGATAATAATTCATTTTCATAGGAAGGATTGATCTCGTTTGCAGTTACAATTTTATTTACAACTTCTGTAGTCCCATTAACACCCAACTGCTCAATTAGAAAGGCAAATTTATCCTCTAAGTCCTTGAAAATTGCCTCCTTAACATCACTATCCAAGTTCCACCAATCCTTTTTAAGAGGGTCTCCCCATCCCTTTTTTCTAACCTTGTAATAAAACTGCTCCTCGGTTTCGCCCTCTTTCATCTCATTTGAGAAATTGCTTTTGAGAAAGTCATAAACTTTAGTTTTGAGGTCGTAGGGAAGTAAAGGATGGTCAAAAATTAAATTTTGAAAACCTGTTGCAAGATGAACTTCAACCGCCCCATGTTCTTTGAACTTATGGAACATCTCATCGGGAAGGGTTGATGCTCCGTGCTGAACAGTTCCGCCCATCTTATATTTTTCTCTTGCGACCTTAGATATATTTTCTAAAACTGAAAAATCAAGTTTTACCTTTGCGATTGTTCCATCGGGAAGAACTACTCCGCCGTGAGAGGTCCCTGTCTGGACAGAGATTTTCTTTATGATTTCACCACCTTTTAGAAGGGGAATATACTCCTCCATAAATGCCTCAAACTCTTCAACAGTGCTGTTATGTCCACCGACTTCACCGATTTCACCACCAACTGATACTGTAACTCCTTCTGGTTCAATTTCTCTTACAAAGTTTGTAAGTTCGGCACAAACAAAAGAATTTTCCTTTTGCTGTTCTCTCACTGTTGGTTTTTCAAGTTGAACGAGTGTTGAAGAATCTATGTCAATGTTATAAAACCCTGCAAGGACCGACTCTTTGATCAACTCTTTTAATGAATTTATCTCCTTCTCCTTGTTGGAAAAGTAGTTCTTTGCCTTTGCCTGAAAGTGGTCTCCCTGAATAAAAAGAAAGCCTTTGAAATCCTCCTTTATTGCAGCAGAAAGCATCGATGCAACATATTCATTTGGTTTTTGAGAGGTGTACTCCATCTCGCTTTTTGCTATTTCAAAAATGAAGGCTCCGCAATCAAGTATCTTTGCGGCACGGAGAAAAGCCCTCGCTGAATCGTAAGATAATCCTCTTAAATTCATTGCAGGAACAGTAAAACCTCCCAACTCATTTCTTCCTATTGCTGAATAAAGTTGATGGATTGAAGCAAGTTTTATTCCCAGAGATTTTGCAATTAGTTTGATTAGATATCTTGCTTTAGCCTTGAGTTCTATTGATTCACCAAAAATGGCTGTAAAAATTAGTTTGTCTATTATCTCGTTTTTAAGAAGGTTGTTATCTTTAATTTCAACCTTTTCACCTCCAATTGAAACCGCTCTTTCTACACCTTTTCTCATTTCATCAAGATTCTCAAAGACCATTTTAATCACCTCCAGAAAATATGATACCAGAGAGAAAGTTTTTAGACAAGTTTTCTTGCTTTTTTTTCTAAAAGATGCTATATAATATTATCGGAGGTGAAAAATGAAAAAGTATTTTATTTTGGTCTCAGCTTTTATTTTCCTTTTCTCAATTTCTGCTTTTGCAGGAAAAATAACCTATTCAATTGACCCGACAACAGCAACCCCTGAAGGGGCAACTGTTGTAACAAAGGGCGATGGCGAAGTCGTGATTTTCTTTAATGTGCAGGCATTTGAAGAGGGAATGGTTTTCACTTTTAACCTTGATATGAAGGCAAAAGGCGATTCTGTAACTTTTCCTGTGAATGCAGATATGAAAATTATCGGCAACAAGAAACATGCAGATGTAACATTTGATCCTGCAACAGTAACATTTGAAAACCTTGATGAGTCCGTTTCATCTCTTGTTACTGTTACCCTTCAATCAGGCAACTACGATAAAACCAAAAAGATAAAAATCAAATTCAAGGCAGATAGCGAGAAGGGTAAAGGACTTGGAAAAGGCGCAGGAGTAAAAATAGTTATTACCAAAAGCGCCACTTACGAAGAGTTCCTTGAAATTATGAAGGAAGAACTTTTAGAAAAAGATGAATAACTAAAGCAAAAACTTTGATTCAAAATCAAGGGGGCTTTGCCCCCTTTTTTCTTTAACTGAAATCAATTTGACAATCATTTTTTAAAGTAATATAATTTTGAAGGAGGCAGTGGTTGTGTCTCACAGAAAAGAAGAAAGGAGGAAAATATGGATTTAAGAAAAACGGTAAAGGTTACAAATGAGAAAATGGGGGTTTTTATTCTCGTTCTCTTTTTAGTCTCCTCCATTTCATTTGCTCAATCCCATCAGTTCAAAATCTGGGGGGAAAACAATTTCCTGCAGTGCGGTGTTGATAACTCGGAAGGATCTTTTTCGGTCCCCAATTCTCTTTCTCTTCCGCAAGAAACAAAGATTGTCTCATTTTCTTCAGGGGGTGATTTTGTTCTTGCTATTGACGAGGATGGAAAATTGTGGGGCTGGGGAAGAAATGATTTTGGCCAACTTGGGATAAAAACCGAAAAAAATACAAATTCACCTATATTTACAGAGATCAAAAATGTAATCTCTGTTAGTTCAGGAACTTATCACTCTCTTATTTTAAAGAAGAATGGTAAAGTGTATTCTTTTGGTCTGAATTCTTCTGGCCAACTTGGCTCTTCAAAGAATGGTTTTAGTTTTTCACCAATAAAGGTGGAAGGTTTAGAAGATATTCTGGAAGTCAGTGCTGGTTTTGATCACTCTCTTGTTTTAAAAAATGATGGAAGTGTATGGGCATTTGGTAACAACGATTTTGGGCAACTTGGAGTTGAAAACTGTTCAAAGTCAACAAAGCCGTTAAAAGTTGATAACCTTCCGCCGATAAAGGAGATTTGGGCAGGGAATAAAGCCTCTTTTGCCATCTCCTATGATGGAAATCTTTATGTATGGGGTGCTAACAAAAATGGGCAATTGGGAGACGGGACATTTATTGATTTTTCAAAACCCGTCAAAATTGATTCTCTTGAAAATATTAAAAAAGTAGTTTCTAAATCTAATTTTGTTGTAGCACTTGATGAGTCAGGTTCAGTCTATACATGGGGAGACAACACCTTTGGTCAGCTGGGGAATGGCACCTTCTTGACTTCTCCTATTCCCCAAAAAAATCCAGATCTTACCTGTAAAGATATTTCAGCAGGGTACTCTCATACTGTAGTAATTGATGAAAACGGAAAGCTCTGGGGTTGTGGTAATAATGAAAAAGGTGAAGTATTTCCATCCTTTCCCCCAGTAGTTCCTCTGTTTACTCCTTTAGATTCTTTAGGAACTATATCTGCAGTATCCTGTGGAAATGGCTTTACAGTTGCCCTTGCCTGTGGAACGATAACGCTTTCACCCGATGTCCTTGCAAATGGAATCGTTAGTGTTGCATACAGTCAAAGCGTCTCTGCAAGCGGAGGAACATCACCTTATACCTATAGTGTAACTGTGGGGTCTTTACCAGCAGGATTGAACTTGAATAGCACTTCTGGTGTTATTTCTGGGACTCCAACAACTGCCGGTGATTCATCCTTTACAATAACCGCTACAGATTCTGCAACCTGCACAGGAATAAAAGATTATACAATAAAAATTTGCCCTCAAATAACTTTAAGCCCCGCAACACTTCCTTCTGGAAGCGTTGGAACTGCATATAGTCAAACGGTTACCGCAAGTGGTGGAACTGCTCCATATACTTACTCAATTTCAAATGGAAAACTCCCCGATGGATTAATCCTTGGCAGTTCAACCGGTGAAATATCAGGAACACCAACTAAAGCGGGAAGTTTCTCATTCACTTTGACAGCGACCGATCCCAATGGCTGTTCGGGAAGTAAAGCATACACAATTGCAATATGCGCTCAGATTACGCTTTCTCCAGCCGCGTTGCCCGACGGCACTGTTGGAACTGCTTACTCTCAAACAATAAGTGCATCAGGAGGAGCAGGTGGATATACTTTTTCTGTCTCTTCTGGTGCTCTTCCCAGTGGACTTGCACTTGCTTCAAATACAGGTGTTATCAGCGGAAACCCTACAACCGAAGGAATTTTCACTTTCGAAATTACCGCTACCGATTCAGGATCTTGCACAGGGAAAAAATCATATACAATTAAGATATGCAACATAATTACTTTAAGTCCCAATTCGCTCCCTGATGGAAAGGTCAGTCAGGCTTATTCAACAACGGTATCTGCTTCGGGTGGCATTGCCCCTTACACCTATTCCATAATTAGTGGAGCTTTGCCAAATGGCTTGTCTCTTGATGCTGCAACGGGGGCAATTAGTGGAACACCGACAACACAGGGGAACTTTAGTTTTACACTTAAGGCATCTGATGTTAATCAGTGCACAGGATCAAAGCCATATACTATAACAATAACTCCCGCATCCTGCCCTGCTTTTAATTTCTCACCTGCTTCTTTACCCGCTGGTACGGTAAAAGTAACTTACAACCAGACAATTTCAGTTACCGGCGGCACTTCACCTTACACTTATTCAATTTCTTCTGGTAATTTACCAAACGGAATTACTCTTTCTGCGGGAGGAAGTCTTTCAGGAACGCCAACTGTTGTAGGAAACTTTAATTTCACTGTTAAAGCTGTGGATAAAAATTATTGCACGGGAACACAAAATTATTCAATTGCAATCAACTGCGGGTCAATCACTGTCGGTCCAGCCACATTACCGGATGGCTATATCGGCGTAGCCTACAATGTCCAGATAAGTGTAACCGGAGGAGTCGCTCCTTACACCTATACCGTTACCTCTGGAAGCTTGCCAGGCGGAATGTCGCTCAATACTTCAACAGGAATTTTAAGCGGAACTCCTTCCTCGCTTGGAACCTTCAATTTTGATGTTACAGTAAAAGATTCAAATCTCTGCACAGGTGTAAAAAGTTATACATTAAAAATTCTCTGCGGAACTATAACTATTTCTCCTACTGGACTTCCTGCAGGAAAGGTTGGAACTCCATATAGTCAGACCTTAATTGCAACAGGCGGAATAGCCCCCTATACTTTTTCCCTTAAATCCGGGTCAACACTGCCAGCAGGTTTAAGTTTAAATCCCGCAGGCGACATAACTGGAACTCCTACAACCGCTGGAACAACTAATTTTATTATAAGAGTTGACGATGCAAATGCTTGTTTTGTAGAAAAGCAATACTCACTTGTTATCTCCCCTGCAACCTGTCCCGCGATTACCTTATCACCTGCTACTCTTCCAAACGGAAATGTTAATGTCGCTTATAATCAAACAATTACAGCAACAGGGGGAACCGCTCCATATCAGTTTACAGTTACAACGGGTTCTTTACCCCCGGGATTGACTCTAACCGCTGGAGGCGTGTTAAGTGGAATCCCAACAACTACTGGAACATTTAATTTTACAATTCAAGCGACAGATTCTGTATATTGCACAGGAAGTAAGGCATATAGTGTTGTCATAAATCAAGCCT
>DHFQ01000057.1 GCA_002402325.1 Candidatus Aminicenantes bacterium UBA4820
ATACTGCTGGAACATCAGGGACATATACGGTTTCCTACAAAAATGGTTCTGGATGTTCAGGAACATCTTCGGGATTTGTGGTAACCATTGTAACCTGTGCACCCAATATAGTTTATTCAACACACGGAACATTCACTGAAATTACGGGTAACGGCGATGCTTATTACGACAAAGGGGAAAAGTGGTCTATTCAGGTTACCCTTCAGAATACAGGAAACATAAATGCGACGAATGTAACAGCGACGCTTTCTGGAAATGGGATAGAGGTTTGCACACCTAATAAGTCATTTGGCAACATTGCTATTAGCGGAACGGGTAGTGCTACCTTTGAATTTGTGATAAGCACAAGTTTTTCCCCCTGTGGAGGAAGCATAAACTTCAATATTACGAATAAAGCCTGCACTGAACATACACCTGCGGGAGCGGATGAGAGTAATGTATTCACTTTGAATGTTGGTAAGCTGATTACTCCTTCATCAACCGAGGTCGTAATCCAGCCGTCATCAGCGGATAGTTATGTTAATCAGAATTCAGCGGGAACCAATTATGGGAGTGCGACGACGATGCTGACAAATGTCCGCACTAACCGTGAAGAGGATGTTCTTGTTCAATTTGATTTATCGGGGATACCTGCTGGAGCGACTATAAACAGTGCTACGCTTGAACTTTACAACACTGTAGCGCCATCAAGCACCTATGCTGTAGATGTAAATAGGAATACAGCCTCATGGGTAGAGACAACAGTAACATGGAGCAATAAGCCTGCTTATGATTCAACATACATAGCCCAGATAACGCCTACAGCTACGGTTGGATGGAAGATATGGACAGTAACATCCGCAGTTCAGGGATGGTATAATGGGACATATCCAAACTACGGATTTACGGTTCGTCCTCATGCGACGAGTGGTAACACCAATGTCCTTTACACCTTTGCCACGAAGGAGTATACTGCTAATACTACTTATCGTCCCATTTTAAGAGTGAACTACACTCCTGCCCCCTATTACGATTGTTCATATACGGGGAGTGGTAGTTGTGGAGGTGGAACTCCGCCACCAGAAATTGCTACTGGAACGAACTATAGCTGGCCTACAGCAACTCAGACACAGCAAAGTATGGGATGGAACAGTGAATCGAGCGCGACAGGTTACAGAGTTTATAGAGGAACAAAGGATTACCTTGATGAACTTTGCAATACAACAAATGACTTCTGCACGAGATATGATGGGAGTAACACAACACTTGATATAACATCAGATGATCCTGCAGTGATTGATACAACTAACAGGGTTGTCTATTACCTGATTGTTGCCTACAATGGAGGAGGAGAAGGACCTTCTGGAACTGCGACATGCGGAGCAAGAGTTATCAACACAACAGGAAATTGTCCGTAAAAGAAATAAAATAATCTTGTAAGAAAGGGCTGGCTTGCCAGCCCTTTCTTTATTGAATGTATGAAGGGGGTTCTTCTTCTTCCCACTTCTTTTTCCATTTTCTTCTTTCTCTAAACCTTACGATGAAAGCGATAATCAGGATTATCATTGCAAGATAAAAGAGATTGTTTGGGAATGAAACAAAAATGATAAGAGGACTCCAGAATGGGACTTGCTTTACCCAGTATTTAAAAAAGATATTGGGGTTTGCACCAAATTTTGAAATAAAAACTTTTTCAAATGATTGGGTCTCTTTTATTTCTTTTATAAATTTCTGTAAATCTTCATTTGTTTTAAAGAGGTCTCTAACAAATGCCCTTGAAATTGCGTAGGACTCTTTACTTTCGCTTTCATAACCTAAAAAATTTTTTTCAATTTTATCAATTCCACTATCTGAAAATATGGCGTCAAGAAGGGCGAAGGTTAAATAAATTTCATCTTGATAGCCCCATTCGCCTGAAAGTCTCATTGCTACTCCTTCATCAAACCATCGTGGAGTTATTATATGTGTGCTTTTAAAAAGATAGATGTGGGATAGTTCGTGGGCATAGACTTGATCAAAAGTCTGAAATGGATAATACCCGGTTTTGTATTTGAAAATATAAATTCTGTTCATCTGCTGATATGCAATACCAACGACAAAATCAGGAACATTTTTTAATTCATGTGGAATCTCTTCGGGTGTTTTAATTACAATTACCTCTGTATTTGGGTCTTCTTTTAGGTCGTAAAATTTTAGAAGTCTCTCTTTTTGTGCATCGAGTCCAAAAGAGGGAATGGCAATAAAAAGAGAAAAGAAAAAAAGAATATCAAGTTTTCTCAACTCATTTTACCCATGATGTGTTTGACATATTTCCGTAACCATCCACAGATTGGAAGACAATCCATTTATCAACTGGTTCAATTTTTACTTTGAATGTCTCTTCTTTTGCTCCAAATTGATCCCCTTCTGGCTCAATTACCTTCCACATTTCACCATTTTTGCTAACTCTTGAAGAACGAATAGAAGTTCCATCTTTGACTTTAAAAATAAGATAGCCTGAATCATCTGTCATTACAATTTCAGGAGGGGTGTTGTCAATTTCAAGATAGGGAATTTCATAAAAACCTTCCTTTGCATCCGCTAAAGAATTGCTTTTTATGTCGCTTGCTGTAAGACGAACCCTATAAACTCCATCAGGCAATGTTCTTGCGTCAAAGACAAAAAAATTCCCATCAACATCGTCTGAAAAAATAAAACCATCTTTTGATTTTTGGGGAAACAATTCAATCTTTGTTTTAATCATATCTCCATCGGGGTCTGTAACATTGAAAGAGATCATCCTGAAGCCATAAAGGTAGAATGTTTGATTCCCCGAATCAAAAGGCCTGGATTGTGCAATCTCTTGAAATGGCCTTTCTTTTGAATGGATATCGGAAACGAGTCTATCCCCAATTTGAGAAATGTTTTTTACATAAATTTCTCCTGGTGGATGAACTTTAACCTCCTCAAATAGAGGAGGCCTGTTTAGTTGCTTTACGGCGATTGTTATTCCTTTGAAATTGTCAATCTTTTGAGAAAAATCGACTTTCCATTCAAAGTATCTAAATGGAGACAAATTTGTAACTTGATCAATAGGAATCCAATCGCTCCATGTTATATCAACCGGGATTTTATTTCCCCCTCTTAAATAAAGGTTCTGTAAGGGATCGGATTCATATCTTACAGAACCAACTTTTGAAATACCACCTGTATCAATTACAGGCGAAATGTAATATTTCTTTTCACTTCTTAAAGGAAGAGAGTATGATGGCGGAGAAGAAAATGCAACAAAAAAATCTGATTGCCCTTTTGACAATCTTGAAATTTGTCTATCAAATTTTTTTGAAAGCCCAACATTTTTTCCGTTGAAAAAAAATAAAAAGCCATCATTTAAAGCAAAGTAAATACCGTTTTGAGATGAGCGTAGGGAAGTGAAAACTCCCTTCCTTGAAAAGATTTCCCTTATTCCTCCCGATTCAGAGTATTCCATAACTTTGGCTTTTTTGGTTTCATCCTTTTTTGCATTCAGTGCAAAATAAATCTTGTTGTCATAACTGTCTATATCTGATACTTCCTCATAATCATAAGTTGAAATCAAGGTTAATTTGAGGTTTGAATCCATTTCATACAAAGTGGCGGGAGATGAAGTGCCAAGAAAATATTTAGTTCCAATTTTAAAAATTGAGTTTGCAATATTTTCATCAATTTTTATCTCTTTTTTAATTTCACCTTGAGTAGAAATTAGAAAGATATTTCCGGGATTTCCCGTTCCAACAAGAAGGTCACCACTTTCAAAAAGTTTTACAAAGGTTATAAGTCCATTTTCAAAAGATTTAAGTAATTTCTTTTCCCCTTTGAATGAAACCTCATACAATTTTGATGGCGTTGATGTTCCAACAATAATTTTGTCTTTAACAACTGAAATTGCAGAAACCATCGCCTCTTCAAAAGATGCTATTTTTTCAACTTTTCCTGCCTCAATTTTAATAAGCGATGATTCTGAAGTTAAACCCAAATAGAAAACAGTGTTTGAAAATTCTATAGTTATCGGATTTCCTGAAATTGAAACAGGCTCTCCGAAATCTATATCAGGAACGAATGTCCCATCTTCAAAGACAACGACTCCATTTGGACTTCCATCGAGGAGATTTTGATTAAGCGAAGAGAAATAATTTGTCTGTGATGAAAAGCAATTTAAAGAAATGAAGAAAAAAATAACGGTAAAAATTGTTTTAATGGTTTTCATTTATCTCCCTTTCTTTTATATTCACGGAAATTTCAAGTTCTCCTTCAAAATAGCCACACGCCTTGATTGGTTGAGGAGGTAACAAAACTTTTTCTGAAGAAGTTACTATTGAAGAGGAAATTTCAGGCATAACCACTTCAATTGAAGGGGGAAGGTCAAAAAGTCTTTGACCAGTAGTCTCAATCTGTCTTGCTTCACAATAGACGGTCAAATAAAGATTCCCTCCCTCAGGAATGGATTCAAGGTTTTTCAATAAACCATCAAAATTTATTGGTACTGTTTGAGAGCATTTTGAAATTCTTTTAAAGGCTGAGATGTTATCAGAGACAATAACCTTTATTTTTCCTGAAGGTAGATTTTCTGAATCAATCACACTTGTTATTTTTTCAATTCCTTCACCATATTTTTGAAACAAAATTTCAAGATTTATCACATCGCCCTTTTTGACCTCTTTATTAGATGTTTTCAATTCAAGAACTTCACCTTCATTTCTTTGCGGGATCAATTTTACTGTCAGCGAAATATTTTGCATCTTTGATTTGTCAAAGGGATTTGATGTTAAAATAGAAAAAATGTCACTCAAAAAATTTATTAGTTTTAAAGTAGGTTCTTCACCTCCATAGACCTGTTTTTTCAAAGAAAGATTTTTTTTGTTTTGAAATTGAAAATTACACTTTTCAAGAATTAACGAATTGTTTTCTTTATTTGTTGCAACTTCGTCAAATAAAGATGAGAGAGAAATAATAAGGAGAATCTTTGAAAGAGCACTATGTCTTACAAATTTGACTTTTTTTATTTCACTTTGTCCGTCTTCCTTTTCAAATTGGATTTGAAGTTCAATCATATCTGCCCGTTCACCTTTTTTGCAGACAACACCATCATTCGTGTCAAGCGTTACCTTTCCAATTTCATTTAAAGAAGAGGACATTTTGTTACTTAGTGCATAACTGGGAACTACGGTAGTTACTTTTGCTTTGAATACAGGGAAATCAACCGAGCCCAGGCCAAAAAATTGATGACCGAAGGCAACAAACTGATTATTATAAACGGATGAAACCGTTCCAAATGCCGTAAGGTCAAGGTCCCCGCTTATCAAAGACACACCGATCATATCTCCTGGAGTTATATCTGCGTTTTCTAAAAATGGCAATTCCCTACCTTTTCCAATTTCGAACTCCGCGGACTTTATAGGCTTGACAACAGATTCAATATCAATTTTTGACTTTGTAAATGTTCTAATAAAGTCATCATAACTTAGCGCAGAGGAATAACTTTCACCATTACTTTCTGTTTTTCTAAAGTAAAGTTGATGCATTCTGGAAGCGGGAGTGATTGCACAGATAGGAGCTTTTGAAAATGTAAATGTTGAAGCAACTGCTCCAAGAAATTTACCATCAATATAAACAGGGCTTCCACTCATTCCTGCGATAACTCCGCTTTCATTGAATTCATCACCACTTACCCTGCATAAAATCATTTCTTTTCCCTCAATTGACATAGATTGAACACCGAGGATTGTAACTTCAAATCTTGTTTTCTCTTCACCTTTCAAAACAGTAAATCCATAACCTTTCATTCCCTCTTTGACATCTGAAAGAGGAAAAATCTCTTCTCCTTTTGTAAATTGAGAAACAAAAACTATAAATAAGAAAACAATAAAATGTTTTAAAAATTTCACTTTTTCACCTTTACCTTATCTTGATTGTTGCGATTGCAAGAAGCGCTAAAATCCCCGATATTATCCAGAGTCTTACAACAACCTTGTTTTCTGCAATTCCTTTGTATTGTAACTCATGGTGAATCGGGGCACGATGAAAGATCCTTCTTCCAATAAAATTAACTCCAATTTTATCCTGAATCTGGGAGGTCAAAGCCTCAACAACAAAAAAGCCCCCAAGGATGAGAAATAAAAATTCCTGCTTTAAAAGAATTGTCATTGAAGCAATCAATCCCCCAATTGCAAGAGAGCCTGTGTCTCCCATAAAAATTTGGGCAGGGTAAGCGTTATACCACAAAAATCCAATAGCAGAACCAGCAAAAATTGAGGCAAGCACTGTAAGTTCACCAGCGCCGGAAAAAAATGGAAAGTTCAAATACTTTGATTGAAGAGCGTTTCCCATAATGTAGGCAAAAACACCAAGGACAGAAATTACGAAAGTGGATGGAACAATGGCGAGTCCGTCAAGTCCATCTGAGAGATTTACAGAGTTACATACACCAATGATGTAGAAAAAGAGGAATACACCATAAATTAAATAGGAATTTAAAATTGGGTTTTTCAAAATGGGAATATACAAACTGGAAATCTCCTTTTCTGGAAATGGTGTAAAATCATTAAAAATAAGTAAAATGAAAATGAGTGCAAACAATCCTTGAAGAACAAGTTTTAACTTTTCAGAATGGCCACCTTCCCCCGATTTCTTTTTGAGTTTGCTGATGTCATCAAAAAAGCCAAGAAATGCAAAGTAGGTAAAAGAGAGCAAAGTCAAAGAAACAAAATGGTTCCCAAAAGGGATCCACAAAATTGACGAAAAAAGAAATGAAATAGCAATCAAAACTCCACCCATTGTGGGAGTTCCACTTTTATCGGATGATGAGGGAATGCCGGTATCTCTTGCGTAGTCAAGAACTTTTCTTTTATGGAAATAATGAATGAATGGTTTTGTCAATAAAAACATAATCAAAATTGAAGTTAATGCTCCACCTATTGCCCTGAAAGATATGTAACTAAAGAGTCTCAAAAAACCAA
This sequence comes from Candidatus Aminicenantes bacterium UBA4820, assembly GCA_002402325.1. Classification (GTDB taxonomy): domain Bacteria; phylum Acidobacteriota; class UBA4820; order UBA4820; family UBA4820; genus UBA4820. Next base: position 6,954 of record DHFQ01000057.1, read on the forward strand.
GTTGTTGGTTTGAATCCATCAAATATTTCGCCAGGTAGTAAAGCATTCTACATTCCCTTTAAACTTTTTTTCAATTTCCAAAAGTTTTCCTTTATTTCAAAGATTGGTTTGTAGGCGGTTGAAGTCAATATAAATTCATCTATACGCTTTGACACTTTTTCTTTATCTTTGATTATTCCTCTTTCAGCCATCCTTAAAAGAGATTTTAGTGCGGAATTTCTTAACTGCCAGAAGTAGTTATCCTTGAAACTTAATAGAAAATCAACCTCTTCCTCTCCACCAATTTCTCCAATTAGTGAGAGAGCGTCTTCTTTTACTTCAACTTCTTTGTCGGTTGCAAGTTTTTTGGTTATCAAGAGAAAATGTCCCCTCTCTTTTATTGTTGAACACTTTTCTTTGATGAGAGTTAGGCAGGAACTTCTGACTTCGTAATAAGGGTCATCTGAAGAGATTAAAAATAGGTCAAGCAACTCCTTTTCAGAAATATCATAAGATTTCAATGAAAGAAGGGAATTTCTTCTTATGAATCCCACCTCTTCAAAATCTCCGCCTAAAAATCTTTTAAATCTATTAACCTTTTCTCTATTATTAACAAACTTTATTAACTTTTCTTTGGCGCCTTCTATTTTAAAAAAGGCAAGGAGTTTTACCCCTTGATTTCTTTTCTTCCAATCTTTTGAGCGGAGAAGATTCATCGTCAAGGATTCGTAATAATTTTTTTGATCTTCGTCAACTTGAAATTCTTTTTTTTCTTCTCTACATTTAGAAAATTTTGATAAAATCTTCTCTGGAGATAAAAGTGGAGCAAATTCTATCTTTGCTGTTTCTTCTATGCCTTTTATTTCTTTTCCTTCAAGAATTATCTCTCTCACCAATTTTTCCGTATCAAAATGTGGGATAACCTTCTTAGCATTTTCTCCCATCTTTTTGAGTAATTCTTCATTTGATGAAAGTTCAATAATTGCTTCCGCAAGTTCTTTTCCTTCTACTCCCATCTCGCCATTGAGTGGCTTTTCAAAGACTATTTTGGCGCCCCCCGCCTTTTTCATAGCAATTGCGTTCATAACTTGATGTTCGCCTGATAGCCCTATCTTTGGAATTAAAATTGATGGCAAGCCAATTTCAGAAAGTTCAAAAATTGTGCCCGCTCCACTTCTTCCAACTACAAATGAGGATTTTGATAATATTTCTCCAACATTGTAGTAATAGTCCTTATAAGTGAAAAATTTTTCAATCTCTTCAATTTCTCCCCTTTTATATTTAGAGTCAATTCTCTCTTTGACATCCTGTAAACCGTTGTAATGGGAGTATCCAAGACCGCAACTCAGGATTATATAAATTTTGTCTTTGTAAGGAAGAAGATAATAAAGAGAATCAACCACTGCCCTGTTAATGCTTTTTGCCCCTTGCGAACCGCCAAAGGCGAAGATCAACTTTCTTCCTTTTATTAAATCATTTAATTGGGGACTTTCAACATTTACTGTTTTGACATTTTTTCTTACAGGATAACCAATCAAGTATCCTTTGTTTCCAAAGTAGTAAAGGCTTTGAGGGAATGTTACAAAAATTTTGTCTGCAATTTTTCCCGCAAGAAGGTTTAATTTACCCGGTGAAACATTCTGTTCCTGTAAAATTATTTTTGAATTTATTAGCCCCAATTTCTTTAAACCATATCCTGCAAAAACAACAGGGGCTGAGACAAATCCACCCGTTCCAATAATAAATTTTGGTTGAAATTCATAAAGAATAAAAAGACACTTCAAAATACCCAGCATCAAAAAAAATAGAAATTTTGGAAATTCGGTGAGTGAAGTTGAATATGGATAGGCTCTTATCAACTTGAGTGGTATATTTTCTTTTGGAACGACCTTCTCCTCTATCCTTCCCTTTGCCCCAATGAAAATAAAATCGTTTATTTCAGGTTGAAGCCATTTACCAATTGCAATAGCAGGATAGATATGCCCCGAGCTTCCTCCACCTGTAAGAACAGCCCTATCCCTATATTTTCTTCTTATGAAAGTTCCAGAAACAAAAAGGAAAAGGTAAATTGTTACTATTGTAGCCACAAGTATAAAAAGAAAATTAGCCATCCTCAAAGACCCGTTTGTAAATAGTGTCAATCTCTTTCAGGTAGTCTTCAGGATTGAACAATTCTTTAAGTCTTTCCTTCTTGAATTTTTCCCGTATCATAGGATTTTCCCACAATATTTCAAGGAAATCTCTCTCCTCTTCCCAGCATTTCATTGCAGAATCCTGAACTATTAAATAGGCATCCTCCCTCGACATCCCACTTTTTGTCAAGGCGAGTAAAACCTTTTGAGAATATAAAAGTCCCTTTGTTTTGTTGAGATTTCTCTCCATATTTTGAGGATAGACAATTAAACCTGAAAGAATATTTTTCATCCTTCTTAAAATGTAATGTAAAGCGGTCGTTGCATCCGGGATTATAACCCTTTCAACCGAAGAGTGAGAAATATCCCTTTCATGCCACAGTGGAATATTTTCGAGTGAAGGAATCAGATATCCCCTCAAAAGCCTTGCAAGTCCAGTAATGTTCTCACAACCAACGGGATTTCTTTTATGTGGCATAGCGGAGGAGCCCTTCTGTCCTTTTGAAAATGGTTCCTCAACCTCTCTAACTTCAGTTTTTTGAAGATGTCTAATTTCAGTCGCTATTTTTTCAAGAGTAGCACCAGTAATTGCGATTGCAAAAATCACCTGAGCAAACCTATCTCTCTGAACAACTTGTGTAGAGATATTTTCAGGCTTGAGCCCGAGAAGTTCAAGAGTCCTTTTTTCAACTTCCGGGGAAAGGTGGGCGTAGGTTCCAACAGCCCCAGAAAGTTTTCCAACGCTTATTATATCGGATGCTATCTTTAATCTCTCTCTATTTCTTTTCATCTCATCGTAATAAAGAGCAAATTTTAATCCAAGTGTGATTGGTTCTGCGTGAACCCCATGTGTCCTTCCAACCATAATTGTTTTTTTATGTTCAAAAGATTTATCTTTCAATATGGAAAGTAATGCATCAACTTCATCTATTATGAGGCTCAATGAGATTCTTGTTAAGTAACATAATGATGTGTCCACAACATCCGAAGATGTAAGCCCATAATGAAAATATTGAGACAAATCACCTATGCTTTCCGAAACGCTCGTTGTGAACGCTATCACATCGTGCTTTACAATCTCTTCAACTTCAAGAATCTTTTTAACATCAAATTTGGCTTTTTTTATAATTTCGCTGGCAATTTCTTCAGGTACAAGTCCAAAATCGCTTTGAGCCTTGAGCGCAGAGAGTTCAACTTTAAGCCAGATTGAATACTTATTTTCTTCTGACCACAGATCCTTCATCTCCTTCGTTGTATATCTTTCAATCATCACTCCTCCTAAAAGACAAATGGTCTTGATGGAAAAATATGATTTGTAGCCTCGACAAATATTTTTTTGTCAAAAATCATCTCAAAGGCTGAAAGCAAAGCAAACTCTTTTGTGTTTGTCTCTTTTGAAAGATGCATAAGATACACAGCAAGAGTTTCCGAAGAAATACATTTTGACAGAAGTTTTTTCCCCTGATCATTTGAAAGGTGTCCCAATTTACTTGCGATTCTTAATTTGATGGGCTCAGGATAGAAAGAATTTTTTAGCATATCAAGGTCGTGGTTGAATTCTACCATCAGGCAGTTTGATCCCTTTAATTTAGAGACAGTATTTTCTCCAGCAGTTCCCAAATCAGCCGCATAGCCAATCTTTATCCCTTCGCTTTTTATCAAATATCCAAATGTTTCTGAAGCATCGTGAGGCAAGGCAAATGGAGTAAATTCAAAATCGCCCAGATCGTAATTTTTTTCAGCCTCAACGAAATTAATGAGACCATGAGAACCATTTTTTAACTTTAAGTACTCTGCAACATTTCTTGAAATGAATGTTGGAATTGGATTGTTTTTCAAAAATAACGGCACCCCTTTTATGTGGTCATCGTGCTCGTGTGTGATCAAAAGGTAGTTTATTTTTCCTACTTCAAGGTTCACCATAGAGATCAACTCTTTGAATTTCTTGTATGACAAGCCGTTATCAATAAGGACAAGACTCTTTTTTGTTTTGATTAGAATTGCATTTCCCGATGAACCGCTTGATAGGACATCAATCTTTACCATCAATAAACTCCGCTACTACCAAAACCGTTGCTCCCTCTTTTTGTTTCTGAAACTTCATCAACTTCTTCAACTATTACCTTTTCATACCTTGAGATAATAAGTTGAGCAACTCGCATTCCTCTTTCTATTACAAAGTTTTCATTTGAGAGATTTATTAAAATTACCTTTACTTCTCCCCTAAAATCTGAGTCTATCGTGCCGGGGCTATTCAGACACATTATCCCATTTTTTAAGGCAAGCCCCGACCTTGTTCTCACCTGCCCTTCGTAACCTTCAGGAATTTCAATTATAAATCCCGTAGGAACGGCAACTCTTTCAAAAGGTCTTAAAATATGATCTTTTTCAAAAGCGCACCTCAAATCCATTCCTGCAGAATCGGCTGTTGAATATTCTGGAAGAGGTAAGCCAATTGAATGATCAAGCCTCTTTATCTTTATCTTTACCATTTCCTATCCAGAATTGAAAAATCAATTCCTTTAAGGGATTGTTTTTCCCCTAATATTGCAATGTTCATCCTTTTCGGGTTGAAGATATATCTTGCACACTTCAAGATTTCGGTCTCTTTTACTTTTTCAATTCCATTTAAAAGATTTTCTATTGGTAACGGCTTTCCAAAGTAAATTTCATCTCTTGCAAGCCTACCCATTCTTGCCGATGTTGATTCCAAAGAAAGGATTGTCCCTCCTATCAAATTTTCCTTTGCTATCTCAATCTCTTCCTTTGATGTTCCCTTTTCACAAAAATCGTATAAAACTTTTATAATTTCTTTTATTGTTTTGCTTGCATTTTCATTGCTTGATGCCGCCTGAATCGCAAATAATCCCGTGTCAAACTGCCCAATATTGTCTGCGCTGATGTTGTAGACTAATCCAAGTTTTTCTCTGATTTCAGTGAAAAGCCTTGATGACATAGTGCCGCCTAAAATGTTTGCCATAACTGTAAGAATTGATCTTTTTTCTGATGATGCTTTTTCTGACTCAAAAGCAATAATTATCTGGGTTTGCTCAAGATGATTATTTTGATAACTTTTTATTCCGGGTTGAAATTTTGCCTCTTCAAAACGATATCTTCTTTGGTCGCAAAGTTCCCCTGAATATTTTTTAAAACTCTCTTCAATCTCCTTTAGCGTTATCTCTCCTGTTGCTGTAATAATTATGTTTGAAGGAGAAATAAGTTCCCTATGCCTTTGCAAAATTTGTTTCCTTTTTATTTGTTTTACGCTTTTTTCTTTTCCTTGAATTGGCAAAGAGAGTGCATTTCCTTTATAAACATTTTCCATAAAAAGGTCGACAGCAAATTCGGATGGATTGTCTTTAACCATATTTATTTCTTCAAGTATTACCCCTCTTTCCCTTTCAATCTCCTCTTCTTTAAAAGCAGGATGAATCACCATTTGGCAAAGAAGGTTAAAAGCCTCTTCAAAATTCTTTTTTTGAACCCTCAGATAGAATCCCATCATTTCTCTTGATGTGAAAGCATCAATCGCTCCTCCCATCCTATCAAATGTTTTGTAAATTTGAGAATAGGAAAGTTCTTTTGTGCCTTTGAAAAGTAGATGTTCAATAAAATGGGTTATTCCATTCTCACTTTCTTTTTCTGTCCTTGACCCGCCCTTGAGCCATATTCCCGCTGTAACTGAGGGAAAAAATGGAATATTTTCAGAGACAATCGTTAATCCATTTTTTAGTTTTTTCCTTTCTGACATCAAGATTGACTTTTTAAAAGTTCCTTTTCTGGGAGAGGAAAACCTTCTTAAATCTTTAGGGTTAAAAACCATTTAAACTCCCTTTTGCAAACTTAAGACAAAGTGATCAAACTGATTGTGTGAGGAAAATATTGACTCAAGTAAATTTTTGTAAAGAGGCTTAACTTCGGAAAAGGGGAAAGCATATTTCATTTCAAGGAAATTCTTTCTAAACTCCTCAACCTCTCCCTTTGCCTCTTTTTTATCTTTGATAATTTTTGCCATTATCTTTGAGAGAGTTTCAAAATCGTTTTCCTTCATTCCAAACCTTGTCATCTCAGAAACGCCCATCCTTATGCCAGAGGGATGATAAAATGTCTCATCATCTGGAAGGGCTTGAAAGTTAACGATAATGTTATTTTCTTCAAGTCTTACCGCTATCTCCTTCGCATCTGCGAATTTTTTAACCCTTATCACAACTTGATGGGTGAATGTGAATCCATCTTTTTCTCCGCCCTCAACAGGAATGCCATTTTCATTTAAACTTTTTGCAAAGTGCTTTGCATTTTTAAGAACCTGTTTCTGATACTCCTTTCCAAAATGTTTCATCTCTATCGCCGCACCCAGAAGTGCAAGTTGTGTTCCAAGGTGGTGGTTGCTCGTTGAACCCGGGAATGTCCTTGTATGGATTTCATTTGGAAGTTTTGAATAGATTGAATCATCCTCAAATCTCATCCCCACTATTCCCCTTTGAGGACCGAAAAATGTTTTATGAGTAGATCCGGTAACTATGTTGGCTCCTTCTAAAAGTGGTTCCTGAAACTCCTCACCAAGTATTCCAAGAACATGGGCGCCGTCATACATAACTATTGGGTTGTAATCTTTGAGTCCTTTTATGAAAGATGAAACCTCTTTAACAGGTTCAGGATGCAAGAAAAGACTTTTTCCAAAAATTATTAGTGGAGGCATCTTTTCCTGTATCAGGTTTAGCATTTTTTCAACATCAACTTTGTAGGGATTATCCTCTCTTAAAGGGATTGAGACAACATCACCTTCGGCAAGGTTGTAAAGAGCACCAAAAGGTTGAGCCGATAGATGCCCACCACCGTTTAATGAGTTGTTCATAACATTTGTAAGCCTTCCCGATTCGGAAAGCTTGGGCATTCCCTTTCCGCCTTTTGAAAGATATTTCACGATTGCTTTGAAGGAAACCTCATTAGCCATCTGCCCGCTAATTACTCTTGTCTCAACATCCTTTGCCTTTAAATACTCTTTCATTACCTCCTTTAAATTTTCCTCAATATCGTAAATAAATTGGGTACCCTGATAGTAATAGATCTGATCGCCCTTTAACGCTCCCGAATCCTGTAAAGCCTCTCTCTCCTTTTTCAAAGCGGTCTTATGTTCCGCATATCTTCCCTGAGGGTCTGAAATTTCAAGAAGTTTGACAAGAAGGGAGGGACTATTTTCTGAAGGGATTAAGTTGATGCATTTTCTTTGTCTCCACAAATTATTTTCAATCGTTCTTTCAACCAGATTCTTAACTTCGTCCATATTTTTACCTCCATAAGGGGCATCCCCCTGTAAAACTTATTTTACCATAAATGAAGAAAATAAATCCTCAAATTTGATTTATTAAGAAATCTGATGGAAAGAATTAGTAATGGTGAAATAATAATTGCTGTCAATGTTTAAAACTGAAAAACTGTCCCAAAATCCGACATTGGAACAACTTTTTATAGTTAAAAAATAACAACAATCAGCCATTACAGATACGACAACGAATCACCTTCAAAGTGAAAGATATATGATTGCCTGGTACCAATTCTATCTTTGAAAACTCGTTGTAATTGATCCTCCATCTGGATTGACAAGGGTAATATTTACTGAAACACCCTTTGGAAAGAGTTGCTTGAGTGCATTTCCTTTTTTTATAACTATTTTATTCTTGCTTTTATAAGATACATTCTGCCAGGGGGTAGTTGAAGAGCCAATATAAACCTTAATTCCCTGGTTAAATTTATCGCCGTTTACAATAATCCTGAACGGATCTGTCGCTTTTGTTACCGAAGAGACTTCGGGAGGAAGTGTTAGATAGTCTTCAATTTTGGGATAGATTAAAGACATCTTTACTCCCTGATTCATATAGTTCCCACACGGGTATCCATAAGGAAGCCCAAAATGGTGAATCGCGATCATCTTGTTGTTAGAATCAAGGATGGGCGAACCAGAAGAACCTCCCTCTGTGTCTGCGTAGTAACCGATATCGGAATTCGCAACATAACCATCAAGGCTTGGTTCATCAACAATTGCATAACCGCCCTGATCCATATCGGATTCAACAGCAAAGGTTTTTATATTTCCTCCTCCGTGTTGTGGAATCCAGATTCTTTCCCCCTTTACAGCATCCCTATTTGCAATTGATATAAATCCATACTTCTCAATATTAGTGTCTGTAATTTGAAGAAGAGTGAAATCAAGATTTTCATTTGTGGTTAAAAAAGTTGATCCAACCGATGTGTATTCTTTGCTACCTGTGGTTCCGTTGCAGGTTGATGATTGATATCTCCACCAAACTTCAAGACTTGATGCACCAGATTGGTCAGAAATGCAGTGATTGTTCGTTAAAAAATGTCCTGAAGAGGAGATAAGCGAACCTGTGCAGAGATACCATAATCCTCCCTCTTGAAATAACATCCTTCCCACCGGGTCTGCTGCTTTCTGCATATCTTGAGAATAACAGAGAGCATTTTTTCTATCATCGTTTTGACAGATACTTTCTACTCTATCTCTATTTCCTTCAAAACCTACCCCAACCTCATCTATTTCATAAAAAGGTTTTGAATCGCCTTTACTTTTCAAAGAAATTGTTACAGAAGGGGAATTAAGAGAGGGGAGCCACATTTCACCATCTATTGGACCATCAATCGTGTATGACTCTTTATCGTTTGAAATTGTAAGAGAATCGGTCTCTTTAAGACGGAGGTTTTTAAGGTGAATTTTAATAAAAGAGGCATCCTTAAAAAAGAGCACATCGGAATATTCATTCAAATTGAAATTTGATTTGAGGTTATAATTTAGCGATATTCCAACAGGCTCAAGGCAGAAAGTAGAAACAGATAAGACAATCAAAACAAAAAAAAATATTTTTTTCATTTAAACTCCTTCAAGTTTTACTAATTCCTAAAAGATCAAATTTATTCCTAACATGAGAAACTAAACTGTTTTTTCAGGTGCTTCTGGAATATCAAGTTTTTCACCTTTGCCCGGGCCGTGCAGTTTCTGACAGGGTTCTTGTTTTTTAATGAGGTGTAAAAACTCAAAAACGAGTTGCCTTTTCAAAATCTGAACCGCCTTTGCAGGATCAACTCCCTTTGGACAAACCCTTGAACATTCTCCCGCATAATGGCACTTAAAAGCACCATCCCTTGAGCCTGTTATTTCATTTCTTTTCTTTCTCCCTGAATCTCTCGTATCTTTGTTGTATCTGTGTGCCTGAGAAAGTGGTTGAGGTCCAAGATAGTTTTTGTCAGTTGCAAGGGTTGGGCAGGCAGCCATACAGCATCCACATTTTATACAATATGTGAACTGCAAATATTCTTCAAGTTGCTCGGGAGTTTGATAATATTCACCTTCAGGGTCATCAAGTTCCTTTTCATCTCTTATTATGAAAGGAGAAATTGATCTGTGCTTTTCAAAAAGGGGCATCAAATCGGGGACGAGGTCTTTTAAAATTTGAAAGTTTGGAAGTGGGCCAATGGTTATCTCCTTATCTGATACATCAAGAATCTGAGTGTTACAGGCAAGGGTTGGACTTCCATTTATAAGCATTCCGCACGAACCGCAGACACCCATCCTGCATGAATACCTGAAAGCGAGTGAAGAATCATAATTTTCCCTGATGTAATGAAGCGCATCAAGAATGACCATCCCCTTTGAAACGGGAATGTCAAACACTTGAAAGTAGGGGGATTTATCCTTTTTGGGATTATATCTTCTTATGTGAAATTTGACATTTATTTCATTTGACATTTATCACCTCCGCCTTAGATGTTTTAATCTGTTGATTTTTATATGCCTTTACAGAAAAATAACTTCCAAAAACAAAGAGAAAAATTCCAACGATGACTATTACTCCAGTTATGAAATTCTTTAGACCGTTTGAGGAGGTCAATTCGTGCAGGATATTCTTCAAGCCGAATAGTGCGTGATACAATCCAAAACCCAGAAGAAATATGAAAAAAACAAGGAATATCGTTTGAGAATCCCTTCCCTGAGACCTTTCAATTGAGATGTTATCTTCGACCTTATATAGAATTGTTCCGATGTGTGTGTAAAGAAAATGAAAACCAAGAATAAAGAAAAGAACAAGCCCTGCAAAAAGATGAAGTGTGAAATATTTTGTCTCCTTCATTGTCCACCTCCAACCATTTTTCCAAGAGAAATGACAAATTCATAACTTCCAAGTATAGCAAGAATGGCGGCAAAGACCATCATCACTATAAATAATGGCCTTTGTTTTGTTAAAGAAGTTTTATAGGGATAAACTGGCTCAATGGGCTTTCCAACCGCAAAGCCAAGTTCAACGAATATTAGTCTTAAACCATTGAAGGCGTGAAATGCGAAAGCAAGGAAGACAAGATATTCACCAAACCTGAAAAGAGGATGATGAAAAAAATTGTCAGGAGCCCAGAGATAAATATTCATTGCTCTAAAACTTGTAACAAATATGTGCATTAAAAAGTAGAGTAGAATTCCCAATCCTGTCAATCTGTGAAGTATGTAAAGGTATCTTTCAAATCCCCATCTTCCTTTAAACGCCCAACCAAGAATTCCAAGTCTGTTATCATAGCGATTTACTTTTTCCATAATAGCCTCCTCAATACTTTCTTTCCACAGGTTTCCAGTGGGTTATCGTAACATCTTTGTATGAGATTTTAGGCCCACTTTCAGAATAGGTTACAAGAGTATGTTTCAAAAACTTCTCATCATCTCTTTTGGGGAAATCGGTTCTTGCATGCCCTCCCCTTGACTCTTCCCTCATCAAACCGCAGATTAATACAATCTCTGCAAGGTCAAGGAGGTTTTCTGTCTCAAGTGCATTCATTAGATTTGAGTTGTAAATTGGCGATTTATCCTCAATCTTAATTTTTTTGAAGGAATCTTTAAGTTCCTTTACCCTTGAAATTCCTTTTTTGAGGAGTTCTCCAGTTCTATAAACACCTGCGCACTCATCCATAGTTTTTCTAAGTTCTTTTTTAATTGCATAAATATTTTCATTTCCATCCCTGTTGATTATATCTTCAAAAATCCTTTTCCTCTCCTCCTCAAATTTCGTTTCTGGCATTGAGGGAAGAGGTGGATTTTTTGAAAGAAATTTTGCAATTTCCTCTCCACTTATTGCGCCAAAAACAAGGCATTCTGCGGTTGAGTTGCATCCGAGTCTATTCGCACCGTGAAGAGAGTGGCAGGCAACTTCGCCAGATGCCCAAACATTTTCAAACTTTGTCTTTGTTGTAATGTCTGCCTCTATTCCTCCCATTGAGTAGTGTGCAACAGGCCTGATGGGAATTGGTTCTTTAATTGGGTCAAGACCCAAAAATTTCATACAAACTTCTCTAATCAGTGGAAGCCTTTTGTTTATCCTTTCGGCACCAAGATGGGTTAAATCAAGATTGATGTAGTCAAGCCCTTGAGGACCTGAAAATCCTCTTCCTTCAAGAATCTCTGTCATTTCAGAGCGGGAGACTATATCCCTTGGAGCAAGTTCCATCATCTTTGCGGCGTACCTGTCCATAAACCTGTCACCCTTATTGTTTCTCAAATAACCGCCTTCACCCCTGCAACCTTCTGTCATCAAAATTCCAGACGGAACAAGTCCGGTGGGATGAAACTGAATAAATTCCGGGTCTTCAATTGGAAGCCCAGCCCTGTATGCGATCGCCTGTCCATCTCCAGTAACGGTTTGAGAATATGTTGTAAAGCCATAAAGCGTTCCAAGCCCTCCCGATGCAAACAAAAACGCCTTTGCCCTTAAAGCAAGAAACTCTCCATCGGGAAGGTTGTAAATGGTTAATCCAGCAAAAACTCCTTTATCAACCAGTATTGAAGTTGCAAAACACTCATCGAATCTTGTTACCGTGTTATACCTCTGGAGTTGGTCGTAGAGTGCTTGCATCTCAAAAAAGCCAGTTTTATCCGCAGCCATACAAGCCCTTGGAAAGGTGTGCCCTCCAAAAGGTCTTTGCATAATTCTTCCATCTTCTCTCCTTGACCATGGAAGTCCCCAGTGTTCAAGGAGTCTAATTTCTTTGGGAGAATTTTCAACAAATTTGAAGACAACATCCTGATCGGCAAGGAAATCTGCACCTTTTACAGTATCCCAGGCGTGCAAATCAAGGGTGTCTCCCTCCTCCGTTCTCAAAACAGCCCCTGTCCCACCTTCAGCACAGACGGAGTGAGACCTCATAACCTGAACTTTTGAAACAAGGGCAATTTTGACATTTCCTTTCATTCTTGCACTCAATTCAACCGCTGCCCGCAAGCCCGCAAGCCCGCTTCCAAAAATTATCACATCGTAATTTAAGTCATTTGACATCTTTTCCTCCCGAAACTTTGAAATAAACCAGTTTCCTATTTTTACACTTTTAGAATAATTTTTCAACCCGCAAAAGATTAAAGCAAATATTTGTGCGATGGAATCTTGTAACTTTCATCATCGTCTAAGTTGTTGTATTGTGATTGTGTCAGGAAATTTTTGCCTTTATTCTTATTATGAGGCTTCTTAAAATTCCTGCGCTTCTTTCTGTAAGGTTAAAATTTCTTACTATATTTGAAAGTTCAAGGGCAATCTTTGAATCTTCACTTTTAGTAAATCCGCTTTTAACTGCTATTTCAAGAAAATCTTTTACAACTTCATCAAGAAGTTTCTGCTCTAAAATCTCCTCTTTAGAAGTTTCCTCTACTTGAGGGTTGATTTTTATAAAAAGAGTATATGCAATGATGACAAGAGAGTGCGATAAATTCAAATCGCAATAATTTCCCGTTGGAATTTTTGCAACAAGCGTGCATTTTGAAATTTCTTCATTCGTCAAACCATCAGATTCAGTTCCAAAAAGTATCACAGTTTTAAGATTCCTTTTCACAACTTCTTCCGCCATTTCTTCTGGAGAAACACATTTTTGATAATTAGGTGGATTAGGGTCGGTTCCTATTACAAATTGAGCATCAGATATTGCTTCATCAAGAGTCTTTACGATTTTCGCACTTTTTAAGACATCAATCCCTTTGCAAGCCATCCTCTCGCTTTCAATTGTGAAGTAACTTCCATCCACCGTGTCTCTACTCTTGTGAAGGCGTGGGTCGACAAGAATAAGTTTCTTAAAAGCAAAATTTTTTAAAACTCTCGCAACCGAGCCAACATTTCCTGGTGATCTTGATTTTACAAGGATAAAACCTATTTTATCTTCTATTTTTTCCATTTTTAATGAATCTATCTACCGCTTTGTTGTGATTTTCCAAATTTTCAGAAAAGTAGTGGCTTTTATCATCCTTTGCAACAAAATAGAGGTAATTGTTCCTTTCATAGTTGAGAACCGAAAGAATTGTCTCTTTTGATGGAGAACAGATAGGTGCGGGCGGAAGTCCCGAATAAACATAGGTGTTAAACGGGTCATCAAATTTCAGATCATCCCTTAAAAGATACCCTCTATAAAGCCCCCTTCTTTTCAAAGCATAAATAGTTGTTGGGTCAGATTGTAAAGGCATTCCAATTTTCAATCTATTCAAGAAAACCCCTGCTATTCTTGGCTTTTCTGTTTTTAATGGTGTCTCCATCTCAACTATTGATGACAAAATTATCGTTCTTCTCAAATCAACCTCTTTATTTTTTTCATTTAAACTATTCCAGAAAGATGAAAACTTATCTATAACTGTTCTAACTATCTGGCGCTCAGTCGTAAAGGGTGCAAAAAAGTATGTTTCAGGGAAAATATAGCCTTCGAGAGTCAGTGCTTTTGGGTCTAACTCTCTTATAAAGGATGGATCTTTCATCAAAGAAAGAAAAATATCTTCTTTTCCTGTAACCTTTGCCATCTCTTTTGCATAATCTTCAATTGTAAGCCCCTCTTTCAGCGTTATTCTTAAAAGGACTCCCTCCCCATTTGTAATTTTTTTTAAAACTTCAATCGGAGTCATCTCTTTATCAAATAGATAAACCCCCGCTTTTATAGACTTTTTTTTGAAGAAAATAGCGTATGCAATCTTTGTAACTATCCTGCTTTTTACAACCTTCTCTTTTTCAAGGTTCTCAAGAATTTCACCCGTGTGTTCCCCCTTTTTTATTGTCAAATACTTTTCACCGTTGTAACCCTTGAACGAGGAGGTAGACTCAAAAACGAAATTAAAGCACAAAAGAAATATAATGAGAAAAAAGAAAAGAAAAAGCGGAATTGTTATTTTAAATTTATCCATTTCCCTTCCCAGCGATGTAGTCCTGCAAAATTGTTGCTGCCGCTATCTGGTCAAGTCTCCCGCTTTTTACCTTTACCTTCTCACCAAACTGCTTTAAAAGGAGTCTTGCCTCCCAGGTCGTGAGTCTTTCATCAATGTAGATAATTTTTATTTTTCTTTGCAGTGAATTAAGAAGTTTTTCTCCAAACTCTCTTGCCATCTTTGAAGAGAGGCTTTTGGTTCCATCTATGTGTATCGGCAATCCGATTAAAACTGTTTTAACATTTTGCTCATCAATTATTTTCCTTATTTTGCCCAAAAGTTCTGTTATGGGTTTTGCCTCAAGAGTGGGAAGTGGGGTTGCTATAATCCTCATCTCATCGCTAATTGCAACACCAATTTTCTTCGTTCCCCAATCAATCGCTAATATTCTGCCCTTTTCCTTTATCACCATTTTGTTTCTCCAGAAGGATAACAGTAGGAAGCCCTTCTATTTTGAAATATTTTGTCAGTTCCTTTGTCTCCTTCGACTCTTTAGTAAAATCTACTTTAAGAGGAACAACCTGTTTAAGAACTTCTCCTCCCTCTTTTGAAGGGTAGGTCTTTTTTTCAAGTTCAAGGCATGCAGAACACCAATCAGCCCTAAAATCAAGAAGTATTGGCTTTTTTGTTTCTCTCGACTTTAAAATTGCCTTTGAAAATTCAGTTTCAAACACTGTTTCATTGAGTGAATTTTTAGATGTTATTGAAAATGGAAGAATCACAAGGAATGCAACAATTGTCAAAATTACTCCAAAAATCCTATGAAACAATGAAAGAAAATGCTTGTTATATCCATAGAGAAGAAAGCCTGTTGCAAATCCAACGACGACTCCTGAGAAAAGATAAAACCATTTTGCATCAAGGTAAAGATTGGCAAAGTAAAAACTGACTGCAAAAATCAATGAGCCAAAGATAATTTTTATACTATCCATCCACCCTCCCGATTTTGGAAGAGAGGCGAGAACTCCAGAGAATGTCCCTATAACAATAAACAAAATGCCCATTCCAAGCGCAAAGGCAAAAAGATACAAAAAGCCAAGAAAAATTGAGCCCAAAGACGCAACTATGACAAGAATCGCAAGAAGTAAAGGTCCTATGCAGGGGCTTGCAACCAATCCTGATAAAGCCCCTATCAAAAATGCACCAAAATATCCCTTGCCTTTTTTCTTTTCTGCCTCTATTTTAGATGAAAACTTACCCGGCATAGCAATTTCAAAGAGTCCAAACATTGAAAAGCCCAGAATTGCAAAAATGATGGCTATCGGAACTCCAACGATAGGTTTTTGTGTCAAACTCCCGAATGAAACACCGAGCATTGATGAAATTACTCCAAGCGAGGCATAGACAATCGCAAGCCCTAACACGAAAAATAGAGAAAGAATAAAGCCAGAGAGTTTCCCCTTTCCTCTTGATTTGCTTCCAATGTATGCAATTGTGATAGGAATTACGGGATAGACGCACGGGGTCAATGAAGATAGAAATCCAAAAAATAGAGCAATAAAGAAGGCAAGAAGGATATTATTTTTAGCAACTTTTTCAAAAGGATTTTCCTCCTCCTTCACTCCACCTTTTACATTCTCAAACCATCTCTTAAAATCTTCTGGAGATTTATAGCCCGCGAATCTACCTATCTCCTTAAAGTTCTTGAAAAGATTCTCATACTTCAAAGAATCTGAACTATTTTCTTGAGCAGGTTTCTCTTCGCTTTTCTTAATTTCTTTTTTTTCATCTTTACCACTATTTGCCAAAATTTTTAGAGGAAGATTAGATTCGGTTGGCATAAAGCAAACCTTATCTCCAAAATCCTGACACCCCTGCCACTTTATTTTAAACTTGCCTTCATAAGCGTTTAAATCCTTCAAAGGTTTCACCTTGATTTTAACTATTACATCGCCTCTATAAACTGCGAAATCCTCTTCCATTTGAGGCTTTGGATAAGATACTTCTTCAACTTTAAGCGAGTCGGAATCAAGATTTACTGAAAGTTCGTTTCCACCATATATGTGATAGTTAGAAGGAACTGATATTGTCAAAAAAATAACTCCCTCTTTTCCAGATTCAGACTGCTTTAAATCACTTTCATAAGAAAATTTTAAAACGGGTGGTTGTGGCTCTTTTTCTCTCTCTTCAGAAATCCTCGCCAAAGATGAAAAATAAAAGGTTATTAAAAGAAAAATCAGAAAAACAATCTTCTTCATCTCAAATCCTTCTCATAAAACAAAGTATAACATAATTTAAGAAGAACGGAATAGCAGTTGTAGCCTCAGGCTTTGGTAGCCGCAGGCTTCAGCCTGCGACGTTTAATTTCCTCACCTTTCAGGGGAGGATGGGAGGGGTTTCCTCGTTTGCAATGAATCGGTTGGAGTTGTCATTCCGATTGCCACGTCAAAGCATAATCCCTTAAGCAATCTTCCTTGTTGAACATTGCAAA
>DHFQ01000116.1:0-531 GCA_002402325.1 Candidatus Aminicenantes bacterium UBA4820
AGGAAGTTACGAAGTTTTTATTGAGGCAAATGGTAATTATGAGGGAAGCAATTTTACGAGGGTTGAAATTGAACCCTTGAATGTCGTTTCTCAAAGCCACATCTTAACCGGTCAATTTTCTGATGAACCCATTGATCTTGATGGAAATGGAAGATATGATTCAATCTTAATAACCTCCCAATTAAATTTCACTACTTCAGGAAGTTTTGTTCTCATTGGTGATCTTTACGATTCTGATGGAAACTTCATTTCACACTCTTCAAACTCCTTTTCTGCCACTTCTCAAACAAAAAAGATAGGGCTAATTTTTGATTTAAGAAGCAGTAGTTCATCACAATTCTCAAATCCCTTTGAACTTTTAAATTTAAAACTTCTTAATGCAGAAACCCTTTCCCCAATTGATGTGTGGGGGGATGTTATTAAAACAGAACTCTATTCTCCATCATCCTTTGAATGTTCTACGATGCCTTTATCCCCTGTTATTGACACTGTTTTTCCATCAAGGGTTACAATAGGAAGTGAAGCAAACAT
>DHFQ01000116.1:547-2557 GCA_002402325.1 Candidatus Aminicenantes bacterium UBA4820
GTAATTTCAGGGAAGAACTTTTCAAGTGAATCAACACTTGAGTTTAACCCCCATCTTGAGGTTTTAAACCTTGACCATTTCAGTAATAAAGTTCTTTATTCAACAATCTCAATTCCCTCATCCGCACAGGAGGGAAGTTACGATGTTACAATTACAAACCCTGATGGAAAGAGTGAAACTTTAGAAAATATTTTCTATATTGAACAAGGTATGCCTCCCCAGATAACATTACAAATCCCGACAATCAATGGAAAAATAGGCGGAATTGAACAGATTGGTGTCAATATTGTTGCAGATTCAAGGGTAGTTTCAGTTGAATATTTTGTTGATGGAATAAGTCAATCAACCGTAGCCTCCTTCCCCTTCTTTTGGCAATGGAACACAAATAACTTCTCTGTTGGAACCCATAAAATAAAGGCGATAGCAACTGATTCTATGGGTCAAAAAGGGTCTGTTGAAGAAGATGTTGAAATAATAAGGTATCCTCAAGTTATCTCAGTCTCAAAGTTATCCGATCCTTTCAGGATTAAACTTAGAGGAAGCAATTTCCAGAGTTCAATGAAGGTTTATATCAACGATTCTCTCTGGACAAATGTGAAATGGAAGTCCCAAAGCGTCATTGTAATCAAAGGCGGGAAAAGTTTAAAAAGTGCGCTTGGAAATAAGGCAACAATCGTTCTTGTAAATCCCGATGGTGGAGAAACAACTTTTCTTTGGAGTAAATGATTAAAAGGGGGCTTTAAGCCCCCTTTTTTAAAATCTCTTCAACAAAATCACATTTTAAAAATGCACTTTTAAATACATTATCATTCTCATTTTTTAAAATGTTTTCAACAATTTCTCTTGCACAATATAGTCTTCTTCTCGCTTCATCTTTGTCTTTATCCTTTAAAATGTTATACAAAAGATAATCATATTGTGCCGATATTGGACCTCTATCAAGGATTTTATCGTAATTCTTTAAATTGTTTAAAACATCGGCTAATTCATCACCTTTGCCTTCAATCAAAAGTGAGTTAGAGTAGTTTATTAAAAATTTTGGCATAATTAGCGGGCAGTAATGGGTTGATAAAAGTGGAAACAACTCATCCCCGACCTCACAACATTTTGAATGCTTTCCCTCTTTTTGATAAAACCTTATTAAAATATTTGCTGTGTCCGCAACAAGCCACAATATTCCGCACTCCCTTGCCCTATCAAGTATATTTTCAAGTTTTTCCTCCGAATCATAAAACCCTGAGTCTCCAATTAAAAATCTATGAAACACATAGTTAGAGTTAAAACCTATTGTCCAGGTTTTCGTTGTATTTTCAAGTTCTTTTGCCAATTTCGGTAGGAATTCCTCAATAATTGATGAAGAAACTTCAGGGCAATTTAAAAAGTTCGTCAAGGAAACCATTTCGCTTAAAGAAGCAAGACCCTGTCCCAGGTTATTGTCTTCAATAAAACTTTTTAATGCCCGGTTCTGATTTTTAAATGATTCAGAAAAATAGCCCTCATTAAAAAGAATTAAAGATTTTATGTGAATATTTGGTGCTATTAAATATTCCATTTTGTAATGCTCAGCGAGGTTTAAAGATTTTTCAACAGATTTTTTTGCCTCTTCCCACCTTCCAAGCATTGTTTCAAAAAGTGCTTTATTTGACATCGCCACTACAAGATAATTTCTGAAACCAAATTGTCTTGAAACCTCTATCGTCTCATTACACACTTCAAGTGCTTCAGAATAGTTCCCCATATCAAAGAGAGTCATTGAAAGATTGGTATTTATTAAAGCAAGGTAGGACCTGAGATTCTTTTCTTTTGCCACATTGCCAGCCTGTAAAAACAGACTTTTTGCTCCTTCAAGTTGCCCTCTTAAATATTCAACAAGCCCTCTATTCATTAAGGAATAGACAAGTGATGGATAATCCTCTAATTTCTCAGATAAAAGTTCAGCCCTTTGAAAGTAATCCACCGCCTTTCCCATTCTTTCCATCATTGCAAGGGTAACACCCGAATCAAGGAAAA
>DHFQ01000114.1 GCA_002402325.1 Candidatus Aminicenantes bacterium UBA4820
AAATAAAGATATAAATCAATGTCGGATTTTCGCCACAACCCAAAGTTCCAATTGCTGTAGAGACTTGTTATTAAAAGATAGTAAGAGTAAGAATTTAGAACCCAAACAGGGAATTACCTATAAACTGAAAGATAAAGGGATGTTATTATAATTGAATTCTATGCCCTTACGCCATAAGAAGACAAATTGAGGCAACATTTACCATGTCATCAGATGAACAACCTCGTGAGAGGTCGCAGTAAGGTTTGTTAAGCCCCTGAACTATTGGACCAACCGCAAGTGCATTAGCAAGCCTTTCAACAAGTTTATAACCAATGTTTCCAGCATCAAGGTCAGGGAAAATTAGCACATTTGCCTTACCAGCAACCGGGCTTCCTTTACACTTTCTCTTAGCAATAGATTCAATCAAAGCCGCATCAGCTTGCATTTCGCCATCAACAAGAAGGTCCTTTGCCTTCTCTTTTACAAGATTTGTTGCGCTTATAACCTTATCAACATCAGGGTGCTTAGCCGAACCTTTTGTGGAGAATGAAAGCATAGCCACTTTTGGTTCAAGCCCAGTAACAGACTGAAAATTTTTGGCTGTAGTTATTGCTATGTCTGATAGTTGAACATCTGTGGGCTGAGGAACAACCGCACAATCCGCAAAACAAATCATTCTATCTTTTAAAACCATTATGAAATAACTTGAAACCGTTTCAATACCTTCAGCAATTCCTACCGTGTGTATTGCAGACTTTATCACATCGCCTGTTGAAGAGACATTCCCGCCCACAACAGCTGAAACATACCCTTTTGTTAAAAGAATTCCTGCAAAATAGAGAGGAGATAAAATTGTCTCTTTTGCTTCTTCAAGGGTCATCCCCTTTGCTTTTCTTTTTTCAAACAAAACCTTTGCAAACTCTTCTTTCAAAGGAGAAACAAGCGGTTCAACTATTTCTATATCGTTCACTTTCAGATTATTTTGTAGGGCAATTTCGTTTATTTTCTCTTTTGAACCCACAAGGACAGGCACAGCGATTTTTTCATCTATTAATGTTCTTGAGGCGACTAAAGTTCTTACATCCTCTGCATCTGGAAAAGCAACCTTTAAATTTCTTTTTGAGGCTTTTTCTCTAATTGATTTAATGAATTCACTTCCTTCCATCTTTTTCTCCTCACCACTCCCTTGGAGCGTTCTTAACTACTCTAACCGTATCCCTTGCAATAAGAAGTTCCTCATTTGTAGGAATAATCCAAATATCACAACGGCTTTTCTCCTTTGAAATTCTCATACATTTTCCTTTGGTATCCTGCCTGTTAAGTTCTTTGTCAAGTTCAATTCCAAAACACTCAAGACCTTCACAAATCATTTCTCTTGAAAGAACATCATTTTCTCCTATTCCTCCTGTGAACACGATTGCATCTGCCCCTCCCATCTCTGCAAGACACGAACCAATGTATCTCTTTGTTCTCAAAGCAAACATTTTTAATGCAAGGTTAGCCCTGTGGTTACCTTCTTTCGCCGCCTTTTCAATATCCCTCATATCATTACTTATTCCAGAAATACCAAGAAGTCCACTTTTTTTCTGAAGTATATTCATTATTGCTGGAAAGTCTCCAACACCCTTCCTGTATAGAAACTCAATTATACCCGGATCAATATCCCCACAACGAGTCCCCATAATCAATCCTTCAAGAGGCGTCATCCCCATAGTGTTAAAAATGGAGTATCCTTTCTTTATTGCACTCATTGAGCAGCCGTTTCCAAGGTGGAGTGTTATTATGTTGGTCTCTTCTTTTACTCTACCGCTGATTTTTCTATATCTGTAAGCAACATATCTATGAGAGGTTCCATGAAAACCGTATCTTCTTATTCTGTATTTTTCATAAAATTCATAAGGAATAGCATAAAGATAATCTTCTTCTGGCATAGTGCTGTGAAAAGCGGTGTCAAATATTGCGACCTGCGGAATTTTATCCCCGAAAATTTCAGAACAAGCAGTTATTCCTTTTAAGTTTGCCGGATTGTGCAAAGGGGCAAGTTCATTACACTCTTCAACCTGTTTTAAAACTTCATTATCAATCAAAACTGATTTTGTGAATCTCTCTCCTCCGTGAACGACCCTATGACCTATCGCCTGAATATCCTGCCACCCATTGACACCATTTATTTTTGTGTTTTCTGACTCAATCCACTCTTTTATCTTTAAAATTGCCTCCTTGTGATCAAGCACCGCCCCCGTTCCACTGACAGATTCCGACCCTTCAGTTTCAAACTTATAAATAGCATTTTCCGTTCCAACCCTTTCAATCAACCCCTTTGCAACCATACGGTCAAGGTCAGATTCAAAAAGGTCAAGATCGGTATTTACAATTTGAAACTTTACTGATGAACTTCCGCAGTTTAAAACAAAGATATTCATCTTCCACTCCTATCTAAATGTGTTACCGGAGGTCCCCCCTTCGGTTTAGTGTTAATTATAGACCCTTTTACCAGTAAGTGTCAAGCAAAAATTTAAAATAAAACCTCTCCCCATTTCAGGGCGAGAATGAGTGAGGGTTTCCTTTTAATCATTTTCCCGTAGTCGCAGGTCTTCAACTCTTCTGCACAAGTCTGTTTTTTGTCAAGAATCCGCCTTCTC
>DHFQ01000095.1 GCA_002402325.1 Candidatus Aminicenantes bacterium UBA4820
GAGAGATGATAGATTATTTCAAAGAATTGACGCAGGCAAAAAATCGTAGATTTTTGTAATGCGTAGCATTTACCTGCGTCCAATCAAGATGCAAATCAATGTCGGATTTTGGGATCTATTAATTTCTCGTTATTCTTTCATAGTTTTAGGCAATCTTTTTCCTCTTGAAGTAGTAAATCATTAGGAGGGCGATTATAAGATTTAGCGCCATAACGGCAAAGTAGCCATATTTCCATTCAAGTTCTGGAATATATTTAAAATTCATTCCATAAATCCCAACAATAAAGGTAAGTGGAATAAAAATGGTTGAAATTACGGTTAAGAATTTCATCACCTGATTGAGTTTGTTGCTCAAAGATGACATATAGACATCCAGAGTTGAAGCAAGAATGTCTCTTAAAGTCTCAACAAGGTCAAGAAGTTGGAGTGAATGGTCATAAATATCTCTGAAATAGTAGAGAGTATTTTGCTTTATAAGAGGTGTGTTGCTCCTCTCTATTGAGGTAAAAATTTCTCTTAAAGGCCAGAGAGATTTCCTTAAAAGTATAAGATTCCTTTTTAATTTATGAATTTCTTCCAGTGTCTTTGGGGACGGGTCTGTAAGCGTCTCCTCTTCAAGGTCTTCAATCTTCAGCCCCATCTGTTCAAGAACGAGGAAGTAACTATCCACGCAGGAGTCGATCAAGGAATAGGCAAAGAAATCTGCATCATTTTTTAAAGAAATGTCATTTTTGGATTCTATCCTCTCCCTTAACTTTGAAAAAACATCGCCCTCTAAACCCTCCTGAAAAGTCAGGATAAAGTTATTTCCAAAGATCAAACTCAACTGCTCTTCACTCATTTCTCCGACTGAATGTTCATATTTGACCATTTTCAGAAGTGTAAAGCAGTAGGAATTAAACTCTTTAAAATGGGGTCGTTCCTCTGTATTTAAGATATCTTCAAGGACAAGGTCATTTATTCCAAAATGCTTCCCAATTTTTGCGACACTTTCGACATCGTTAACCCCATCAATGTTTATCCAGATAAACTTTGAATTCTCTTTTGTTTTAAAGCATTCATCTATGTTTGAAGGCACCCTTTTTTTACAATATCCATCAAAGAAATCATAAATTTCAACTCTTGCTTTTTCAACTTTATCCTCTCCAATATGAATAAGAGTTCCGGGAGGAAGTCCCGCCTTCTCCGATATTTTTTCAACTATTCTCTTTTTCCTTCTTCTTTTTCCCATATTTTCCTCCAGTGTCCTATTTTATACTTTAAATTAAAAAAACAAAAGAAATTCATAAAATCCTATTTGTTTCATTACAAAGGGATAGTGCTTTTACCGATATAACTTGTTTTTTTTCAATTTTAAAAGTAAAATAAAGGTTAAGGGAAATTTCCCAATTTTATTAGGAGGTTAAAATGGATAACGCAATTATCAAAATTGAAAAACCGCAAAACGAGCCGGTATTGTCTTATGCTCCAAATTCACCCGAGAAAAAGGCATTAAAAGAAAAATTAAATGAGATTTTAAAAAATGAAATTGAAATTCCTCTCATAATCGGAGGAAAAGAGGTTAGAACGGGCAAAACTTCAAAGGCTGTATGCCCACACGATCATCATCATATCCTTGCAACATATCACGAGGCTTCAGCAAAAGAGGTTGAGATGGCTGTCAAAGCTTCTCAAGAGGCTTTTAAAGAGTGGTCAATTATGAGCTGGGAAGATAGGGCTTCAATCTTTCTAAAAGCGGGAGACCTACTTGCAGGACCTTGCAGGTTTAAGGCAAATGCCGCAACAATGCTCAACCAGTCTAAAACATGTTATCAGGCTGAAATCGATTCAGCCTGCGAACTTATTGACTTTTTGAGGTTCAATCCCTATTATATGAGGCAGATTTATGAGTTTCAACCTGAAAGTCAAAAGGGAGTGTGGGATTATGCTGAATATAGACCGCTTGAAGGTTTCATCTTTGCTGTAACTCCCTTTAACTTCTCATCTATTGCAGGCAACCTTCCAACATCTCCCGCTTTGATGGGAAATGTCGTTTTATGGAAGCCCGCATCAACGGCAGTTTTTAGCGGATATGTTTTTTACAAGATTCTTGAGATGGCTGGCCTTCCTCCTGGGGTGATAAACTTCCTCCCTGGAAGAGGTTCACAGGTTGGGGATCCTGTATTAGATAGCCCTCATCTTGCTGGAATTCACTTCACAGGATCAACAAAAGTATTCCAATCAATGTGGAAAAAGGTTGGTGAAAATATTGCAAAATACAAAGGCTACCCGAGAATTGTTGGTGAAACGGGCGGAAAAGATTTTGTCTTTGCACATAAAAGCGCAGATATAAAATCTTTAGCGGCTGCCCTTGTAAGAGGTGCTTTTGAATTCCAGGGACAGAAATGTTCCGCAGCATCAAGGGCATACATACCAAAGTCAATCTGGAATGAACTTAAAGATGAAGTTTTAGGGCAGGTTTCTGAAATTAAAATGGGTTCTCCTCTTGATTTTAGAAACTTTATGACTGCAGTAATTGATAGAAACGCTTTTAGTGACCACATTGGATATATTGAATTTGCAAAGAATTCACCGGAATGCAAAATTTTGTGTGGTGGAAAAGGCGATGATTCTGTTGGTTATTTCATTGAGCCAACTGTTGTCCTTACAGACAATCCAAAAAATAAACTGATGCAAGAGGAGATATTCGGGCCTGTCCTTACTATTTATGTTTATGATGACAACAAATTTGATGAAACACTTGAACTTTGTGACACAACAAGCCCCTACGCACTAACAGGCGCAGTTTTTGCAACCGATAGACAGGTGATAAGGAAAGTTATGGACAAATTAAAACATTCTGCCGGTAATTTTTACATCAATGATAAACCAACCG
The DNA here is from genome assembly GCA_002402325.1 of Candidatus Aminicenantes bacterium UBA4820. Classification (GTDB taxonomy): domain Bacteria; phylum Acidobacteriota; class UBA4820; order UBA4820; family UBA4820; genus UBA4820. Next base: position 2,876 of record DHFQ01000095.1, read on the forward strand.
GAGCGGTTGTTTCTCAACAACCTTTTGGTGGTGGTAGAGCATCCGGAACAAACGATAAGGCTGGGTCTCCCCTAAACTTGATAAGGTGGACATCAATGAGGGCAGTAAAAGAATTATTTGTTCCTCCAGCCCATTTCAGTTATCCATTTATGAAAGAAGAATAATTTTTAAAAAAGGCGGGGAGTAATTCCCCGCCTTTTTATTTTTATTCCCCTGTAAGTTTCTAATTTTTTCAATCAAATGGTAGATTCATTCCTCCCAATTGAGTGGAAGATATATGCCTTTTTTGAGTTTCATCTTGAATTCCCCCTCAAAATTAACTTTAAAATGGTCATCACTCGCTTCAAGTTTCCATTTAGTATTGGGGCAGGGTGTTTCAGGAAGTTTAAAATTGGAAGGAAATTTATTTGTTTTTTCCTTTTCCAGACGCAATTTGAGAATTATAAGGGTTAAATCCTTTTCAAGTGAAACTCTGTTCCCCCGTATCCACGCATCCTGCATATTTGGCAAAGCGATCTTTGAAATAATGTTCCATTTGGGAAATTGGTTAAGCATCTTTATAGTGAGATTTCTTTCATAAAGTTCGCACGGATTTTCCCTTTCAAGTTGATTTATGCATTTGAGATAACTTATATCGTAAGATGCCATACAAAGCCTTGAGTAGGGTTTTAAAATAAAGGCTTTCACTTTTTGGAAACAATTTCCATAAATGGAATATGTTCCTTCATCAATGCTCTTTTTTGTAATTATTTTGTCGTTGATGTATCCCTCTTTTATTGATTTGATGAGGTCCACAGAAGATAATCTTTCAACATACTCTTGAGAAGGAGACTTAAAAAAGCGTAAAACCCCACAAATTTGTCTTATTGAAAAGTTGTAGGTTAAAGAGTCAACAATGCCTCTATTCTTATTTACTGAGTTAGCCATAATGAACATACAATCAAGATTTTCCTTTGCCTCTCCATCTTTTCCTTGAGATAGAAGATAGAAAGTTTCTGCAGAGAGTAATCGTTCTAAACCTATAAATCCAATATACCAAGGTTGTCCTTTTTCTACATCTTTATAATCAAAGCCCCATTTTGGGCTTTCCTTTTTCAATATTTCTTTAACCTTTTTGAGGTCATTTTTTATTTTTTCAAAACTATTTTTTAGTTCAGGAGTAATCTCTATAAATTCAAATTTATCTTTTTCAAAATGGTTGTACCCATAGTCAATCACATCCTTAAACTGTAATGAACAGGCGGTTTCAACAAAGCCTAAATTTTTTGCAATATTTGATAGTTCCTTTGCGCTCTCATTCTCTTCTTCATACTTGATTTTTTCAAATCTTTCCTCAAGATTAAAACCCGCATTTTTCCAAACTAAAGAAGATTCCTTCTCCTTCTTATTTGCATAAAGAAAAAGAAGTCCGTACAAAAATAAAAAAACAATTAGAATGATTACAATTACCTTTGTAACAACTTTCACTATTTTTCGTGTTCTTCTCTCACTCATCTTAACCTCCTGAAAAGCAACAACTAAATTATGGCACACTAAATTAAAAAGTCAAAGATAAAGAGGTTCTCCAAAATCCGACATTGCTATAAAGTCTTGATATCAAAAGATAACAGCAGTAAGAATTTAACATCAAAACGAGAATCACCTATGAGGTGAAAGATAAAGGGATGGTAGGGAACATAGA
>DHFQ01000021.1 GCA_002402325.1 Candidatus Aminicenantes bacterium UBA4820
ACACTGAGGGAAAAGCAAGAAATTGGACTGATATAACAACAAATAGTTCTCACCAATTTAGCCCTGCCTTTCTTTACAATCAGGGGAGGGTTACTGCTGACCGCGGTATGTATCTTGAAGATGCAACGGAAATTCTCTCCACTCTTGGATGTTCTTCGCTTTACCTTATGCCATATCAGGCGGGACAATACACGACATGGCCATCGGAAGACGCCTACAAGGAAGCGATGAAATATAGGGTTGTTTCATCGTTTATAGTCTGGGTGGACACAACGGAAGAGGGTGGACTCAATGCCGTTAAATCGTGGCTTGACCAGGGAAACATTGGCTTTTCTTCAATAAGCATCTTTAGTAATTTTACTTATATTTCTAATTACGGAAATAACTACTGCCTTGCAGATGCAACAGGAACAAACTGGGGCGGACACGCTACAACGATAATTGGCTACGATGATGCTCGTGTCACAAATGATGGAACAGGTGCCTTTAAATGCGTAAACTCGTGGGGAACAAATTGGGGTGATTCAGGATTTTACTGGATATCGTATCAGGCGGTTACAGATCCAAACAAAAGGATTTTTGATGGCTTTTTTGTTCATTATGATGTCATTACAGAAAACCCTTCCTATGGTTGCACTCTTAAGTTTAATTATTCGCAGTTTAGAGACCTTTCAATTAGCGTCAATAGCGGAAGAGGTTCCATTCACCTCTGGGACCTTATATCGTGGAAAGATCAGTTGAGTAGAGGGCAGAGCATTTCTCCGCCTTCTATTGTCTGGGTAGAGGTTTCACAACTTGTTCCCTCCTGCGATTACACTCTTTCTGTTGGTGATGGATTCAATACAGATTTAGGCGGAGAGATAACGGAGTTTTCAATTACAAATCTTACAAACAATGTGAAAACTTCAAGCGATGATCCTCCTGTTTCAATAGATCCTTTAGGAAGTTCTGTTCTAATTTCAAATGGTGGTTTTGAAAGTAACTTTGATGATTGGACACCCGCTATTGAAGGAGGTGGAACTGAGCCTGTCATCTCAACGACAAAATCTCATAGTGGAACAAATTCTGCATATCTTTACGCAGATGGTTCAACCCCTGGCTATAGTTATCTATTTCGCTCGATAACTTTACCATCCGATCCAGAGGCACTCATTTTATGGTATTATCCCCTATACACTGGTTCTGCGGGTAATGATGCACAATACGCCTACCTTGAAGATAATCAGGGAAATTTTATCGGCTATTTCATAAACGATTATAGCAATGACAGTGTCTGGAAATCTGCGGTTTGCGACCTTTCCTATTATAAAGGGCAAACGGTCGATCTTTATATTATCGTTTATCACAATGGAACTTCTGATGCCTCAATATCAATGTATGTTGATGATGTGGGGCTTTGTCCTGTAACCATTGCAGAAGCATCCCTTATACTTCCCTGTCCCACAATAACACTTAATCCTTCAAATTTGCCAAAAGGATATGTAAGTGTTCCTTACTCTCAATCAATGGCTGGAAGCGGTGGAACTTCGCCATACACCTATGAGGTTAGCGATGGAAATTTACCTGACGGATTAACTTTAAGCACAGGGGGAGTTTTATCTGGAACTCCAACAACTGTTGGAACATTCAATTTCACAATCACAGCAACAGATTCCTGCGGTTGCACAGGAAATATTGTCTATTCGAACTTTGTCATTTATCCCGCAGAGGTTGGTCCCGGGCTTAGTGAGGAAACAGCAATAACATTTTCAGAGGATAAAGAGACCTTGAATTGGCCTTTAGCAGGAGGAGCAACCGGCTATAGGGTTTATCGGATAAACAGCAAAGTGGACCTGCCAAATCTTTTGAATAGTAATTACGATTCCTGCACGAGATACGATGGGTCATTACTTTCAGAAACAATAACAGATGATCCGTCACTTGCAACCGACAAAATTTATTTTTATCTTGTAACTGCAACAAATGGAACGATTGAAGGTCCAGCAGGAAATGCAACAGCGGGCGAAAGAATTGTCAACAGCACAGGCAATTGCGTGTGAATCAAAGTCCTTTCTGCCTATTTTAAAACTTCAGTTCTGTTCAATTTATGGTAAAATATGCCCTTTTGTTAAGGAGGTATTATGGAAAGTAAAATAGCAAAAGCACTAAAAATGGAATTAAATCCCGTTGCAATTATATGGTCTGATAAGAAGCCACAAAATGCTCAAGAATTTAAAGAAAACAAATGGGGTTGTTCAATGTGGATGTTTGCAAATGCGGCAAAGGGAAAAACTGCCGTCTTCAGCAGAAAAACCTATGGATGCTGGGGAAATGGCGTTGGTGTTGGCTTTGGAAATAAGTATCTTGAATTCCCCGGTGGTATTGACTGCTTTTACAATTTCCTTTCATCAGGGAACAAAAATTCCGAAGAGGAAATGAAAAGGGTTGAAGGTTTGAAGCCCTATGTCTCTGAAAGTATGTATGATGACCTTGTAGAAGGGGAAAGATACATCAAATCTCCCGCAAATGTTAAAAAGTTTATTGAACAGATGCCAATTGTTGACATTGATGCTGAATATGTGATTTTTAAACCTTTGAAGGATGTTAATCTGGATGAGGAAAAACCTGTCGTTGTAATTTTTCCCGTTTTACCAAATCAACTTGCGGCACTTGTTGTCCTTGCAAACTACGGAAGGGAAACCTTTAACAATGTGATAATTCCGTGGGGAGCGGGATGTCAAACCATCGGGATTTTCGCTTACAAAGAGAGGGAATCAAAGCCTCAAAGGGCTGTAATAGGGCTTACTGATATTTCAGCAAGAAACAACATAAAAAAGCAACTTGGGGATAACTATTTCACTTTCGCAATTCCCTATGAAATGTTCCTTGAAATGGAAGGAAATGTTGAAGGGAGTTTCCTTGAAAGAAATTCCTTCAAAGAACTGTTTGAAAAATAATACCAATTGGACATTGGACGATAAAGGCCGATGGTTGAAGAAAAAAATATTGAAAATTTAATTAGTGCCGAAGAGCGGAAGAGCAGAAGAGCAGAGGGGCGATGGTAGCCGCAAGTCTTCAGCCTGCGATAATCTCCCCTCCTTTTTCTCCCTTAAAAACGGAGGACATTCATAAATATTTTCACGCAGGATTAAAAGGCAGTGGTAAAGTACTCTTTTATTTGCCCATCTTGAAAAGTGGAGGCTTTTAGACATATTTGAATATGTCAATAAAGAGAATCAAAAAGAAGAAGAGGAGGAGGAAGGCAAAACCGATTCGCAAAATCCACTCTTTTACCATCTCCGGTAAATCTCTTCTTATTATTGCTTCAATTAGCAAAACGAGTATTTGTCCACCATCAAGCCCTGGAATTGGAAGAAGGTTAAAAAATCCAAGTTGAAATGAGATAATTCCCATAAAAAATAGAAGGTTGTAGAGCCCTGTCCTTGCAACTTTGTAAGTGATGTAGGCAATTGAGGGAGGAGCGGATAAAGCCTTTAATGGAATTTTCCTTTTTACAAGTTTTTCAAGAATCCTCTTTGTCATCAAGGTCTGGTCAACAACCATCTCTCCTGCTTTGATAAAGTTTTTGGGGAAAGTGTATCTTTGAAATTCAGAGTCTTTGACCTGTATTCCTATCATGTATCTATTTTGCTCTTTATCCAATTGGGGTGTAACTTTTAAATCAAAAAAACTGTTGTCTCTTTTAATCCTTATTATAACTTCTTTCTTATCATTATCTTTTAAAAGGAGGGAAATTTCATCCCAGTAGTTTATCTCTTTTCCATTGATTGCAACGATCTGGTCGCCCGGCTTAATTTGGGCTTTATCAGCGGGAGAATCTTTTTGAACTCCTCCAACAATAGGAGGAAATGAAGGAATGACGCCTATTTCTCCCGAAGGCTGTTTTAAAACTTCAACCATCACGGGAGAAATAGTAAATTCCATTATTTTACCGTTTCTTAAAACTTGAATCTTGTAATCTTTTTGCATAAGAGAGGAGATCTCTTCCCTCGCCTCTTCCCAATTTTTGACCTTTCTCCCATCAAAGGAAAGAAGAATGTCTCCCCTTTGAATCCCTGCTTTATGAGAAGGAGAATCGGGCAAAACCGCACCAACAACGGGGGGTTTATTTTTTAATATTGACTCTTCAATGCCAATTAAACATATAAACGAAAATATAAAATAGGCAAAAATAACATTGAAGGCTACTCCCATAACCATCACAAGAAATCTTTCCCACCTTTTTTTATTTAAGAAATAACCCGGCTCATCCTTTCCCTCATCCTCTGGAAGTTCACCTTTAAATTTTACAAACCCTCCAAATAAAAGCCATCTCAACTGCCAGAGATTATGCTTACCTTTAAATTCTGCAATTTTTGGACCAAAACCTATTGAAAAAGATTCAATTGAAAAGTTCAAAACTCTTCCTGCGGTGTAATGTCCCAATTCGTGGATTACAATCAATATCCCCAGAACGATCAAAAATACAATGGCTGATAAAATAAAGTTAATGAGTAAAGTCAAACTATTCTCCTTTTGAAATTATTTTATATGCCTTCTCTCTTGCTATTTTGTCTGTATGAAAAATTTCTTCAATGGAGTCTGCCTGATAGGGTTTTGTTGAATCGAGAACCTTTTTTATAACTTCAGGGATTGCTCCAAAATTGATTCTTCCTTCAATGAACGATTTTACTGCAACTTCATTTGAGGCATTTAGAGAAATCGTGTGTGCCTCGCTTGTTGCAAAGGCTTCTCTTGCAAGTTTTAAACAGGGATACTTTCTTAAATCGGGGTTTTCAAAGGAAAGGTTATTTATTTTCGAAAAATCAATTTTTTTGACCTCTCCCTTCTTTCTTACAGGAAAAGTTATAGCGTACTGAATTGGAAGTGCCATATCGGGCTCTGCAAGTTGAGCGAGTACCGAACCATCTGTAAATTCAACTAAAGAGTGGACTATGCTTTCTCTGTGTATCAAGACTTCAATCTTCTTTTGGCTCACTCCAAACAAGTATGATGCCTCAATTATTTCAAGCCCTTTGTTCATCAAGGTTGCAGAATCAATGGTAATTTTTCTCCCCATTTTCCATGTTGGATGGTTTAAAACATCTTTAAGTGAAGCATTTTCAATCTTATCAAGAGGAAAATCCCTCAAGGCACCGCCAGACCCTGTTAAGAGAATTTTCTCTAAAAATCTGACATTCTCAGCCCGCAAACACTGAAATATCGCGCAGTGCTCGCTATCAACGGGGATTAGTTCTGCCCCACTTTTTCTTGCAGTTTCAATCAAAAGTCTTCCGCTTGTGACTAACGCCTCTTTATTTGCAAGGGCGATTCTTTTTCCAAGTTTTGCAGATTTCATAATAGAAGGAAGCCCTGCTATTCCAACAATCGCCGCAACTACAACAGCAGATTCTTTCATTGATGCAACTTCAAGGTTGCCAACTTCTCCATACATTACTTGAAGTTTTGGAAACAACTTAGAGATTTTTTTTGCGTCTTCCTCTTCTTTAACAGATACAAGAAAAGGATTAAATTCTTTAATCTGCTCAATTAAAAGATCAACATTTTTCCCCGCTGAAAGCCCGGTTATCTTGATTTCATCTTTTAAAGACCTCGCAACTTTTATGGTGCTTTGTCCTATGCTTCCCGTTGAGCCAAGTAGAGATATTTTAATTGTCATTTCAAAAACACCTGATGGTAGTAATAAAGTATTGGTGCTGTGAAAACCAGGCTATCAATCCTGTCAAGAATTCCTCCATGCCCGGGAAGAAGGTTTGAACTATCTTTTATTTCGGCGCTTCTTTTTATGATGGATTCAAAGAGATCGCCAAACTGTCCAACAATTGAAATGAGAAGCCCTAAAATTATTACATCTTTCATCTCAATTCTTTGAATAAAAGTCAATTTTGAAATGTATGCTGTTATCAAACTTGCAAATATATTTGCAATTGCACCTTCCCAACTTTTCTTTGGTGAAATCAAAGGTGCAAGTTTGTGTCTTCCGAATTTTGAGCCAACGATGTAAGCAAGCGTATCACCCGCCCAAACGATGAAAACAAGGAGCAAAAGAAGGTCTTTCCCCCTTTCATCCCCCTGGCTTTTCAAGGCAATGAAATAGGCAAGAAAAAAGCCAACATAGAAAACACCAAATATCGTCATTGAGATTGATAAGACCTTTTCCTTCATTGACATCTTTGAAAAAACTGCAATGATTATTAAAACCAAAAAGCCTGATGAAATAACAATTTCAAGTTGTAGCGATTTTGGAAACATAGCAACAAAAAGAAAAGAAATAGCCCAGAGAAGAGAAAAAACTCTCCATACGACTATATTCAATTTTTTACATATCTCTATAAATTCTAACTCACCTAAAAATGCAGCCAGAATAGTCAGTGCTGAAAAGTAGAGATGTTGCTTTGATACAACAATAAAAATAAAAATTGGAAGCAAAACAATAGCGGTTAATATTCTTTTCAA
>DHFQ01000082.1 GCA_002402325.1 Candidatus Aminicenantes bacterium UBA4820
TATAAATCAATATCGGATTTTGGGGTTATGTTTTTGATTTTCCATTTTTTTAAAACTATCTTATAATAGAAATCTGGAGGTTTTTATGTTTAGAAAAGTAACGATTCTTTTTTTTATCCTTTTTTCACTTAATAGTTTTTGTGGAGGGAGAGAAATAATAGAGCAGGGGAGTTTTGATTTATATCTCAATGGAGTAAAGAAAGGTGAAGAGAAATACAAGATATTTGTTAACAAAAAAAAGGATATGTATGAACTCACATCAGAGTTGAGATTTCAATATCCCTATCCTCAATCTAAAAGGGGTTATGTCGATTTAAAAGTCTATCCCTACTATTATGCCGTTGCATCAACCGGTGAGTTTTTGAGGTATGAATATCGTTCCAAAGTGGAGGATTTTAGTAAAACAGACCTCGTCGAGACCGAACAATCCGCAACGGAACTAATAGATCAGGATTGGAGAATTACAACTGTGTTCAATCAAGAGGCACAAAGGACTGATGATATGTTGAATGATAGGATTGACTTAGGCGTCAATGCTGGCTACCTTTATCCTGCTGGAAAGGTGCTAAGATTTTCACAAACGAGGATGTCCTATTCAAAGGCGAAAGACGAGGCGTTGCCTGAAAACTTAATTCTTCTTGAACCTTATGGTTTTTGTCTTTACCGCCTTTTGATGGACAAAATAAAAGGGGATGGTCCAAAATGGAGTTTTAACCTTGCTGTTCCACAACTTTTGAGACTTAAACCGTGCGAAATTGAATATGAAGGGAGTCTTTCCACCTATGTCGGTGGAACGACCTATATTCTCAAACATTTTGTAGTAAAAATAAATGATAAGTTGTACACAAGTTTTTGGTCAGACAAAAATAATAATGTTGTGATGATCTCCGTTCCTACGGAAGGTGTTACGGCAATAAGGAGCAATTATAAGATAGAACCCTATGAAAAAGAAGAAGCAAGGGTCATAAAGGAAACAATAGAAATAAAATCAGGTAACTTCAAGGAGGAGGATATACAGATTCCTTCAGAAAATGGAACTATTTTAGCCTCTTTAATTGTTCCAAAAAAGGAAGGAGTTTCCCCTGCTGTTCTTATAGTTCAGGATTATTCACCTTTTGATAAAGATGGGAATCTTGAATTTGATGAGAGGAAAGCAAGTCCGACCAAACAACTTGCTGTGATTCTTGCAGAAAAAGGGATTATCACATTGAGGTATCCTTCGAAAGGATTATCAGAAATTGATGAAAAGAAACTCTCTCAACTCGGATTGGATATTAGAAAACAAGAAGTGATTAGTTTGATTGACTATCTAAAAAAAAGAGATGAAGTGGACAAAAATAAAATTTTCACGCTGTCAATTGGATTTGGTGCAATAAGTGTTCTTAAAGCAATTGATAATCTTAATATAAGTGGGGCAATTTTTGTTGCCTTTCCGATGAAATCAATTATAAGAGTCTGGAGAGAGCAGGTTTCAATGATGCAAAATCTTGAGGGACAACAACAAGCCTACATAGAACTTGATAACCTTGCTCTTGATGTTCAAAAAAAGGAGCAAGAGTGGGCAGCGTTCAAAGGGACAAAGATTTATCTTCCAACCGTACGGGAATTAAATTCAATTGACACAGTTTCTCTACTTAAAAATTTAAAATGTAATTCAATTTTCTTATACCCTGAAAAGGATAATGCAATTTACCCGTATCATGGCGAAATTCTGGAAAAAGAGACGAATGGAAAATTTAAGGCAACCTACTTAAAAGGAATCGGCCATTCGCTTACTGATGTGACGGAAGAAGGGATACAAAGAGCAGTTGTAAATAGAGATGCCCTTAACCCAATTTTTGATTTTATATTAAAGGATGAAAAAAAATGAAAAAGATATTATTTCTTATATCAATTTTCTTATCCATTTCATTTTTTGGGAAGGAGCCTGATATCATTTTGATAACCCTTGATACAACAAGGGCAGACCACATAGGTTGCTTTGGTGGAAAAAATGAAGTTTCACCAAATATTGATCAGATTGCCGCAAAGGGAATAGCTTTTTCAGATACAAGGTGCAATGTTCCTTTAACACTGCCGAGTCACGCAGGAATACTCACAGGAGAACTTCCTTCAACTCTGAATTTGAGGGTCAATGGACTTGAACTTAATCCCAAACACAAACTCATTCAAGAGGAACTCAAGAAAAAAGGCTACAAAACCATTGCTGTTGTCTCATCAATAATATTAGAAAGAACAAGGGGGCTTTCAAGGGGATTTGATGTTTATAACGACAGAATGACCAGGATTCCAAAAGGAGGTGGAGCACCGGAGGAAAGAAGGGCTGAAGAGGTTACAACTGAAGCACTAAAAGAAATGGAAAAGGTTACATCTCCCTACTTTCTCTGGGTTCATTACTACGACCCCCATTTTGAGTATGAACCACCAGAACCTTTTAAATCAAAATTTAAAGATGTTCCTTATGATGGTGAAATTGCCTATATGGACAGTGAAATTGGAAGACTTTTGAATTCTCTTGAGCAAAAGGGAAAGTTGAAAAATTGTGCAATAATCATAGTCGGGGATCACGGAGAGGGCTTAATGGAGCATAACGAAAGACAGCACGGTATTTTTATCTACGAATACGCTTTGAAAGTTCCTCTCATAATAAAATATGAGGGAGTTTTACCTGAAGGAAAGAAAATTGGTGAAATGTGTGAAGTTATAGATGTTACTCCTACGATTGCTGATATTTGTGGAATTAAAGTGGAAAATGTTGATGGAAGAAGCCTTCTCCCCTTAATAAAAGTAGGTAAATGGGAAAAAAGGGAGCAGTACATTGAAACATACCACGGCTACTTCAATTATGGCTGGGCACCTTTGCGAGGCATAATGGATGAAAAATTCAAATTCATTGAGGCACCTAAAGGAGAACTTTATGAATACAGGGTTTCAGAGACAAAAAATCTTTATACCGAAAATTCAAATGTAGTAAAAAAAATGAGAGAACTTTTAAAAAAATATCCCCCAGCAGATGAGGGAGAAAAAAAGGAATTAGAAAATTTCTTGAAAGATCCTTCAAACGCAGAAAATTTAAAGGCTTTGATGAGTCTTGGCTATCTATCCGGTTCAACTATGACTCCAGGGAAGAAAGATTTGATTGACCCAAAAGATGGTATTGGAATAGAAGAGGAGTTGAGAAACGCTCAAGAAATAAGAGATATGGGTGATCTTGCAAAGGCAAAAGAGTTGCTTTTAGGAATACTAAAAAGAAATCCGACAAACATTCCAGCCCTTTCAATTCTTGGTGGGATTTATCTTTACGAAAACAAGTTAGAAGAGGCGAAAGTCTGTTTTACTGAGGAAATCAAACTGAAACCTCAGATGGACTCTGCGCATTTAAACCTTGGAACAGTCTACAAAAGGCTTGGGAAATTGGACCTTGCCGAGAAAGAGTATAGAGCCGCTCTAACAGTTAATCCAAGAATGAGCGAAGCGGTTGCGACCCTTTCTCAGGTTTTGATAGATCAGAATAGGCTTGATGAAGCGGGCAAGATTCTTCAAGACGCAATAGAAAGCGGAGTTGAAAACGGGGATATCTATTTTGAGGCAGGGGTTCTCAATGCGGTAAAGTCCAATTTTGATAAAGCGAGGTTTTATTTTTCAAAGGCGGTAAGTTTGAACCCTTTAAATCATCAGGCTCTTGCGAATTTAGGTAAGATAGCGTTTAAACAAAATAGGTATGATGAGGCAATTGCTTACTATGAAAGAGCAGCAAAAATCTCTCAAAACAATGCAGAATACTATGCAACGCTCGGGTCTTTGTACCTTAACGGAAAGAATGATCTGGATAAGGCAATATTTTATTATAGAAAGGCTATCTCTGTTGATCCTTATGGAAAGATGGCTAACGAATTAAGAGAAATGGTAAAAGGACTTGAAGAAGAACGAAAAAAGATGTAAAGTATGTAGCGGGAGATGATAGGAGTAGACTTAAATTATGACAGTAATAAGAGTTTCCAAAAAAGAGATAAATTTAGTTCGTTCCTATGCCCCTGCAAGAGTTGACCTTGGTGGTGGAAGCCTTGACCTGTGGCCAATTGGTGTAATTATAAAAGATTCGCTTACAGTAAATTGCGCTATGAATCTTTTTGCAAGAGTTGAAGCAAGAAGGATAAAAGGTAAACATTTAAGATTAATTTCGGAGGATTTTGGTTTTAAATACGATTTTCATCCACAAAACCCTCCCAATAAAATGCCCCTTGTTGAAGAGATTTGTAGCCATTATGGCGTTACAGAGGGGTGGGAAATTTCCTTGAGATCAGATTTTCCCTCAGGATCAGGGCTTGGAGGATCTTCAGCAATTTCTGTTGCTCTTGCAAAAGCGCTCCTTGCTATTAAAGAACAAAAAGAGGATGTTTTAAGGACAGTATATACACTTAGAGACCTTGAGGCAAGAAATTTAAAAATTCCAACGGGAGTTCAAGATTTTCTTCCACCAATTTTCGGGGGTGCGCTCGCTATCCACTATAAATTGGGTTATGAGGACATTGAATCTTTGGGGCAGGTTTTTCCTTTTTTAAATGAGAGAATTGTAGTTGCTTACACTCAAAAGTCTCATATTTCCTCCGATACAAACTATCAACTCTATAGAAGCTTCCTTGATGGAGATAAAAAAGTGGTTAAAGCGATGGAAAACATAGCAGAAGCAACAAAGGGAATTTATAAATCTTTAAAAGATGGTGATTTTGAAAAAGCAGGGGAAGAAATGCTTCAAGAGTGGCAAAACAGAAAAAAACTTTCCCCCAAAATTTCAACGAAGAAAATGGAAGAAATTGAAAAAGCATCTTTAAAGGCGGGTGCACTTGGGGTAAAAGGGTGCGGTGCTGCTGGAGGGGGATCAATGGTTTTTTTAGTAAAATTAGGGATGAAGAGAAGTGTTGAGTTGGCGATTGAGAAATGTGGAGCCACTGTTTTAAATTGTGAACCGTGCAATGAAGGTTGCACAGTTGAGGTGAGCAAATGAAAAAAGTTTTCTTTTTTTTGATTGCTTCTGTGATTGGAATTCTCCCCCTTTTCTGTCAGGAGGTTGTCATTTTTGTTGATGACAGGTCAATGGTTGTTAAGAGCCATTCTGAAAAAGAGGGTTTCATCTATCTAAAAATAGAGGGTGGTGAAATCGCCTTTCCAAAAAAACAGGTTAAGGAGATTAGAAAGGAAGAAGGCTCAAAATTGGCAAGTGCGGATGTTGGTGATCAACCCTCCTTTTCTGGGGAAAAACCTTCTCAACCTAAAACGACAGAAACAAATAGAAAAACAATGCTTCAGGGGCTACAAAGAAAATCGCCTTTCCAGAAAAAACCTCCCTCCAGTGAAGAAGTAGAAGACGATGATGACGACGAAGATGAAGATGATGAAGACTACGATAATGATTCAGAAGATGAAAACGATGAATCAGAGGAATTAACTGAAAAACCAATCCAACCAAAGCCGATAACTCCTCAAAGACTTCCTAATAAGTTGTCTGATCGTCCCGGTGCAAGTTTAGGACCTATAAGAAAAAGATAGTGAGTTTGAAGGGGAGATTTTCTATTAAAATTTTTAGAGAATTCTTAGAGACCAAAGTTCTCCCTCTTCCTTCATACTTTTTTATAAGACTTTTGTGGGCTACTCTAAAGGTTGAATTTTCTGGACTTGACAACATCAAGGAGTTTTGTGATGGGAAGAAAAACTATATTTTAGCCTTCTGGCATGGAACTCTTCTTTTGATGATTTATGCTTTTAAGGGAGATAAAAGAACATTTCTTGTTTCTTTTCACAGAGACGGAGAATTGATAACAAAAATAATTAAAAGGTTTGGTGTTGTGGCAACAAGGGGTTCATCAACAAAAGGCGGGGCAAGAGCACTCTTACTTCTTTTAAAAAGGGCGAGGAATGGATATTCCATTGCCTTCACCCCCGATGGTCCAAGAGGTCCTGCAAGAAAGTCGCAAGATGGGGTTGTTGAACTTGCAAGACTTTCTAAACTTCCCGTGATTCCAATAGGTTTTTTCTCAAAAAAATGTAAAAAATTTAATTCGTGGGATTCTTTTATAGTTCCTTATCCTTTTACAAAAGTTGCCTTTCATTATGGCAAACCAATTTATATAAAAGATGAAGATAAAGATTATGCAAAAGAAGTTGAAGAGGGAATAAATTTTGCAGAAGAGGAAGCAAAAAAGATTGTTTTAAGGGGATTGATATGAGAAGTATGACAGGATACGGAAAAGGAGTTGTTTCAAGAAAGGGAATTTTAGTCAAAGTTGAATTGAGGGGGCTTAACCAGAAGTCTCTTGATATACAGGTGAAAATTCCCCAACTCCTTTTGTTTCTTGAAGGAAGAATAAGGGAAATGATTAGAGAAAAAGTTGAAAGAGGAAGGGTTGAAGTCTATATCACCTATCAGATTTTATCACCCGACCTTTTCAAAATAGTTTTATCAAAAGGTATAATCAAAAACCTTGCAAGAGAGATAAAACCTTTACAAAAGGAGGGAATCATAAAAGAATCTTTGACTTTTTCAGACTTAAAAGACATTCCAGAATTTTTTTCTTATGAATTTTCAGAAAATGCCCTTGAAACATTTAAGAAAAATGTAGAGGAGGCTACGAAGAGGGCTTTAAAAGAATTTAACAACCAAAAGGTTTCTGAAGGAAGAAGATTGAAAGAGCAATTTTTTAAATCATTAAACGATTCATTTGAACTTTTAAAAAAGATTGAATCTTTTGAAAAAGTTCAAAAAAATATGGTCTCAGAAAAATTTAAAAGGAACATCAAAGATTTGAACAATAACTTGAATGAGCAAAAAATGGAGATGGAGGCAGTTTTGCTTTCAGAAAAAAGCGACATAAAAGAAGAGGTTGTGAGGATTAAATCCCATCTTATAGCGCTTACAGACCTTTTTGAGGAAAAAATCGGCGAAAAGGGAAGAAAAATTGACTTTTTATTGCAGGAACTTCAGAGGGAAATCTCAACCCTTCTTGCAAAGTCAGCCCTCATAGAAATAACAAGACTGGGGCTTGATTTTAGAACTTTAATAGAACAGTTGAGGGAGCAGGTTCAGAATGTTGAATAAGAAAAATCCTCTTTTAATAGTTATTTCTGGTCCTACAGGTTCTGGTAAGACAACAATTGCAAAGAGAGTGGTAGGTGAAATGGAAACGGCGACCTTTTCAATATCGCACACGACAAGAGAAAAAAGACCTGATGAGGTAGATGGTGTTGATTACCATTTCGTTTCAGAAGTAGATTTTCTTGAAATGGTAAAAAATGGAGAATTTCTTGAGCATGCCAAAGTTCATAAAAGCCTTTACGGCACGCACAAAAATGAATGGGAGAGGGCAAAAAAAGAGGGGAAAGACCTCATCCTTGACATTGATGTGCAAGGGGGAGAACAGGTTTTAAAATCCTTTGATGATGCAATACTGATTTTTGTTCTTCCGCCATCTTTTGATGAACTTATAAGAAGGATATTCAAAAGAAAGGAAGAAAACGATTTTGATCTTGAAACAAGATTAAAGACCGCTTTAAGGGAACTTGATTTTGCGGATAATTATCATTATAATATCATAAATGAAAAAGTGGATGCTGTTGTCGAAGAAATTAAAGAGATAGTTCAAGCATCCAGGAAAAGGAGTTTTTATTTGAAGGAGTTTAGACAAAGTTTCAAAATGAAAATAGAAAGATATTTGAGGGATAAAAATGTATGAAGTGAATGAAAAAATCGGTAGTAAGTATAGGCTTATTGTCCTTGCGTCACAAAGAGCAAAGCAACTTATGATGGGTGCCGAGCCAAGAGTCGATCTCAAGACAGAAAAGGCTGTGCCAATAGCCATAAAAGAAATAATGGAGGGGAAACTTAATTGGACTACAAAAGAGGTTTCATCTCCTGTTCCCTATACAGAGCCGGGAAACATTTTAATTGACCAATCTTTTGGTTAAGAATCTGGTTGTGTTTAAAGAGGGAGAGTTTCCTCTCAATTTGCTATGGTAAGCATAAATTATCCTCCCGATTTTCTTGCAACCGTTTTTGGCACTGAAAATGATTCAATTCCTTTCTTAGAAGAAAATCTCAACGCAAAAATCTCGTTTAGAGATGATTCACTATTCATTGATGGTGAAGAAAAATCAGTCGACTTCTTAAAAGAACTTGTGAGGGAAATCTACACCATTTATATGAGCGGAATCAAAGTTTCAGCAGAAGACCTGAAAACCGCCTATCTTTTGAAAAAAGAGGGCTACAAAGAGGACTTTTTATCCTTTTATAGAGAATCGAAGATAGTTTGTTCTCAAAGTAGAATAGTTTTTCCAAAGGGATTAAATCAAGGAAGGTACATCTCTGCGATGAAATCAAACGATTGCACATTCGGGATTGGACCTGCTGGAACAGGAAAGACTTTTCTTGCAGTCGCGATGGCTGTTCTTTCTTTGAAAGAAAAAAGGGTAAAGAGGATAATTCTTGCAAGACCCGCAGTTGAAGCTGGTGAGAAATTGGGATTTCTTCCGGGTGATATGGCTGAAAAGGTTAATCCCTATTTAAGACCTCTTTACGACTCTCTTTTTGACCTTATGGATGTGGAGAGAGTTCATAAACTTATGGAATCAGATATTATTGAAGTTGCTCCCATAGCATTTATGAGAGGAAGGACCTTAAACGATTCATTTATAATCTTAGATGAGGCACAAAATACAACAAGAGAGCAGATGAAGATGTTTTTGACAAGGCTTGGTTTTAATTCAAAGGTTGTCATAACGGGAGATATAACTCAAATAGATATTGAACCTTCAAGAAAATCTGGGCTTGTTAATGCTCAGGAGATTTTAAAGGGGATTAAGGGCATTTCTTTTATCTATTTTTCTGAAAAGGATGTCGTAAGACACAGCCTTGTTCAAAAAATTATCAAAGCTTACGAGATGTCTAATGGCAGGGGAAAATAGATTATGAGGAAATGGAGAGGAATTGGAAAACTCGGGTGAGAAGTTAGAAAAAAAATCCGCAAATGAGATTATTCAAGAAAAGACAACTTCTGAGAAATTCTTGTTTTTTTTGAGGGAGAATAAGTATCTATGGGCAATTTTGTTTGTGGTTGTTATAGTTTTGCTTTTTACATTCAGGTTTAAAGTCCCCCCGCCCATAGATCTCCCTAAAGGTTCGGCTTCACCAAAAGAGATAAAGTCTCCGTTTGATTTTCAGATCGTTGATGAGGTTGCAACAAAGCAGAAAAGGGAGGAGGCGAAAAGTAAAGTTGTTCCTGTCTACGACTGGGACGCGGAGATGGGAAATAAATGGCAGGAAACTTTGTCTTTGAACTTCAAGAAAGCAAGAGACATCTTACAGGAATATGGTGAGGGAGGAGTCAATCAAGAAAAGGAGTCAAGGCAGAAGATAGAGGAACTCTTTGGCCCGGATATCACAAGATTTGCTATAAGACAGTTGATGAAAGAAAATTTTTCCCCTGCTCTTGAGGAAATTTTGCGTGATGTTTTAAAAAAAGTCGGCACAAAGAAAATAGTTTCTGATGAAGAAAAGTTGATGGATTTTCCCGGAATAAAAATAAGGGATATTCACAGGAAAAATACAGAGTGGGAAATAAAATCGCCATCAACGAGCGAAATAATCCAACTTTCAACGGCAAGAAGATTTGTGAGGGAATTGCTTGATGGTTACCCGGAACTCTCTCCTGCAATAAAATCTTCATCAGAAGAACTTTTAAGAACAATAATAAAACCCAATTTAACATTTAATAGCCTTGAAACCAGTATCAGGGGAGAAAAAGCATCATCAGAAGTTGCTCCTCTCGTTGTGTTCATAAAAAAGGGTGAGAAGATTGTTGGCAAGGGAGAAATTGTTGATGACAACATAAAAGAAAAACTTGAATATTTGGGTAAAATTTCAAGAACTAAAGTGAATATAGTCAAACTTTTCTCTTTATTCCTTATTTCTCTTATCATTCTTACTTTTGGCTTTATGTATTTTAAGTCCTATGAAAAAGCGATGAAAATAAAGGTCAACATATTTAACCTCACGATAGGGCTTTTCATCATAACACTTATTTTTACGCATTTTTTTGATGTATTTTTCAAGTTTATTTCTGAAAATGCAAAAAATATGATCTTTCAAAGAGGCGATTTTGGTCTTTTTCTTGTCCCATTTGCCTTCGGAACGGTTCTAATTACGCTTTTGATAGACAGAAATATTGCTGTTATTTATTCTGTTATGCTAAGTGTCTTTGTTGGGATTCTTTTAAATTTTGATTTTAGAATTGCTTTGTATTGCTTTTTATCGTCTCTCTCTGCGATTTATGCAACCGTCAATTTTAAAAATAAAAGGCTTTCATTCAGAGTTTCTCTGTTTGTTGCCATTTTTAATTTTTTCCTTGTGAGTCTTCTTCTTGTTGATGATGAAGCTTTTTCCAATCCCAAAATGCTTTTTTATGCGTCTTCCTTAGGCTTCCTTTCATCAATGCCTGTGGGGCTTATGTTCACCGCAACTTTCCTTCCAATTATAGAAAATTTCTACAATTTAATTTCAGATGTAAGACTTCTTGAACTTTCCAACTTAAACAATCCTCTTTTAAACAGACTTGCAATTGAGGCACCTGGAAGTTACAACCACTCAATTATGATTGCCCAACTCGCAGAATCGGTCGCCCTTTCAGTTCAGGCAAATCCTCTTTTTTGCAGAGTAGCAGCATACTATCACGATGTGGGAAAACTTTTAAATCCGCACTACTTTGTTGAAAATCAGGGAAGGGAAGGCAATCCTCATGATAGATTAAAGCCGGAAATGTCAGCGCTCATTGTTAAATCTCATGTAAAAGAGGGAATAAGACTCGCAAAGAGTTGTGGAATTCCTGATGCACTCGTTGATATTATCCCTCAACATCACGGCACAAGAAGAATAAGTTATTTTTATGATAGGGCACTCACTCTTAATGACCCGGAAAAAGATCAAGTTAATGAATCTGATTTTTGCTATCAGGGTCCAAAACCTCAAACCAAAGAGGCTGCGATAATTATGCTTGCCGATTCTCTGGAGGCAAGTGCAAGGGTTTTAAAAGATCCCTCAAGCCATAGAGTTGAGACTATGATTGACGAGATATTTCAGAAAATTCTTCTTGAGGAGCAGTTAAATGAATGCGATTTAACCTTAAAAGAAATTGCAATTCTGAAGGAAGCCTTCTTTAAGGCAATAATTGGGGTCTTTGCAAAAAGAATTTCTTATCCTCAATTTGACTTTGATAAGGAGGAAGCAGATGGAAAAGAAAAGAAAGGTTGAAATTATTTCAAATTTAAAAAAAAATAGGATTGATAAGGATGAAATCGCTCGGTTTGCTCTTGATGTAATGGATAAAATGAATATCTTTGGCTCAATTTCAATATTCTTTTGCGGAAAGAAGAAAATCAAAGAGTTGAATAATGAATTTAGACAAAAAGAGGGCTACACTGATGTAATCTCTTTTCCCTCCGGCAAAAATTATTTTGGTGATGACTTCTTAGGTGATGTCGCAATCTGCCTTGATATTGCAAAAGAGAATGCATTTAAATACGGAATCTCTTTAGATAATGAAATAAAAAATCTCGTTGTCCATTCTATCCTTCATTTATCAGGATATGACCACGAGAATGATAGAGGGCAGATGAAAAGAAAAGAAAACCGCATTTTGAGAGAATTAAATTTAAAATGAGCATTTTATATTTTCTTATCTTCTTCATCCTTTTTATTATTGGCACTTTAAATCTTTTTTCATACTTAAGATTATCTCCAATGCAGGCAAACCTTTTTAAAGAGACATCCTTAAAAGAAAGGTCTTTTAGTAAAAAACTTCTTGAAAAGAGAGAAAATTACATCTTATCAACTTTTATTCTTCTTGTGGTTCTTCTTTCCTTTTCGCTCTATTTCCTTTTTTCAATCCGAGGTTTTGTTGAGTTAAATTCGTTTGTAAAAATTTTGATAGCACTCTTTTTTTCTATCATTGTTTTTATTCTATTGGGGTTTCTTTCCTTGAACTACTCAATGACTCTTTTTAAAGCAACATTCTTTACTTTAAGAATCCTCATTTTATTTTTTTATCCATTTTCAATCATTTCATCATTGCTTGCGGGTGAAAAAAAGGATGAAGATGAGACAGAAGAGAACAGAGAAGAAGAAATAGAAGCGTTCATTGATGAGGGGCAGAGGGAGGGGATAATTGAGGATGAGGAGAGGGAACTTATAAAAGGGGTGATGGAATTTAAAGACACTATGGTTAGAGAGATTATGACTCCGAGAATTGACATTGTCTCAATAGAGAGCGAAAGAAGTGTAAAAGATGCGTTGATTCTCTTTGCTGAAAAAAGGCACACAAGGATGCCAATTTATGAAGGGACAATAGATAACATCATTGGTGTTGTCTTTATAAAGGATCTTCTTCCTGCGATAGTAAATGGAGAAGAAAATAAAAAAATCAAAGAGTTTTCAAACCCAATTTCCTTTGTCCCTGAAAACAAGGCGATTCTTGATCTTTTGAGAGAAATGCAGAAAGAGAAAGAACAAATCGTTATAGTAGTTGATGAATATGGCGGTGTTGATGGACTTGTAACTTTAGAGGATCTTGTCGAGGAGATTGTCGGCGAAATAGAGGAAAGGGAAGAAAGCAGTCTAATAAAAGTTCTGGGTGAAAGATTGTATGAAATTAATGGAAGAGTCTCTTTAAAAGACATTTCCGAAATAAGCGGCTTCAACTTTGAGGAAGGGGATTACGATTCTGTTGCGGGCTTTATTGCAACGAAGATTGGCACCATCCCACAAACGGGGGAAAGATTTAAAATTGATGGAATTGATGTTGAAATACTCTTTAGCGATAAAAAAAGAATTCATAAGGTAAAACTTGGCTTTCCAGAAGGGGGGAAAAATGAAAAAAGTGATATGTGAGGTTACTTTCATTCCTCTGGGAGAAAGCTTATCCCTTTCACCCTACATTGCTGAGTGTTTAAAAATAATAGAAAAAAGCGGGCTAAAATATGAATTTCATTCAATGGGAACAAACATAGAAGGGGAGTGGGATGAGGTTATCAAAACGATTGAAAAATGTCAGGATAAACTTTTTGAAATGGGTGTCAAAAGAATAAGCACCAACCTAAAAATCTCCTTAAGACAGGATAGAGAACCCTCTATGGAAAGAAAAGAGGCAAGCGTCAAAGAAAAAATGGCTAAGGAATGAATTAAAACCCTGCCCTGTTCCTTTATTAAAAAATCTTAACAACGGTTAAGGTTTATTTTTTGTTTCATTCTCCTTTTCAAGGTAGATGTTTCTAAAACCCTCTGAAAGAAGCATAGAAGTTGCTTTCCTCAACTCTTTGTATTCAGCCTGTGATATTTTATTTGTTGGAGCGTTGACCTCTAATGTTATCGTTTTCTTCTTTCCATCCTGCGAGAATTTCTGAGAAAGTAACAAACCACCATTAAAGTTAATATCCCTTATGTTGTTGAAAGCCTTGAACCCTTGCGGTTCTTCAAATGTGATTTGATAAATCTCTCTGCCTGTTGATTGAAGAATTTTGGGCATCTCCCTTTCTTCCTTTGAATAAAGGTCATTTTCCCTGATTAGAGAGATGTCAGGCAGTGAAGTCAAAAGAATTCCATCAATCTTTTTCTTCTCCGCCGGGTCTTTTACATCGATTGAAAATTCAGCGGTGAAATCTATATTTTCATTTTCGAGTTTCCCAATTTTTGCCTTTACATCCTTCACCTGTGGAAGAATTGATTTAAGTAAAGAATTTGCCTTAGCATCCGATCCGCCTTTTAAAAATCCTTCGTAATTGGCGTAACTTCCGCTCAGAGTGATTGCAGCAACGCCCTTCAATGTTGATGCCCCTTCTTGAGGTAAGATTGAAATTGTGCAGGTTAGAAGATTGTCTCTTGATAAAGAGGGAAATTTCATTAAAGATGATGTTCCGTCGTCAATTTTTAATGCCAATTTATTTGCAATATATTTATGAATGAACTCATCAGCTCCCATTACAGGACTGAAGAAGAATGTTTCACCATCTGCATTTGCCGACACGATTACGGAATCAAAAATTGAAAGAGAAGGTGGAAGATTCATTTCTTCAATCGGCGTTTGTGAGCAAAGATAGATTGTTGATTTTATCCCCAAAACATCGAGCATCTTTGAAAGTAGTAGAGCCTTGTCAAGGCAATTGCCATAACCTGTCTCATAAATTCTATCAACCGCTCTTGGAGTAAAATCAAAATCACTTAAATCCCAGTTGGCTAAAGTAAATTTTGTCACAACAAAATCATCTATTGCTCTTGCTTTATCCTTTAAAGATGGAATATTTGCAGTTAATTCTTTGACTTTTTCTTCAAGAGATTTTGATTGCGAGGATAAACTTTTTTTAATTAGAGTGTTTAAAATTGTTGCCTGATGAGCCCAATCTGGCGCTGTGGTAAAAATTAAAAAGGGTGTTAGATATTGCTCACCGTGAGTGCATTCGTTGTAATAAATAGGTTGAAGATTTTTAAATGTTAAAGAGTAAATTGTGTTGTTTGCATCCTGCTTTATTGAGAATTTTTCATCGCTATTTAAAAGTAGGTAGTGGAGGTCAACATTTGAAGGAACAACAATTTCAATCTCCTTTTCAAGAGTAACGAAGGGGTTGCAGATGAGTAAAGAGTGATCAAGGAATCTCTTGTATGGCTTTTTGTCTTTTATCTCATATTCCATTTCAACAACACTATTTATATCAAGCCCAACCTTTGTTGCTACGACCTGCCTTATGTTTGTGTAGTCGGGGCATTTCTCAAGTTCAAAGGGGGTCATTTCATTGAATGAATTTTGCTTAGCATCAACAACTTTTCCCTCAACTTGATATGTTCTTAACTTTTTAAATTCAAGTTTTTGATTTTCCTTATCATAACTTATATGAGGATCACCGATAATGTCAAAAGCTTGATAGGTCAGAACCTTTTCAACCCTTTCAACCTTTTGAGTTAGTTCATTGTTTGCATCTAAGACAAATGAAAGTTTTTCTTTCAGGATTATCACATCAGCGTCGGGATATTCTTTGGAGGTTGGTGTATTGAGATAGGGATTTTGACAAAAAACCGTAAAAACAAAAAGAAGAGAGATTAATATTAAAATAGTTTTCTTCATCTTTCACTCCTAATATGAAAACTTGTATCTTACATTTTGAAAATCTTGCATCGCTTCGTAAGATTTTTTTAAATTTGGATAATCCTCTTTTGGGATAATCTTTTTCTTTATCGTAAAAGTTTCGTTGAGTTCAAATGTTTTACCGTTTACAACACCCCTTCCTTCAAAGGAAGATGAGGGTCCATCAACGCTTTCTGGTTTGATTTCACATTTATTTTTTGCGGAAAAAGGAAGATTGATTGTTTCTTCAAAGATGAACTTTCTTGTTGATCTCAAAAATATGTCGTGTTCCTTTTTTTCTCCATCTATGGCATTCATGAAATCGGTCAAACGCCTGCTTGATAGAATGTTTTGTGAAACGGGTGATTCAAAATAGAAGCCATTTTTACCTTTTATTGCAAAATTTGGAACTTTGTATTTTATCTCAATGTAAAAGGGTTTGAAAACATTTGCAGGGTCTTCAGTTTGAAAAGAAACCACAGTTGCCTGCGGAGAAATTTTTGTTATCCACGATTCTATAACGCTTTTAACTTCTGGCTTTTCAGAAAAGACTATCGCCCAGGCAAGATTTGTTTCGCTATAAGCACCTGCTGTAATTTTCATTGTTCCATCAAGGTTACCTTCATTATCAAGATTTCCTATGGAGACTATTTTGACGAAGTTATCCTCTGGTGGGGCGGGTGGAGTCTCCATCAAAATTTCTCCCCTCTCACTTCCAATCACATAGTTTTGAGGCTTTTCTGCGGATGACCATATCTCTCTGCTGAAAGGACACCATGTCGGGTCGTAGAGTTTGTAATTTCCTTCGGAAAGTTTAACCGCAACTACGCAGTGGTTGAACTGATCGGCAGGGATATTTTCGACCCTTGCCCCAGCCATAGTCATTGCTGGATATGTGGGATAGCCTGCTGCCCTCAACATCGTTACGAGCATCCCTGCAATATCCTTGCAAACGCCCGCTCTATCATTGAAGGTCATTATTCCAGGATGAAGTGTGTAGCCCTCTCCCTTTCCCATAGAAATTCCTGAATATCTTATCTGCCTCGCAACCCATGCAAGAAGAGCCTTTCTTTTGTCGTCATCTGTTTTAAAATCTTTTGTTATTTCATCAACCTTCTTTTTTATTTCATCGTTATATTCAAAAGCCTTTGCCTTTTCGTTCACTTCATAAAACCATCTTGATTTTTCAGGCCAATCTTGAACGGTCGCAAGAACGATCTTGGTCATCGTATCTGTATCTTCAACCATTCCCGGCTCTCTTTTTATTGCAGGAATGTTCTCTTTACTCCATTTATAAATCACTTTATCTTTGGTGAATGACGTTTCACAAATTATTTCCCCGTTGAAAACCTTAGCATTTATCACTTTTTCTTTTGGAAGCGTAACGGTGTAAGTTTTTGAGATGATTGGATAGTTACCTTGAAAGAGAATTACATCGTAGTAATGTCCCCTCATAGGCGGAATGTATCTTTCATCATCGGGTTCTGAATTTGTCAAATATGCGATTACAAAACCCTTTGAATATGTTTCAATCTCAATCCCATCAAGAGGATTCAATCTTGGGATGGATGCAAGTTTCATTCTTGGTCCCCAATAGATCATAGATTGGGGCTGAGGGAGATCAAGAATAGCATCTTGCGAAAGTTCCTCAACTTTGTCCCCTCTATAAATTTTTATTGATTTTATCTCAGCGTAGGAAGATGCAGGGTCATAATCAAGACGATATGTTGAATAGTTCTTGCATCCATCCTCAGTCATAACTTTTATAATGAATTTTTTATTGACATGGGAGAGCCCCGATTCTTCGACATCAACCTTCGTTTTATCAAGGACAACCACAGCATCAGCATCGGGATACTTTGCCTTATCAACCGATTTTAGAAGGCTGATTGTATCGTTTGTTGGCTCAGCGGAAAAAAGGATTAGAGAAATAAACATCACAAAAATTAACGAAAAACAAAGTTTCTTGAACATTCAAACCTCTCTTTCTAATTTATTTTTTTAAAGGACAAGTTCTTTTGAAGCCTCTTTTACACTTTCAATGGTGATTGGATTTTCTTCTTTCTCAAAGCCAACAAGAAGAGAATTTGTGGCAAGAGTATTTATAATTCTTGGAACACCATTTGTCTTTTCAAATATATATTTCATTGCACTCTCTGAAAAAATGGATGGTTTGCCTCCGGCTATTTTTATTCTATGTTTGATGTAATTTATCGTTTCTTTTTCGTTTAAATTTGTTAAGTGATACCACATTCCAATCCTCTGTCGTAAAGCGGAGTAGGTTGGGTGTTTTAGTCTTTCCCTTAATTCGGGTTGTCCAATTAAAATGATTGAAACAAGGTTTACATCATCAAGTTGAAAGTTTGATAAAAGCCTTAACTCATCGAAAGTTGATTTTGTAGGAATGAGTTGCGCCTCATCAACAATCAAAACCACTCCTCTATTTTCTGAATAAAATTCAAGAAGTCTGTTTGAAATGTCCTCAAGGAGGTCGCTTCTAAAATGTTTTAAGTCAAGGTCAAGACGCCTTGCAATTTCTCTTAAAAGTTGAGTTGGACTTAAACGAGGATTGACGATTAGGATAAAGTGGTCTTTCTGATTTCTATCCATCAAAGCCCTTGAAATGGTTGTTTTTCCAGAACCAATGTCTCCTGTAAGAACCGCCATATCACGCTCTTCGATTGCGTATTCAAGCCTTGCCAGAGCCTCTTCGTGCTCTTTTGAAAGGTATAAAAATCTTGGATCGGGAGTTTTTCCAAAAGGCCTTTCTCTTAAACCATAAAAACTTTTAAACACGACTTACCTCTAAGGGTGATAATAAACTTGCCGTATCTATTACTAAAATTACCTGATTTTCCCCAATTTCTGTTGCTCCTGCAACGCCGGGCAGATTACCAAGTTTTTTTCCAATTGGATGAATAACGGTTTCCTGCTCTCCAACAAGGTCATCAACGACTATTCCCGCTAATTTTTCTCCTTTTTTTGCAACGACAACAAAAAGGCTATCATTCTCTTTTTGCTTATCCCTTTTAATTTTAAATCTATCTTCAAGTCTCACGATAGGAAGAGTTGTTCCTCTTAAATTGTAGACTTCCTTTTTATTGACAAATTCTATGTCGCCCTCTTTAATTCTAAAACTCTCAATTACAGACGAAATAGGAATAGCATAATTCTGTCCCGCGCATTTGACAATGAGGGATTGAATTATCGCGAGAGTGATTGGAAGTACGAGCTGAAATGTGGTCCCCTTTCCTTTTTCACTCCAAACAGAGATTGATCCCTTCATCTTTTCAATTGTGTTTTTTACAATATCAAGCCCTACACCTCTTCCAGAAACCTCAGTAACCTTTTCTGCTGAAGAAAATCCGGGTTGAAAAATTAAATCAAGGCAGTCCTGCTCTGAGAGTGTATCTTTTTCCCCAACGATTCCTTTTTTAATCGCAACTTCCCTTATCTTTTCATAATCAATTCCCTTTCCATCATCAGTTACTTCAATCACTATTGCATTCCCTCTGTGATATGCTGAAATTACGAGCAATCCTTCAGGAGATTTTCCATATTTGAACCTCTCTTTTGCAGATTCAATTCCGTGGTCTATTGAATTTCTTATTATGTGAATGAGGGGGGTTACAAGTTCATCCATAATTCTTTTGTCAAGTTCTGTTTCTCCACCATACATTTGAATAGAAATTTCTTTACCAGATTGACGGGCAAGTCTTCTTGCTGTTCTGTTTATTCTTGTAAAAATCTGGCTTATTGGGACCATCCTTATGTCAATTATTGACCTTTGTAACTCGTCAAGTTTCTTCTCCATTGACCTAATATTTTTTTGTAGGTCCCGCCATAAATCATGTAGTTCCGAGACATCGAGAAGCAGAGAAGAAATCTTTTCAAAAGAAGTTTTTATTAAGCCCAATTCACCAACAAGTCCCATCACTTCATCAAGTTTTTCAATATCAACCTTCACATTGTTTGAAATGCCCTTTATATCTTCACCCTCTTCAGTTACAGATTCCTCCTCTTTTGCTGGCTCTTCCTCTATTTCTCTGGATAAAGGTGTTTTCTCTTCCACAACTTTTTCTTTTTTTGAAGGTGCAGATGTGCCTGTTTCTAACAGGTTCTCAACTATTCCATTTTCACCTTGCACAAGCATTTTCAAAGAATTTTCATCAAGGTTTGTTCCGTAAATAAGTTTAAAGTGAATTCCCTCTGTTATGTCTGGATCAATGACAGGAAGGGTGCTAATAACTTCCCCGCTATTGTTGAGAATTTCTGTTAGCGATTTTAATCTTACATCAAAATCAACAAAACTAAATCCAACCTGAATGGAGTAAATTTTATTTCCCTCTTCTATGTTTTCCTTAAGTCTATGCTCTTCATACTCAGTAAGTGATTTTAAAGTTTCTTCAGATAGTTTTAATTTTGGTTTTGAGGGCTCTTGCTTTTTGTTTTCACCTTCAATCACATTAGAAATCTTTTCAAGGAGAAGAGAGGTGTCCAATTTTTCTCCACCCTGACTCACCTCAACAACTAACTGCCTTAACGCTTTCCTTGTTTCATCAAGAACTGAAAAAATTTCAGGACTTAATTTGACTTTTCCCATCCTTGCTTTGTCAAGAAGGCTTTCCATATCGTGGCTCAAAGTTGTTATTTTATCAAGTTGCAACATTGATGCAAGCCCCTTTAAGGAGTGCATCTCTCTGAAAATCTTGTTTAAAAGATCGGGTTTAATTTTTTTTAGAGATTCAAACTGCTCGTAAGCGACTTCAACATCATCGCTCAAAGACTCAAGAATTTCTTCTGCTTCCGCGATAAAATCTTTTACTGCTTTCTCTTGAGGTCTATCCATCTTACCTCTTTAAGTCAAAAATTTTTGAACCGTGTTAACAAGTTGCCCCTCAGTAAATGGTTTTACCAGATAATCATTTGCACCTATCTCTATTCCTCTTTTCCTGTCTGCTTCAGCCCCTTCTGTCGAAATGATTATAATCGGAACACTCTTGAAATTTGGGTGTTGCCTTAGAAATGAGATTAACTCAAGTCCGTTTATGTCAGGCATATTTATATCGGTGATTATGATGTTAAACATAGTGTCGGGAATAAGTTTCAATGCTGCAAAACCACTTTCCGCTTCATAAACATCAACTTCGAGATGTTCTTCAAGCGCCGCTGCGATGAGGCTTCTCATAGGTCCAGAATCTTCAACCACGAGAATCTTAGTCTTCATCAGGCCTCCCAAAAGACATTATGCAAGAAATGAGAGCATTTTTCAACCTTCGCAAAATAATCCCATCCTGGCCCTGGAATGAAGATACTTCTTTGGCTTTTGCAAAGGTAACTTCTTTAGCCATCAGGACAAAGGAGTTGCAATCAGGTGAAGGTCATCAATCCAGACCGTTCCCTCATCTGTCAAAACCACATTTAAAACAACGGAGGCGGGCTTCTGGTTTGGGGCAGAAATCTCAACTTTCATATTTGTCCAATCGTTATCTCCATAAAGCCAATCGTTGGAATTCATCTGAACGCTCTGGTTTCCACCATTTGGATAATGTATATCCATTGTTAAATATGCAGAGTCTTTTAACCCTTCTGTTTTCATTTTAGCCTTAAATGTGTACTTAGAATTTTCACCTGGTAACTTAACCTCATAAAACCTAACTGTTATTGGCTGGGTTGTCGTTATTTTGATTGAACCGTTACCATCAGAAGAGACATTCTTATCAAGTGTTACATATTCTCTGGAAATTACCCTCTCAACATCGTTGCAGGCAAAATCATCAACTTCTTTTGGGGGTCCCGGTTTTTTCTTCCCGCAAGAAATAATTAAAAGTGAAAGAATAACAACTACACCAAGAATCTTAAATTTACTCATCTCCATCCTCCTTCAGTCAAGGTCAATATCTTTTTTAAAGGGAACATCTTTGGTTTCTTTTGCCTTTTCAGAGAGTTCCTTGAATTTTTTTTCAAGAATCTCTTTTTTGCTCTTTTCAGTTCTAATAGACTCTTCAAATTTCGCTTCTGCGGTCTTCTTTTCTTCACTAAGTTTCTTGAGTCTCTCCTCAAAAGAGAGTTCCTCTTTTGAAGACGGAGGAGGCTCTGAAGAAACTACGACTTTACTTTCTGAATCAATTTTCAATACCGCATTGCAGTGTGGGCAGGTTACATAAAAACTTTCATCATTAGCCATAAACTTACCTCTTCAAATAATAATTTACCAGAATAATTGTAGAAATGCAAAAATCAAAAACAAATGTTTCCCAAAATCCGACATTGCGCTATGCGCTTCCAACCAGAAGACAACAGTAATCAGAGTTTAGAACCAAGACAACCAATCACCTGCAAAGTGAAAAATAAAGGGATGGTAGGGAACATAGACTTAGGTGGGTAAGATGCGA